>NZ_QQWW01000014.1:0-93778 GCF_003950435.1 Sphingomonas sp. ABOLG
GTTCTGGGGGACTATCGCGAAAAACGCGCGAGCGCCACCCCCGACCCGCCACCCGTCGCCACATCCTTCACAATCCAGGGATTTTCGCTGCGTGGGCCTTACCGGCGCGGTGGTTGGCGGCAAATCTGTCCGTTCGTGGGGGTGGCACTCGCGCGTTTTTCGCGATAGTCCCCCAGAACCGTTGGCTTTGCCGAAATCATCGCATCCATTGGAGGTCGTGGGATACCGACGTCTGGCACAGGCCTGTTGTGGCTGATCCTTCTGCTCCCGTTCGCGGGGAGCCTCGCCGCCGCGCTGTTGCGGCCGGGCGCGCGTACCGCCGCCGCATCGATCGCCGGGGTAACGGCGCTCGCGGGCACCATCCTGGTGGGGCTGCTGTATCCTGCGCTGGCGGGCGGCGGCCTGCTCGAAAGCCGTGTCGAATGGCTGCCCTCGCTCGGCCTGAACCTCGTGCTTCGGCTCGACGGCCTGTCCTGGGTGTTCGCGATGATGGTGCTGGCGATCGGCTTCCTCGTCGTCCTCTACGCCCGCTATTACATGTCGCCGGAAGACCCGGTCCCGCGCTTCTTCTCCTTCCTGCTTGCTTTCATGGGCGCGATGCTCGGCCTCGTCCTGTCGGGCAACCTCGTCCAGCTGGCCTTCTTCTGGGAAATGACCAGCCTCGTCTCGTTCCTGCTGATCGGCTATTGGCACCAGAATGAAAGCGCGCGCACCGCGGCGCGGATGGCGTTGCTCGTCACCGCGACGGGCGGGCTGTGCCTGCTGATCGGCGTGGTGCTGATCGGCAAGATCGTCGGCAGCTACGATCTGCAGGTGGTCCTTTCCGCCGGCGAGACGATCAAGGCGCATCCGCTGTACAAGCCGGTGCTGATCCTCATCCTCATCGGCGCCTTCAGCAAGAGCGCGCAATTCCCGTTCCACTTTTGGCTGCCGCACGCCATGGCCGCCCCGACGCCGGTGTCCGCCTATCTCCACTCGGCGACGATGGTGAAGGCCGGCATCTTCGTCATGATGCGGCTGTGGCCGGTGCTGGCCGGCACCGACACCTGGTATTTCGTCGTCACGCTCACCGGCATCGCGACGCTGATGATCGGCGCCTGGGCGGCGATCTTCCAGCAGGATCTGAAGGGGCTGCTCGCCTATTCGACGATCAGCCACCTCGGCATCATCACGCTGCTGCTGGGGATCGGCAGCCCGCTCGCGCTGGTCGCCGCGATCTTCCACACGCTGAACCATGCGACCTTCAAGGCATCGCTGTTCATGGCCGCCGGCATCATCGATCATGAGGCGGGTACGCGTGACCTGAGGAAGCTGAGCGGCCTCTACCGCTTCATGCCGATCACCGCGACGCTTGCGATGGTCGCGGCCGCGGCGATGGCCGGCGTGCCGCTGCTCAACGGGTTCCTGTCGAAGGAAATGCTGCTCGCCGAGGCGCTGGAGGATTACAACGACACCTGGCTCGATCAGGCGTTGCCCTATCTCGTCACGGTCGCGCTGATCTTCAGCGTGCTCTATTCGGTGCGCTTCATCCACAAGACGTTCTTCGGCCCGCCGCCGCAGCTCGATCGTGTCCCGCACGAGGCGCCGCGCTGGATGCGCGTGCCGATCGAGGTGCTGGTGCTCGCCTGCCTCCTCATCGGGATCGTCCCGGCGATCACCATCGGCCCGGTGCTCTCGCTCGCCGCCGCTTCGGTGCTCGGTGAACGCATGCCGGTGTACAGCCTGGCGATCTGGCACGGGTTCAACTTCCCGCTGTTCCTGAGCGTGGTGGCGATGGTGCTCGGCACCTTTGCTTATGTGATCTTCGCCCGCCGCCTGAACGCGATGAGCGCGCCGCCGCTCGTCGGCCTGCTCAAGGGCCGCCGCATGTTCGATGCCGCGCTCTACTGGCTCGTCACCGGCGCCCGCTGGGTCCTGCCGCGCGCGGGAACCAGCCGGCTGCAGCCGCAATTGCGCATCCTCGTCTCGGTCGCCTGCCTTGCGGGCGTGCTCCCCTTCCTCAGCCACGGCTATTCGCTGGGTACGCGGCTCGGCACCGTGCTGGATCCGGGCTTTGGCATGTTGTGGGTGATCGGCGCGGTGCTCGCCATCGCCGGCGCCTGGCAGGCGAAATACCATCGCCTCGCTGCGGTGGTGCTGGTGTCGGGCGTCGGCATGATCAGCTGCATCAGCTTCGTCTGGCTTTCCGCCCCCGATCTCGCGCTCACGCAGCTGCTGGTCGAGACGGTGACGACGGTGCTGCTGCTGCTGGGCCTGCGCTGGCTGCCGCAGCGCCTGCCCGACGTCTGGCCCGAACATCATACGCCGTCCCGCGTACGCTTCCGCCGCGGGCGCGATCTCCTGCTCGCGGTGCTGGCCGGCGCTGGCATGGCGCTCATCTCCTATGCCGTGATGACCCGCCCGCTGCCGGCGACCATCTCGCGCTACTTTGTGGAGCAATCCTATGTCGCGGCGGGTGGCCGCAATGTCGTGAACGTCATCCTCGTCGATTTCCGCGCCTTTGATACCTTTGGCGAGATCACCGTGCTGGCGATCGTCGCGCTGACCGTCTTCTCGCTGCTGCGCCGCTTCCGCCCGGCTGGCGAAAGCGTCGGCCTGCCCAAGCAGCAATTGCGGCAGGACGCCTATGACGACGCGGGCGAGGGCCGGGAACGCGGTGACACGCTCTCCGACTATCTGCTCGCGCCGCGCGTGATCATCGAATGGCTGTTCCCGGTCATCATCGTGTTCGCGCTCTACCTGCTGATCCGCGGGCATGACCTGCCGGGCGGCGGTTTTGCCGCCGGCGTCACCATGTCGATCGCGCTGGTGCTGCAATATATCGCGTCGGGCACCCGCCATGTGGAGGCGCGGCTCCGGGTCCGGCCGATCAACTGGATGGCGATCGGCCTGCTCGGCGCGGCCGGGACGGGGGCGGGCGCGATGCTGTTCGACCGGCCGTTCCTCACCTCCTGGTTCCGCTATCTGGACCTGCCGGTGATCGGCAAGGTGCCGGCGGCGACCGCGCTGCTGTTCGACCTTGGCGTCTATCTGCTGGTGGTCGGCGCCACCGGCGTCATCCTGATCGCGATCGCACACCAGTCGATCCGCACCCCCGTGCGGCGCAAGAGCCCGCCGGTCGATCCCGCGCCGGAGCACGTCTGATGGAGCTTGTTCTCGCCCTTGGCATCGGTGTCCTCACCTCGTCGGGTGTGTGGCTGATTCTTCGCCCGCGCACCTTCCAGGTGATCCTTGGCCTGTCGCTCCTGTCCTATGCGGTGAACCTGTTCATCTACGCGATGGGCCGGCTGAAGGTGGATGCCCCGCCGATCGTCGGCGCCATCGCCGGGGATGCCAGCGGCTATGATGATCCGCTGCCCCAGGCGCTGGTGCTGACCGCGATCGTCATCTCTTTCGCGATGACGGCGCTGCTGCTCGTCGTCCTGCTCGCCTCGCGCGGCATCACCGGGACCGACCATGTCGACGGGGACGACGGCGAATGACGGTGGACTGGGCACGTCATCTTATCATCGCTCCCGTGCTGCTGCCGATGGTGGCGGCGGCGATCATCCTGCTGCTGAAGGAGCAGCGCGTGGTGGCAAAGCGCGTGATCGCGCTCGGCACCGCCGCTGCCTTGCTGGGCGTCTCGATCGCGCTCCTCATGCAGGTCGCCTCCGCCGGCTTCGCCGGGCAGCGTGCGACCGTCGCCTATCTGGTCGGCAACTGGCCCGCGCCGGTCGGCATCGTGCTGGTGCTCGACTGGCTGTCCGCGCTGATGCTGGTGCTTACCAGCACCCTCGGCCTCACGTCGCTGATCTATGCCACCGCGCGCTGGGACCGCGCCGGGCCGCGCTTCCACGCCTTGTTCCTGTTCCAGCTGATGGGGCTGAACGGCGCCTTCCTGACCGGCGACCTGTTCAACCTGTTCGTGTTCTTCGAGGTCCTGCTGGCGGCGTCCTTCGGCCTGCTGCTGCACGGATCGGGCAAGGCGCGCATCAAGGCCGCGCTGCATTATGTCGCGATCAACGTGGCGACCTCGCTGCTGTTCCTGATCGGCGCGGCGATGGTCTATGGCGTCACCGGCACGCTCAACATGGCCGATCTGACGCTGCGCATCCGCGCCGTCGGCCCGGAGAATCTCGCGCTGCTGCAAAGCGGCATGGCGATCCTCGGCATCGCCTTCCTGGTGAAGGCGGGCATGTACCCGCTCGGCTTCTGGCTGCCGCGCACCTATGCCGCCGCCGCGCCGCCGGTCGCGGCGCTGTTCGCGATCCTCAGCAAGGTCGGCATCTACGCGCTGCTGCGCGTCTATCTCCTGCTGTTCGGCATTCAGGGCGGCAACTTCGGTGAGGAATGGCTGCTGTTCGGCGGCATGGCGACGATCGCCTTCGGCATGATCGGCGTGCTGGCGGTCCGCACGCTGACGCGCATCGCCGGCTATTCGCTGATCGTCTCGGCCGGCACGCTGCTCGCCGCGGTCGGCGCCGGGGAGGGCGACGTCCTTGCCGGCGCGCTGTTCTATCTGGTCAGCTCGACGCTCGGCATCAGCGCCTTCTACCTGCTGATCGAATTGATCGACCGGCGTGACATGGGGCCGCTCGCCGTGGGGGAGCCGGTGTTCGACGATGAATATGCCGGCCCGCCCGACGAACGCGAGACGGAGGTCGGCGTCGTGATCCCGGCGACGCTGGCGATCATCGGCGGCGGCTTCGCCTTCTGTGCGCTGCTGATCGCCGGGCTTCCGCCGCTGTCGGGCTTCATCGCCAAGTTCGCGATGATCGACGGCCTGCTGAACCTGGGTGAAAAGGTCGCGCCTGCCACCTGGGTGCTGATCGCGCTGATGATCGGCTCGGGCTTGGCCACGCTGATCTCCACCAGCCGTGCGGGCATCGACCTCATCTGGGGCCCGTCGGACATGCCGCAGCCTGCGCTGCGCGTCAGCGAGGCGGTGCCGGTCGGCCTGCTGCTCGTCGTCTGCCTCGGCCTCATGGTCTTCGCGGGGCCGGTGATGCGCTACATGGAGCGCGCGGGCCAGTCGCTCGGCGATCGACAGGGCTATGTCCAAGCCGTGCTCGGTGCCTCGCGCATCGCCGCGCAGGAGGGGCGGCCATGATCCGCCGCCTGCTCCCGCATCCGCTCCTCGCGCTGGCGCTGCTGGGCATCTGGCTGATGCTCACCCAGTCGGTGTCGCCCGGGCAGATCCTGCTCGGCGCGGCCGCCGCGCTGCTCGCTACGCACGCCTTTGCCGCGCTCTACGCCGGCCCGCCCATCCGGGTGAACCTTCGCCCGCTGCCGCGGCTCTTCGGCCATGTCGCGGTCGATATCCTGCGCTCCAACCTAGCGGTGGCGGCGATCATCGTCTCGCGCCGGCGCGACCGGGTGGCCGATTTCATCACCATCCCCATCTCGCTCACCAACCGGCAGGCAATCGCCTGCCTCGCGCTGATCGTCACCGCGACGCCGGGTACCCTGTGGGTCGACTTCGATCGCCGCCGCGGCACCTTGCTGCTCCACGTGCTCGACCTGGTGGACGAGGAAAGCTGGATCCAGCTGATCAAGGGCCGGTATGAATCGCTGCTGATGGAGATCTTTGAACGGTGACGATGATCGTCCTCGCCCTCGCCATCACGGCTGCGCAGGTCATGCTCGGCGCGGCGATGATGTGTGCAGCCTATCGCATGGCCATGGGGCCGCGCGCGCAGGATCGCGTGCTGGGGCTCGACACCTTTTTCACCAATGCGATGCTGCTGCTGCTCACCTTCGGCATCCAGACGGGGCGCACCTTGTACTTCGAATCCGCCATCACGATCGCGCTCCTCGGCTTCGTCGGCACCGTTGCCTTGTCCAAATTCCTGATGCGCGGCGAGGTGATCGAATGATCCAGGCACCGGACCTTCCCGGCTGGGCAGCGCTGCTCGTCGGTCTGCTCGTGCTCGCCGGCGCGGGCGTCACGCTGATCGGGTCGATCGGCCTGCTGCGGCTCAATTCCTTCTTTGACCGCGTCCACGCGCCGACGCTCGGCGCCAGCCTCGGGATGCTGCTGATCGTCAGCGCCTCGATCGTCTGCTTCTCGGTCCTGCGCACCCGCCCGTCGATTCACGAGCTGCTCGTCGTCTTGTTCCTGACCTGCACCGCGCCGGCCGCCTTCATGCTCCTCGCCCGCTCCGCGCTCTATCGCACGCGCGCGGAAAAACAGGGGAGCGCGGTCGATCTGGCGCACGATCGCGACGCCCCCGACCGGCGCGATTAAACGCTGGCCAGGGCTTGTCCGGTCCTGCGCCATCCGAGGCCGATCATCGCCGCAGGCAGGCCGCCGCCGCGCGCTACGGGGCCGTTCGCGACCCCAGCACATGGCGCACCTTCCGCGCCAGCGCCTCGCGCGTATAGGGCTTCGACAACAGCTCCACGCCCGGGTCCAGCCGTCCGTGATGGACGATCGCATTCTCGGTATAGCCGGACGTGAACAGTACCGCGATTTCCGGCAACCGCTCCTTCGCCTTGCGCGCCAGCTCCGGACTGCGCAGCGGCCCCGGCATCACCACGTCGGTGAACAGCAGGTCGATCGGGATGCCGCTGTCGACGACGCTGAGCGCGCTCAGCGCGTCGCGTGACTTCAGCACGCGATAGCCAAGCTCGGTCAGCAGCGCGACGGTGGTCTCGCGCACCTCGTCGTCGTCCTCAACCACCAGCACGGTTTCCGACCCCCCGCGTGCCGGCCCCGCGCTGATCTCGGTGACGATATCCTCATCCTCGGCCGATCGCGGCAGGTACAGGCGGATCGTCGTTCCTTCGTCCACCTCGCTGTAGATCTTCACGTGGCCGCCGCTCTGCTTGACGAGGCCATGGACCATCGACAGCCCCAGCCCGGTGCCCTTGCCCTCCGGCTTGGTGCTGAAGAATGGCTCGAACACCTGGTCGATCAGCTCGCGGGGGATGCCGCTACCGGTATCGGTCACCGCGATCATCACATATTGGCCGGGATTCACGTCCTCATGCTGGCGGCAATATTCGTCATCGAGGAAGGCGTTGCTCGCCTCGATCGTCAGCCGCCCGCCGTTCGCCATCGCATCGCGTGCGTTGATCGCGAGGTTCAGGATCGCATTCTCGATCTGGCTCGGGTCGATCAGCGTGTTCCACAGCCCCCCGGCGACGATCGTCTCGATTTCAACGTCCTCGCCGATCGACCGCCGCAGCAGGTCGTCCATGCTGCGCACCAGCCGCCCGAGGTTGATGACCTTGGGTTCCAGCGGCTGCCGCCGGCCGAAGGCGAGCAATTGCGAGGCAAGCTTGGCGCCGCGGGTGACGCCCGCCATGGCATTCTCGACGCGCTTTTCCGCACGCGGGTTCCCCACCACATCGCGGGTGAGCAATTGCAGATTGCCGCTGATCACCTGCAGCAGATTGTTGAAATCGTGCGCCACCCCGCCGGTCAACTTGCCCAGCGCTTCCAGCTTCTGCGCCTGTTGCAGTGCGCGCTCCATCGTCGCGCGTTCGGCCGCCTCATGGTGCAGCTTCTCCAGCGCGGCGCGCAGTTCTTCGGTGCGCTCAGCGACGCGATGCTCCAGCGTCTCGTTCAGCTGGTGCAGCTGGTCCTCGGCGCGCTTCTGGTGAGTCGCGTCATAACCGTCGACGAAGATGCCGGTGACGCGCCCGTCCTCGCCGCGGATCGGCTGGTAGACGACGTGGACGAACCGCTCCTCGGGCGCAGCCCCCGGCTGCCGTTCGACGATCACCGGCACGTTGCGGCCGATATAGGGCTCACCGGTGGAATAGACGTGGTCGAGCCGCTCGAAATAGCCCTGGCCGGCGATCTCCGGCAGCGCCTCGCGCGCCGACAGGCCGATCAGGTCACGATGGCCGACCAGCTGCAGATAGGCGTTGTTCACCAGCTCGAACCGGTGATCGGGCCCGGTCACGATGCACATGAAGCTGGGCGCCTGACGGAACAGGTCGCGCACCCGGTCGCGCTCGCGCGTGCGCGCCTCGAGCGCGTCGGCGCTCGCCAGACCGGAGGCGATCTGCCCGCCCAGCAGGTCGAGGAAGCTCAGATATTGGTCGCTCGCCGGGCGATAGGGGTTGAGCCCGACCACCAGCGCGCCGCGCGGCCGGTGCCCGACCTGCGCACCCAGCGGAACGATCGCGATGCGCGACGGGGAACGGTCCCAATTGCCGGTCGGCAGGTCGCCGGGCGGCGCATCCTCGACCAGGATCGCGTTGTTGTCGGATAAGCGGTCAAGCGACCAGCACTCTGCCGACGTCAGCGGATGATCGGCCGCGATCCCGGCATGGGCCGCCATCTGCGGCGCACCGTCTTCGCCAAACAGATAGACGATGCTGAACGGCAGGTCCGAACGGTTATGCGCAAGGCCGGTCTGCACCGCCTCCACCACTTGCGTGCGGCCCTGCGCCGCGGCGAGGCCGGAGGCGAGCTCACGCAGCGATTCGAGCCGGCGCTCGCTGATGACGCGATCGGTCTCCTCCGACACCGCGCAGAACACGCCCTCCACCGCACCCGTGTCGCCGATCAGCGGGCTGTAGGAGAAGGTGTGGTAGGTCTCCTCGCGATAGCCGTTGCGTTCCAGCACCAGCAGCAGCGCGCGGTCCCAGGTCGACTGGCCCTGCTCGTAGACGGTCGCCAGACGATCCTTGATGTCGTCCCAGATCTCCGCCCACAGGATCCGCGTCGGGGTGCCCAGCGACTGCGGATGCTTGTTGCCCAGCGTCGGGCGATAGGCGTCGTTGTAGAAGAAATGGATGTCGGAGCCCCAGCCGAGCCACATCTCGAACCGCGACGTCAGCAGCAGGCGAAGCGCCACCTTCAGCGCGTTTGGCCAACAGTCGGGATCGCCAAGCGTCGTGGCGGACCAGTCATGGGCGCGCATCAGCCGCGCCATTTCACTGTCGCCTACGAAGATGTCACTGTAGAGCTCATGCTCGATACTGCGGATCGTCAATGTCATGGGCCCCGGTTGCGGATCGCGTGCGAGTAACGCCAACGATCCGCGCAGGCTATAGTCCAATCCGTTAAATGGTTACCGGTTGTCAGGCGCTTGGCCACGATTTCAACCGGCGTTCCAGCACCGTCAGTGGCATCGCCCCGCCTTGCAGCACGAAGTCATGGAAGGCGCGAAGGTCAAAGCCCGGCCGCTTGCTGGCCTCGTCGCGCAGCCGGGTGAAGGTCGTATGACCGATCATGTAGCTGCAGGCCTGCGCTGGCATCACGATATACCGGTCCACTTCCTTGGCAGCGCCATCGCGTGTCATCGAGCTATGCTCGGTCAGATAGTCGATCGCCCGCTCGCGATCCCACCCACGGCTGTGGATGCCGGTATCGACGACCAGCCGCGCAGCGCGGAACAGATGGCTTTGCAGATAGCCGATCTTCCCGGTGGGATCATCGTCATACATGCCCAGTTCGTCCGCGACCTGCTCCGCATACAGGCCCCAGCCTTCACGAAAGCCGTTGAAGAACCAGGTGCGGCGATACAGCGGCAGCTCGCCGGCCTCGAGCTGAAGCGCGATGTCGAACAAATGCCCAGGCGCCGCTTCATGAAAGGCGAGCGTCGGCAGCGTATAGCGCGGCCAGTCGCTGATCGATTGCAGGTTGATGAAGAAGACGCCCGGCCGGCTGCCATCGGCGGCGCCGGGGTAGGCGACACCGAACGGATTGCCGTCTTCCATCTCCCGCGCCATCCGGCGGATTTCATACCCGTTCTTGGGTAGCTGCCCGAATGCCTCGGGCAGCTTCTTCTTCACGCGGTCCAGCCGGTCATTCAGGTACGCGATGATCGCCGCGCGCCCCTCCTCCGTATCCGGAAATGCCTGGTCGGATGTGACGGCCAGCGCGCTGGTGCGTTGCTTCATGCTGCCACTCGCCATTCCCTGGCTTTTCAGCAGAGCGTCAATCTGCGTCGAGAGCGTGGCGACCTGCGCCACGCCGAATGCGTGGATCGCGTCGGCCGTCATGTCCGTCGTCGTATGCATGCGCAGGCAGGCTTCGTAATAGGCAGCGCCGTTGGGCAATCGGCCTACGCCCACGCCCGCCTTGGCGCCGTCCGCTCCCCGCGGCAGCACGGCCTGCAACGCCGCGATCTGGCGCGTCAGCGCGGGCCGTATGCCATCCGCCACGATTGTCTGTGCTCGCGCGCCATAGCCGGCCAGCTTTAGTGCGGAGGCCTTGGTCTCGATCGCGGTGACCAGCCCGTCCTTGGCAGGATCAGCGTCCCGAGCCGCCGTCAGGATGGCAATCAACTGCGCCACGATCACGCGCGGCGCGATCGCGCCGGCCGCCGCATTGCGCGTGATCTGCGCGCTCTCGCCGTCGATCAGCCCCGGTATCAGCGCCAGCCGGGTAAGATAGGCCTCTGCATCGTCACGGCTGGTGACCGGATGGAAGTCGCGGAGCAACAGCGTGCTGTTCTGATAGGCGGATTCCAGCGGCGTCGGCCCATAGGGGCCGCTGCCGGCGTGATAGGCAAAGCTGTTCAGCGCGTGCTGCGCCTCCAGGTCGAAAAGCGATACCTCGCGTTCCAGCCGGTGCTCATCGGAAAGATCAGTGTCCGGCATGGCCTGAAGCTCGCGAAGATGTTTCGCCGTCGTCCGCCTCGCCCGGTCAAGTCCACTCAACGAACTTTCACTGAACCGGCTGCGCAATGATGCCCGTTCTCCAGTATCAATCCCGAAGAAGGTCGCCATTTCGGGATTTAGCGTCAGCCGTTCTTCAAACTGGCGGGTCAGCAGGTTTGGAATGGCCGTGCTGGTCGTCCTGGTGCGCGCGGCGGCAGGAAATGCGATGAGCATCGTTCCCGCCGCGGCCGATGTGATAAGCGACCGGCGTGTATATCCCTGCGTCAATGCATTCCCCCGTTACCATCTTTTGCTTGCCTACATCCTTGTCAGCAATGGGGCCGGGGGTCCAGCAACACAAAGTGTGATTGTCGTAGGCGGGGGCGCTGTTACGCTGCTTTGTCACTGATCTGGATCATCCCGGTTGTGCGGGGGGATCGAAAGCGGCGGCGCGTGGCTGCACGCGACAAGTCTCTTTCACCCGCCGCCCGATGATGACATCGCTGGCGGCATGCAGTTCGTCATGTCCGATCTCGCGCCGCGCGACCGCTACAAGATCCTGGTGTCCACCGTCACGCCGCGGCCGATCGCCTGGGTCACCACGCGCGGGCGCAACGGCGTGGTGAACGCCGCGCCCTACAGCTTCTTCAACGCGATGGGCGATGATCCGCCGCTCGTCGTGCTGGGGCTGCTGAAGGACGCGTCGGGCGCGAACAAGGACACCGCGACCAACATCTTCGACACCGGTGAATTCGTCATCAACCTGGTGTGCGAGGCGGATGCCGAGGCGATGAACCTCTCCTGCGTCGATGCGCCGCGCAATGTCAGCGAGATCGATTATGCCGGCATCGCGACGCGTCCCGCCAGCCGGGTGACACCGCCGCTGATCGCCAGCGCGCCGGTCAGCTTCGAATGCGTCCGGCGCGAGATGCTGGAGATCGGCCCGCGCCAGGTGATCGCCGTGGGCGAGGTGGTGGTCGCGCATGTCCAGGACGCCTTCGTCACTGATCGCGAACGCCTCCATCTCGATACGGCCGCCATGGGGCTGATCGGCCGCGTCCATGGCACCGGCACCTATCTGCGCAACAGCGACACCTTCACCATGAAGCGCCCCGCCTTTGACCCGGATCGCGCGGCAGCCGCCGCGGCGCGACGGGGCGAATGACCCGGCCGATCAGTCGGATCGACCTCAACCTCCTCGGCGTGTTCGAGGCGATCTATTCGCGCGGGGGCGTGACCGCGGCGGCGCGGCACCTGCACCTGACGCAATCGGCGATCAGCCACTCGCTGGCCAAGCTGCGGGTCGCCTTTGATGACGAGCTTTTCGTGCGCTTCGGCAATGCCATGGTGCCGACCGCGCTCGCGCGCGCAATCATCGGTCCCGTGCGCGACGCGCTGGGCATGGTGGAACAGGCGCTGGTCGCCGCCGCGCGTTTCGATCCCGCCACCACGCAGCGCAGCTTTCGCATCGGGCTGCGCCAGGCGAACGAGGCGCGCTTCTTTGCCGATCTCGTTTCGCGCGCACTGGCACAGGCGCCCGGCGCGACGCTGGTCAGCGTCAATTTCCGGCGCAGCGAGATCGCCGCCGCGCTGGCGCATGGCGAGCTGGACATGGCGATCGACGTGCCAAGCGCGGCGATCGACGGCCTGCTTGCCGAGCCGCTGCGCACCGATACGATGGTCGTCGCGGCACGGCGCGGTCACCCGGCGATCGACGGCGCGATCGATCTCGCGACCTATCTTGCCTGCGACCACGTCCACGCCTCGCCCCGCTCAACCGGGCTGGGGCTCGAGGATCAGGCGCTGGCCACCAAAGGCCTGTCGCGCACCGTGCGCGTCCGCTGCCAGAACATCTGGTCGGCATGGCAGACGGTGGCGCGCAGCGACATGATCCTGACCCTGCTCGATGCCCATGCCCGTGCGCTGAGGCCGGTCGCTGACCACCAGGTACTGCCGCTGCCGTTCCGGATCGCGGCATGGCCGCTCCAGCTGCTCTGGCACGAAAGTGCCGCGCGGGACCCGGGCAATGCCTGGCTGCGGGCGCTGGTGCAGGAAACCTTTGCCGGCAGCACGCCATGAATGGTGCTCATGTGCGTGATCGACAAACGTCATTTCGCGCATGATCCGCGCTGCGCTAGCCTTGGCGCCAATCATCAAGAGAGGCTTGCGTCCCCCGTGTCCAACATCTTCACCATTCCCGAGCTTGACGATCTGCGCATGTCCGAGGGCGCCCGGCCGCTCTTTGAGGCGGTCAAGCGCCACATTCGCGAAAACGTCGATCCGATCATGGAGGAATATGTCCGCCTTGGCGAAGGCCGCGAGGACCGCTGGAGCTTCGCGCCGGGCCAGCTCGAATTGCTCGAAGGCGCCAAGGAGAAGGCAAAGGCCGCCGGCCTGTGGAACTTCTTCCTTCCCAATGCCGAAACGGGCGAGGGGCTGTCGAACCTCGACTATGCCTATATCGCCGCCGAACTCGGCAAGTCGCCGCTCGCCTCGGAATCGCTCAACTGCTCGGCCCCCGACACCGGCAACATGGAAGTGCTTGAGCGTGTCGGCACCCCCCAACAGAAGAAGCAGTGGCTGGAGCCGCTGCTCGCCGGTGAGATCCGCTCCGCCTATGCGATGACCGAGCCCGATGTCGCCTCGTCGGATGCCAAGAACGTCCGCTGCCAGGCGGTGCTCGAAAATGGCGAATGGGTCATCAATGGCGAGAAATATTACATCTCGGGCGCCGGCGATCCGCGCTGCAAGGTGATGATCACCATGGTCCGCACCAGCGAGGATGGGCCAAGCTCGCAGCAGCAGTCGCAAATCCTCGTGCCGATCGACACCCCCGGCGTCGAAATCCTCGGGCCGATGCACGTCTTTGGCGCGGATCACGCGCCGCGCGGCCACATGCACATCCGCTTCAACAACGTGCGCGTGCCGGAGGAGAACATCCTGCTCGGCGTCGGCCGCGGGTTCGAGATCTCGCAGGTCCGCCTCGGGCCGGGCCGCATCCATCACTGCATGCGTACCATCGGCAAGGCGGAAATCGCGCTCGACCTGATGGTGAAGCGTGGCAATTCGCGCGAGGCATTCGGTCGCTCGCTCATCATGCTGGGCAAGAACCTCGAACTCGTCAGCCGCGCGCGGATCGAGATTGAGGCGATGCGCCTGATGGTGCTGAAGGCGGCCAAGGCAATGGACGTGCTTGGCAACCGCGAGGCGCGCGTCTGGGTCAGCATGGTGAAGGCGATGGTGCCGGAAAAGACCTGCCAGATCATCGACCAGGCGATCCAGATCCATGGCGCGACCGGCGTGTCGAAATGGACCCCGCTCGCCGAGCTTTACGCCGACGTGCGCCACCTGCGCTTCGCCGACGGCCCGGATGAGGTTCACCACATGGTCGTCGGTCGCAACGAACTGGCGCTGCACTGATCCGATCAGGAAACCGGGGCAGGGGCGCTGGCGGTCAGAACCGCCGGCGCAGCTGCACGGTCACTTCGCGCGGGGCGATCGGATAACCGATCGTCCCCACGCTGCCGCTATTGTAGCGGCGATCGGTCAGGTTCGTCGCGGCGATCATCACGCCCCAGTCCCGCCAGTCGATCCCGGCCTGCACATTGACCGTTTCGGCGTTGGTCACGCGGTGCTGCGGCTCGTTGCACAAGGCGATGTTATAGTCGGACGCGCCGCTCACATCGCCGCCCACACGCCATTGCGCGTCGCCGATCGGCCGGGTCAGCGCGGCGCGCAGCTGATAGCGGAACGACGGGGTGAACCGCAGGTCGAGCTGGCGCTCATCGGCAACGAACGCGCCGCACCCCGGGCTTGAGGCCAGGCGCGTGAAGCGGTCCGCCAGCGTCGCGATCCACCCGCCGATCTCCAGCCCCGGCAACGGGTTCGCCGCCCATTCGACCTCCAGCCCCTGAATCCGCGCATCGCCGACATTCTGGCGAAAGATCTCCGGCGGCCCCGCCGTCACGCGCGACGCGGAAAAGGCGATGTCGATATAATCGTTGATGAAATAGCCGGCGTTCACCCGCAGCCGCCGGTTGAACCAGTCGGATTTCACCCCGGCTTCATAGGTCCACACCGTCTCCGGCGCGATCGCGCCCTGCCGGTCCAGCGCGAAGCTGATGTTGCGCGCCCGCCCATCGAAACTGCCGCTGCGGAACCCCTTCGCCACGGAGGCATAGAGCAGCGCGCTGTCGCCTCCCTCGCTCCCCAGCCGATAATCGACCGCAATGCGCGGCGACACGTCGGTCCACCGCTGCGCAATCCGCCGCTGCGCCGCGCGCCCATCGGGCAGCACCAGCACGGTGTCGGGTGCGGTCAGGAAGCGCGCCGCGTAGCGCTTGCGCTCATCGGTATAGCGCAAGCCAGCGGTCACATGCGCGCGCGGATCGAGCGCGACCGTCATTGATCCGAACGCCGAATAGCTGTCAGTATCGAGCCGCGGCTCATAGGGCGACCAATTGCCGCTCGTCCCCGCCCCGCGCGATGGCGCGTTGAAGAAATCACCGTTGCGGAACCGCGCATCCGACCGCGCGGGCGTCGCCAGGCTGACGGCGGTCAGCTGGTCATTATGCTCGTGGAAATAATAGGCGCCGGCGACCCATTCAGCACGCTCGCCGAGCGCCGATCCGGTCAGCTGCACTTCCTGGCTGACGCTGTGCTGCCGCTGATCCTGCAACAGGATCACGTTGCTGCCGACCCCCGGCGGATTGGCAGTCTGGTCGAACCCGATGCGCGATCGCAGCGCGCGATAGCCGGTGATCGACGACAGCTTCATCCCGCCGCCCAACTGATAATCAGCACGCAGCGACAGCCCGCCGCTGTCGGTGCTGTTCAGCGGATCGGTGTCGGCGGACAGGAAATTGTCGATATCTCCATTCGGCGCAACGAAGCGGTTGGTGATGCGGCCGGGGGCGGCGGGATCGGGTTGGAACCGCTGCGGAAAACGCGGCCCCGATCGATCGCGGGTGAGGTCACCCGTCGCCAGGATCGTCAGCGCGGCATCCGGTTCCCACAGCAAGGATACCCGGCCCCCCAGCACGTCCTGCCCGTTGACCCGCGCGCCATTGATCAGGTTGCGCCCCCAACCGCGCTGGTTGCGCGACAGGCCGGAGACACGAACCGCGACATCGCTGGCCAGCGGCACGTTGATCGCACCGCGCGCGTCCAGCCGGTGGTAACTCCCCAGCGTCACGTCCATCGCGCCGCTCACCGCGTCCAGCGTCGGCCGCTTCATCACCAATTTGATCGCGCCGCCGCTCGTATTGCGGCCGTAGAGCGTCCCCTGCGGGCCGCGCAGCACCTCGATCCGCTCGACATCGATCAGGTCGAGCAGCGATCCCGTCGACCGCGGCAGGATCACGTCGTCGACATAGATGCCGACCGGCGGATCGTTGGTGAAGATCGAATCGCCTTCGCCCACGCCGCGCAGGAACACGAGCGCGCCCGAACTCGTCCCGAAGTTTCGCGCGAGGTACAGGTTGGGCACCGCCGCCCCGATGCGGTCGAGGTTGGCCGCGCCCTCTGCCTCCAGCCGCGCGCCGCTCAGCGCGGTGATCGCGATCGGCACACGCTGCGCCGATTGCTCGCGATGCTGCGCGGTGACGACGATGTCGCCCAGCGGCTCGCCCAGCACCTCGCCACGCGCAACATCCCGCGGGCTTGCTGGTGCAACGGAGTCCGGTGCCACCTGCGCACTGGCCGGCACGGCGGCGAGGCCAGCCGCTATCATCATGACGTTGCGCACATATTCCCCCGACAGCCGGCGCAGCGCGCCAAGCCGGCGCCCGCTATGGAGCGGACGCCACTTGGTCAAGGGGCGGGGGCGATGCGCGTCACCCCCGCGTTGCGATCAGCCTTGAACGTCGGCCTGCGGCTTCTTCATCATCGTCACCAGCAGGTAGATGCCGATGCCAAGGCCGTTCCACAGCACGAAATACAATTGCGTCTGCGCCGGCAGGCTCAGGAACAGATAGGCGCAGCCGGCAATCGCGATTCCGCCGACCAGCCACGGCAGCGGCGTGGCAAAGGCGCGCGGCTGATCGGGCGCACGGCGGCGCATCAGGATCATGCACAGCGCGACCGCGGCAAAGGCTGCCAGCGTCCCCGCATTGGCGAGTGCGGCGATCTCGTCGAGCGGGAAGACGCCCGCGATCACCCCGACGATCACCGCCGTGAAGATGGTGATACGCACCGGGCTGCCCCGGCTCGACAGCCGGGCGAGCGATGCTGGCAGCAGCCCGTCGCGCGCCATCGCGAAGAAGATCCGCGACTGACCGTACAGGAACGCCAGGATCACCGTCGGCAGCGCGATCACCGCGGATCCGGCGAGGAAGGTCGCTGCGCCCGGCTGGTTCAACTCGCGCAGGATCAGCGCCAGCGGCTCGGGGCTGCTGGCAAAGCTGGTGTAGGGCAGGGCGCCGACGGCAGCCGCCGCCACGGCGACATAGATGATGACGCATGCCACCATCGATCCGATGATCGCGATCGGCAGGTCGCGCTGCGGCTTGCGGGTTTCCTCCGCTGCGGTCGCGATCGCGTCAAAGCCGTAGAAGGCGAAGAAGATGATCGCTGCGGCGGCCATCACCCCGCGCTCGACGCCGTCCGGCCCGGTCGACTTCGCAAAGCCGTTCGGCGCGAACGGGTGGAAATTGTCGGCGTTGAAATATGGGAGCGCGACCACGACGAAGACGATCAGCGCGACGATCTTCACCAGCACGAGGAGCGCGTTCAGCGTCGCGCTCTCACGCGTGCCGAGCAGCAGCAGCGTCGCGACCACGCCGATGATGAAGATCGCCGGCAAATTGACCAGCCCGCCAAGCTCCGGGCCCTGCATCAACGACATGGGTATCCCCAACGTCCCCTGCAGCAACGGCGCGGCATAGCCTGACCAGCCGACAGCTACCGCGCTGACCACCAGGCTGTATTCGAGGATCAGGCTCCACCCGATCACCCAGGCGGCCAGCTCGCCGATCACGGCATAGGTATAGGTATAGGCGCTGCCCGATCCGGGATACATGGTCGCCATTTCGGCATAGGCGAGCGCGGCGCAGGCACAGATCAGGCCGGCGATGACGAAGGACAGGATGACGGCCGGCCCGGCCTTGCCCGCGCCGACGCCGATCAGGGTCAGGATGCCGGTGCCGACGATCGCGCCGACACCCATCGCCAGCAGATGCGGCCACGACAGCGTGGCTTTCAGCTGCTGTTCCCCTCCGGCCTCCCGTGGCGCGATGATCTTGCGTTTATTCCAGCGTGCCACGCTCAATTCCCCTTCTTCATGCCGTCTTAGCAGATCCTTGTTGCGCAGCAGGTTCGCCAGGATAGTCTGTCGTTCCTGCTCCCTCCCGAAGGTCTGCCATGCTTGATGTGATCGATCGGAATATTCTTCGGGTTCTCCAACGCAATGGCCGCATCACCAATCAGGAGCTTGCGGCCCAGGCCGGAATTTCCCCATCAGCGTGTTTCGATCGTCTGCGCAAGCTTCGTGAACAGGGATATGTCAGCGACATCGTCGCTTTGCTCGACCCCCAAAAGCTTGATCGGGCGCTCTTGGTGTTCATCGAAGTGATGCTGGATCGCACAACCAGCAACGTGCTGGGTGATTTCGCGGCGGCGGTGCAGGACATGCCCGAGATCCTGGAATGCCACATGGTCGCCGGTGGCTTCGATTATCTGCTGAAGGCGCGGGTCGAGGACATGGCCGCCTATCGCGCGTTCCTCGGCAATTCGCTGTTCCACATGACGGGCATCCGCGAAACGCGCACCTTCGCCGTGCTGGAAGAGGTGAAGTACACGACTGCCCTCCCGATCTGAGCCGGTGGGCCGGGCGCCCCGGTCAACAGGGACGCCCGACCGGCATCAGGACGCGGGCGTGGCGGTGGCGAAGGGCGGTTCCTGCGGAATGACCGGCGGCGACACCGGCGTCGGCACCACCTGCTTCTCGCGTTCGACCATCGCGGCGACATCGGCGAGCAGGCGGGGCGCGTCATAGACGATGCCGTCCTTGATCGTGTAGCGCACGCCGCCGATCCGCTCCTGCTTGTTCGTCTCGGGGTTCAGCCGGACATAGCCGGTGCCGTACAGCGTCTTCAGATTGGCGAGCGGGTTCTCCGGCACGATGACGAGGTCGGCCAGCATCCCGCGCCGCACGGCGCCGAACTCCGGCTCCTGACCCTTGGGCTCCATCAGCGTCTTGGCGCCATTGACGGTCGCCGCGCGGAAGATCTCCAGCGGGGTCAGCCCCGCCTCCTGGTACAATTCCAGTTCCTCGACATAGGCGAAGCCATAGACCTTGTAGATGAAGCCGGAATCGGTCCCCACCGTCACCCGGCCACCGATCTGGTTGTAATCATGGATCAGCTGGAAGAAGTTCTTGTAGAAGCCCTTCCAGTTGGTTTCGATCTGGCTGGTCCAGTCGAAGAAATAGGATCCGTGATTGTCGCGGGTCGACTGGAAATAATTCCACAGCTGCGGCGTTGTATATTTTCCCTGCCAGTCCGCATTGCGGGCGCGCATCAGGTCGCGCGAGGCGGCATAGATATTGAACGTCGGGTCGAACGTGACCCCGTTCGCCTTCTGCTCCTTCAGGTAATCCCACCATTGCTCCGACCCGACATCATAGATCTCGTCCTTGATGTCGGCGACCTGTGCGAAACGATGCAGCTCGTTGTAGAAATTATAGTCGGGCGTGAACTTCTGGATCGTGTGGTTCTTCAGCAGCGATTCCATGTGGCCGTAGAAGTGGGTGATCGTGTCCAGCCCCGCGCGGCCGGCGATCGCACCGTTGAAATCGGAAACGCCCGTCTGGCTGAGATGGGCCACGGTGCCCATCTTGTTCTTGTGCGCCTCGTCGATCGCGGCGTTCATCACCGCGGGGGTTTCATCCTCGCGCCCGAAGAACTTGATCCCGTCGATGTCGTTCTTGGCCGCCCAGCGCACCCATTCGCGCGCCTTCTCGGGGCTGGAGATCCGCCCGCCGGACCATCCGGCGCCCAGCGTCTGATAGTTGAAGATGCGCGGCGCCGCGATCTCGTTGCGCGCCGACCGCGCCTTTTCATTGCTGGTGAAGGACGGGGAGGCGAGCGACACGCCGCGCACCGTGGTCACGCCATGCGCCAGCCACAGCTTGTAGGCGTAGGATGCGTCGGGCGCCTTGTCCTTGGCCGGCAAATGCGTGTGCAGGTCGACGAAGCCGGGCAGCACGTACATGCCGGTTGCGTCGATCTCCTGGTCGAAATCCTGCGGCGCGCGGTTCTGCGCCAGCGCCATGCCCGGCCAGCCGGCCTGGCGGATGTCGGCGATGCGATTGCCCTCGACGACGATGTCGACCGGGCCGCGCGGCACCGATCCGGTACCGTCGATCAGCGTCGCGCCGCGGATGACGAGGCGGCGGAACGGCCCCGCGCCTTCGCCGGCCGCGCGGGCCGGGGCGGCGCCGGGCTGATTACCGGCGGGCGCGGCTGCCGCGGCGGCGGCGCGCGGCGCCTTTTCCTCATGCGCCAGCGCGGGTCCGGCCAATGCCATGCCGGCGGCCGAGGACAGCATCAGCAGGCGAGTGTTCAACAGGCGAAACAGGGCCATGGTCGATCCTTGAATAGATGGGCGGGGGCGTGACGCGGCGGATCAGAACCGCCGCATCAGGTTCAGCCCATAAGTGCGCGGTGCGATGCTGACGGCGTTGGTGATCCCGCCCGTGTTGGCGTTCGCGCTCATCTGGTTGATGGCAGTGTCGTTCAGCAGGTTGTTGGCGAACAGATATACCCCCCAGTCACTGTCCACGCCCTCGATGCCGAAGCGCAGGTTGACCAGTTCATAAGCGGGGATCTTGCGGCGGTATATGTCTGTCGGGCTGAGCGTGCTGTAGAAGGAGCCGACATGGCTCGCATCGACCCGCGCGGTGGCGGTCAGCGTGTCCGACACCGGGCGCT
This sequence comes from Sphingomonas sp. ABOLG, assembly GCF_003950435.1. Taxonomy (NCBI): domain Bacteria; kingdom Pseudomonadati; phylum Pseudomonadota; class Alphaproteobacteria; order Sphingomonadales; family Sphingomonadaceae; genus Sphingomonas; species Sphingomonas sp. ABOLG. Next base: position 20,475 of record NZ_QQWW01000014.1, read on the forward strand.
TGTAATCGAGCGAGGCGGAGGCGCTGATGCGCGGCACGTTGGGGATGCGGTCGCCGCGGCGGCCGGTGGCCACCACGAAATCGCTGACCTGGTCCTCCGACAGCTTGGCATCGGTGTAGCCGACCGCGCCATTGAACGAGAGGCCGGGGAGTAGATTGGCCGACAGCTCGGCCTCCGCGCCCCATACCCGTGCAGCGCCCGCGTTGGAGATCAGCCCGAATACCGAACCGGTCCCCGCAGTCCGCGCCGACACCTGCAGATTGTCCCAGTCGATGCGATAACCCGCCAGGTTCAGGTACACGCCGCGCGCCAGCGTGGTCTTGGCGCCGATCTCGTAATTCCACAGGCTGTCGGAGGTATAGGCCGCGCGCTCGGCGGGCAGGCCGATCACCTGGTTTACGCCGCCGGGTCGGAAGCCCTGCGCGGCCTGCGCATAGAATAGCAGCCGGGTGGTCGGCTGCCACGACACGTTGAACTTGTAGATCAGGCCGTCTTCTTCGTAATTCGCCTCGGTATAGGGCGTCACGCGCGAGCTGTAGTGGATCTGGCCGACGTCGATCCGCCCGCCCACCTTGCGCTCGAAGTTGAAGTATCGCGCGCCGGCGGTCAGCGTCAGCTGGTCGGCCAGCTTGTAGCTCAATTCCGCATACGCCGCCTTCTGCCGCAGCTCGTCGTTGATCGTCCGGTCATAGGCGATCGCGCCTGGCGTCGACGGGCTGTACACCGCACCCGTCTCCGGGCTCGCCACCAGCAGCAGCGATCGCACCTCGGTATCGCGGCTTTCCAGGAAGCCGCCGACGGTCCACTGGAACGGGCTGTCGCTGGTCGAGCTCAGGCGCAGCTCGTGCACCCAATTGTTCAGCTTCTGCGGCTGGTACAGCGCCGACGATTGCAGCGGCACCGTTGCGTTGAAATAGCCGGTCAGCTGGTCCGCGGTACATTGCGTGGTGTTGGCGGCCGCGGTGATGCCCAGCTGATACCGACGGCAGCCCTCGCGCGTGCCGGCGGAGTTCAGCGTGTTGACGAAGCGGCCCTCGGCATTCTGCACCGTGCCGACGCGGCCGTTGAACGTGTCGCTGACGTCGTAGGTGCGGGTGAAATCGCGATCGAGATAGCTCGTCGTGCCAATCACGCTGAACGCGTCGAAATCGTAGCGGATCGTGCCGCTGAAGATCCGGTTGTTATCCTCGTTGATATTGTCCGCGTGCATGTTGCTGGCAAAATCGAGGCCGTTGGCGCGCGAGAAATCGGGCCGCCACAGCGGGATCGGCGCGTCGACATGCTCATAGGTCGCCGACAGGTCGATCGTCAGGTCTTCGGTCGGCGTGATGCGCAGCAGCGCGCGCCCGCCATAGCTTTCGCCGTCGTTGATGTTCTTGACGTTGCGCAGGTAGCGCGGATCAGGGCTGGTATCGGCCACGTTGCCGGCGTTGGGATCGTCGGTCAGGATGATATTGTCGACGTAGCCGGCGAACTTGTTGTAATTGCCCACGATCCGAAGCGCGATCTTGTCCTCGACGATCGGCAGGTTGATCATCCCGTCGAGTGAGAAGCCGGGCCCGCCGCCCTCGACGGCGGTCATGTTGCCGCTGAACGCCGCTTCCAGCCGGTCGGCCTTGGGCTTTTCGAAGATGATGCGCAGCGTGCCGCCCATCGATCCCGATCCGAAGAGCGTGCCCTGCGGCCCGCGCAGCACCTCGGCGCGCTCCACGTCGAACAGGCGGAAGTCCGGCGTGCTGCCACCTGAGTCAGAGGTGGTCCCGACCGATCCCGACACCGGCGTCTCGTCATAATAGACGCCCACCGTCGGCTCGCCGGCGGAGGTGATGCCGCGGATCAGCACGCGTCGGCTGCCCGGCCCGCTGTCGACGATGCGCAGCGACGGCGCGGTGCGGGTCAGTTCGGTGAAGCTGGTGGTGCCCGATGCGGCGAGTGTCTCGCCCGAGGTTGCCGAGATCGCGATCGGCGTGTCTTGGATGCGGGTATTTCGACGAAGCGCGGTGACGACGATCTCGCCGTCGGCGCCGGAGGAGGGGGCGCTCGCCTCCGTGCTGGGGGACTCCGCCGGTGGCGGCGGCGCGTCCTGCGCTGCGGCGAGGCTTGGCGTCACCGCCATGACACTGCCGAGGAGAAGCGCACGCAAACCAGCCTGGCGCCGGGCGGCGCCATTACGTCCCATCATCGATATTTCCCCCATCTTGCTGCGGTGGCTGCGCCTGCTGGCGCTTCACCCCGTAACCTTCATGCGGAGATTAGCTTTGCGGCGACCGAAAGTGTTCCGTTTCTGGGGCGCGATAACAGAATTGTTGCATCTTTAATGATCGATAAAAAGCAGATCCTTCGGCAATGAAGCGAGTGAGGGGACATTGTTTCGTCACTCCGGCCCACAGGAAGGCAATGTCGCGCCACCTTGTCGCTCGCGCCGAAGCTCAGGCGATCGGCACACTGTTTCCCGATTTGACGCGATCGAGCGCGATCAGGCTGCGGAACGTCGCCACCGCCGGATTGTGCGCGAACAGCCGCCGCGTCGTCTCCTCATAGGCGACCATGTCAGTGCTCAGGATGACGAGGACGAAGCTGATCCCGCCGGTGACGTAATAGCATTGCTGGACGTCGGCATCGGCGCGGAACAGCGCCTTGGCCGCGTCGACGGTCGCTGCGCGCTCATCGACCAGATGCACCTCGACGATGGCCGTAATCGCCAGCCCCAGCGCGGCAGTATCCACGACGGCGGTATTGGCGGTGATGATCCCCGCCGCTTCCATCGCCGCGATCCGCCGCTGCACCGCCGCCGCAGACAAGTTGACCGCCTCGGCAATCGCGCGCTGCGGCGTCTTGTTGTCGCGCTGGATCACGCGAAGGATCGCGCGGTCGAACGGGTCGAGCTTCGCCCGGCGCTGGCCGGGGCGGTGAGAGGGGGATCGCGCCATTCGCGAGTGATTGTTGCTTTTACCCGCCATATCAAGCGCACACCACTCGCGCCGCGCGCATTATCGTTGCACCGGTCAGCAGGGGACTCGTGTGTCAGCATCGATCATCGGCGCGCGTCATGGCAGTGCGATCGCACGCGGCACCGCTTGCGGTGCCGCGGCGGGCGCCTTGTGGGGACTGGTGTTCCTTGCCCCCGCGCTGGTGCGTGATTTCACCCCGCTCCAGCTCACCGTCGGCCGCTATCTCGCTTATGGCGCGATCGCCGCTGCGCTGATCGGCCCGCAGTGGCGGCGGCTGTCCCGATTGCTGACGCGACGAGATTGGCTGACGCTGGCGTGGCTCGCGCTCACCGGCAACACACTTTACTATGTGCTGCTGTCCACCGGGGTGCAGACGGCGGGTATCCCGCTCACATCGCTGGTGATCGGCTTCTTGCCGGTTGCGGTGACGATCGTCGGCAGTCGGGATCGCGATGCCGTCCCGCTACGCCAGCTTGCGCCGTCGCTGCTACTCGGCGCGGGCGCGGCCTTGTGCATCGGCTGGCAGGCGCTCGATCCCTCCGCAGCAACCCCGGGCACGCGCAGCATCGTCGGGCTGGCGTGCGCCATCGGGGCGCTCATCTGCTGGACGGTCTATGCCGTCGGCAATGCCCGTGCGCTGGCCAGCCGGCCGGGCGTCTCGGTGCATGACTGGAACCTGCTGATCGGCCTCGCCACCGGCGCGCAGGCGATCGTGCTTCTGCCGTTCGCCTTGTCGGGCACGGCGGCTGCGCACGGCATGACCGCGTGGGGGCAATTCGCCGCCGTGTCGGTTGGCGTCGCGGTGGCCGCGTCGATCATCGGCAACGCCTTGTGGAACAAGATGAGCCGCCTGCTCCCGCTGACGATGGTGGGGCAGATGATCCTGTTCGAAACGCTCTTTGCGCTGCTCTACGGCTTCCTCTGGGAACAGCGCTGGCCCACCCCGGCGGAGATCGCCGCCGCGACGCTGGTCATCGCCAGCGTGCTGTCCTGCATCCACGCGCACCGCCCCCGGCATCGGCCCCGCCCACTGGCGAGCGATGCCGGGGAGCCGGCGCGTTAGAAGTCGACGTTGGCCGAAACCAGCAGGCGGCGTCCTTCCTGGTTGATCGAATAGGCCGGCGTGAACGCCGTCACGGGCGCGGCAGCGGTGCCGCTCAGATAGGGCTCGTACACCGCGTAATCGGTGTCGAGGATGTTCCACAGCGTTGCCGACAGGCGCAGCGCCGGCGTCACCTGATACGATCCGCCCAGGTGGAACAGCTCATAGCCGCGGAAGTCGCCCACCGCACGCTGCTGGTCATTGTTGCCGCGGTACCGGCTCGACCGGATCTCGGCGCGCGTCCACACCGTCGCCTTCTCGGTCAGTCGCCACCGCAAATTGGCGTTCACCATATGCTTGGGAATGCCGATCAGCGGCAGGCCAGCCTCGGGACCGCTCAGCTGTTCGCTTTCGGTGTAGGTGTAATTGGCGGCCAGCGAGAGAGTGGGGGTGAATTCCACCCGTCCGGCCGCCTCGATCCCGCGCGTGCGCGCCTTGTCGATGTTGATTGACTGGCTGAACAGGTCGACGGCGGGGAAATTGCCGACATCGAGGCAGCCCGGTCGGTTCGGATTGCCGGCGAAGCGGCAGTTGGGAATACCCGGGCCCGTCGCGATCTTGTCGTCAAAATCATTGTTGAACAGCGTCACATTGCCGCTGAACAGGCCGCCATTGTCGTAATAGACGCCCGCCTCATAGGTCGTCGTCGTCTCCGGCGTCAGGCTGGGCGTGCCGAGCAGCGGGATACGACCCTGTCCGCCAAAGCCGATGATGCCTTCCGCGATCTGCTCGACCCGCGGCGTCTTGAAACCACGGCTCACCCCGCCCTTCAGCGTCAGCGCGTCGGAGACGTTCCAGACCGCATAGGCGCGCGGCGACCATTTGTCGCCAAAGGTGGAATGATTGTCATAGCGCACGCCGCCCGTCAGCTTCACGTCCTCCACGACGGTCAGCGTCGCTTCCGCAAAGCCTGCCCATTGGGTGAAGGTGAAGGGTTCGGGCGCCACACCCTCGACCATCCGGGCGTGCCAATATTGACCGCCCACGGTGAAGGCGACCGGGCCCTGCTTGCCGGCCAGGCGTGAATCGATGATGTCGTTGCGCGCCTGCAGCTCGCGCGGGCTGCCGGGCACCTGCCCGGGCGTGCCGTTGGGGATCAGGCGACCGATCGTCTCGGTCTCGTTGCGCGTCAGCGTCGTGTCCAGCGTGCCGATTGGGCTGCGCCAGCTGTGCGCCAGCACATAGTTCGACCGGTTGAACCGCTGCTCGGGCGCATAGCCGCCGGAACCCAGCGTGCCGAGCCGCCCTTCGCTATTGTCATAGCGCTGCTCGTTGCGGTCATATTCCAGCCACAGGTCATGGTCCGCATGCGGCGTCAGCGTCAGCCGCCCGCCATAGGTATAGACGTCCGACCGGACGGGATTGCGCCCCAGCGTCAGCGCCGGGTCACCGGGGATGGGGATGTTCGAACCCTCGCGATGGAACACGCTGCCGCGCAGCGTCAGGCCCAGCAGGTCGCGCACCACCGGGCCCTGCGCAAAGCCGTTGACCGACTGGATGTTGCCGAACCGCTCGTCGAACTGAACGGTGCTTTCCGCCGTCGCCGATCCGACCCAGCGATCGCCGACCTTGCGGGTGATGATGTTCACCACCCCGCCCATCGCGTCCGACCCGTACAGCGTCGACATCGGCCCGCGCACCACCTCGATCCGCTCGATCGCCGAATAGGGCGGGATGAAGCTGGTGGAGGTTTCGCCAAACCCGTTCGGGGTGACTCCGCCCGGCGGATTCTGCCGCCGCCCGTCGATCAGCACCAATGTATAATCGCTCGGCATGCCGCGGATCGAGATGTTGAGGCCGCCGGTCTTGCCCGCCTCGCCGCCGACGTCGATCCCCTGCACGTCGACCAGCGCTTCGGCGAGGCTGCCGAACCTCTTGTCCTGCAGATCGGCGCGGTCGATGACGCTGATGCTCGCGGGGGCGTCGACGATGCGCTGGGCGTAGCCCGCGGCGGTCACCACGATGTCGCCGGTCGGCGCGTCCTGGCGCGTCCCGCTCCTGGCGGGTTCCTTGGCGTTCGCCACCGTGACCGACGGGTCGCTTGACCCTGCCTCTGTCTGCGACTGGGCGCCAGTTTGCGCCTGAACCTCAGTTTGCGCCTGGGCGGGTGACAGCGCTGCGAGAGACAGCGTGCAAAAAGCCGCTGAGCACAGCATGGACGTCCGGAACATGAAACCCCTTTGTGAGACTGACTCGCAATTGCATCGTGCCCTGCGGCACGGGGCTATATAGGTCAATGCAAATCATTCGCAGCAACATTTTGACACGTTCGTCCGGATAAACCGCCGGGCCATCCAACGCGGTTGAACCCGTCCCGCCTTCGGCTAAGCTCGCGTCCTGCCTGCGACAGACAGGAGAGGATGAATGCTGCTCAGCGAGGTTCCGGTGCATGCGGCGCACCGGGCGCCCGATCGTGTCGCGGTGCGCCTGGACGAGCGCGCGATCACGTACAGCCAGATGCGCGACGATTGCTGGCGGCTCGGGCAGGCGCTGCTCGGCATCGCGCAGCCGGGCGACCGGGTGGCGATCCTCGCCGAAAACTGCCTCGAATATGCGCTCTGTTATTATGCCGTGCCCGGCGCCGGCATGACGCTAACCTTCCTCAACTACCGCCTCGCCCCGGCCGAGCTCGCCTGGATCATCAACGATGCCGCGCCCAGCGTGCTGATCGTCCAGGACAAATATCTCGGCGCAATCCGCGCCATCCGCGATCAGATTCCCTCGGTCCGGCACTTGCTGGTGATCGGTGCCGCGGCGGAAGGGGCGGCCAGCTTCGATGCGTTGCTGGCCAGCGGCACGCCGCAACCGCTGCCCCCGCCATCAGAGGATTCGATCGCCTGGCTGCTTTACACCTCGGGCACTACCGGCTTGCCCAAGGGCGCGATGCTCACCCATCGCAACGTCATGGCCGCCGTGTTCAACAGCCTGGTGAGCTGGGACAAGGAGCCCGATTCCCACTATCTGCTCACCTTCCCGATGTATCACGTCGCCGGCTACGGCATGGTGGTGAACCATCTGCGCGGCGCTGAACTGACCATCCTGCCCAACTTCGTGCCCGAGGCGCTGTTCGCCATCATCGAACGTCACCGTATCACCTCCACCGCCGCCGCCCCGACGATGATCGCGCTGCTGCTCGATCACCCCGCCATGCCCGGTTACGACCTCTCCTCGTTGCGCAACGTCGGCTATGGCGCCTCCGCGATGCCCGCCGCCGTGCTGCTGCGTGCGCGGGAAAAATGGCCGCAGGTGCGCTTCGGCACTGGCTTCGGCATGACCGAGCTTGCCGGCAACGTCATGGTCCTGACCGCCGACGAGCATGATCGCGCGATCGATGAGGGCCTGCCGATCCTGAACTCGGTCGGCCGCCAGATGCTGCTCGCCCGAGTCCGCGTCGTCGATGAGGCGATGGCCGACGTTGCGCCTGGCGTGGAGGGGGAGATCGTGGTGAAGGGCGATCAGGTCCTCACCGGCTATTGGCGCAACCCGGAGGCGACGGCCCGGGCCTTCACCGACGGCTGGTTCCACACCGGCGACGTCGGCCGCTGGGATGCGGACGGCTATCTCACCATCGTCGATCGCAAGAAGGACATGATCGTCACCGGCGGGGAGAACGTCTACCCGCGCGAGGTGGAGGAAGTGCTCTACCGTCACCCCGCCGTGCTGGAGGCAGCGGTGGTCGGCATGGCGGATCCCGTGTGGGGCGAAAGCGTCGTCGCGATCATCGCCACCCGCGACGGCGAAGCCACGGACGCCGCCGCGCTGATCCGGCACTGCCGCGACCATATCGCCAGCTACAAGAAGCCAAAGGCTGTCGCCTTCATCGCCGAACTGCCCAAGAACGCCTCCGGCAAGGTCCTGAAACGCACCTTGCGCGACATGCTCGCCGACGGCGGCCTGATGCTGGAGCGCTAGCGCCCGGGTGGCGTCAGCGGGGATGAAATATAAGAGAAAGAAGAGTGGCGGAGCGGGAGGGATTCGAACCCTCGATACGGTTTTGCCGTATACTCACTTTCCAGGCGAGCGCCTTCGACCACTCGGCCACCGCTCCGCATGTCCTGGAAGTAGCGCGCCCTAGGCCGGTCTTTCGCCGCGCGCAAGCGTTTGCCGCACACGCATCAATCGTCCTCGTCCTCGAAGCCGACCAGCGCGAGCGCGCGCGCCTTGATCTGGCGCATCGCGCACCAGTGGATCAGCGCCTCCTCGCGCCCGTGAGTCACCCACACCTCGCGCGGCGCGATTTCCTCGATCGTGTCGGTCAGCTCGTCCCAATCGGCGTGGTCGGACATGATCAGCGGCAGCTCGACGAGCTTCTGTCGCGCACGCTGGCGCACCCGCATCCACCCGCTCGCCATCGCGGTGATCGGATCGGGCAGGCGGCGCGACCAGCGGTCGTTGAGCGCGCCGGGCGGGCACATCACGACATGCCCCGCCATCGCTGCCTTGGGCACCCCCGCGACAGGGATCAGCTCGCCCAGCCGCACGCCATGATCGGCATAAAGGTCGCACAATCGCTGCAACGCGCCATGGATATAGATCGGCGCCTCATGCCCGCGCTCGCGCAGCTCGGCGATCACCCGCTGCGCCTTGCCCAGCGCATAGGCGCCGACCAGCACGCAGCGATCCGGGTTGGCGTGCAGCCGCGCGACCAGCTTGTCGATCTCGTCCCCCGTATCGGGGTGGCGGAACACGGGGAGGCCGAACGTCGCCTCGGTGATGAACACATCGCACGCCACCGGCTCGAACGGCGCGCAGGTCGGGTCCGGCCGGCGCTTGTAGTCGCCCGACACGACGATCCGCTCGCCGCGATATTCCAGCAGGATCTGCGCCGAGCCCAGCACATGGCCGGCGGGAACGAAGGTGGCCTGCACCTCGCCCAGCCGCACGCTATCGCCATAGCCTACCGGGTGTCCCGCCTGCTCGCCATAGCGCGTGTCCATGATCGCCAGCGTCTCGGGCGTCGCCCACACCGCGCCATGCCCGCCGCGCGCGTGGTCGGCATGGCCATGAGTCACCAGCGCGCGTGGCTGGGGCAGGGAGGGATCGACCCAGGCATCGGCCGGGCGAACGAAGATGCCATGGGGGTGAGGTTCGAGCCAGTCGCCAAGCTTGGGCATGGGGGCAGTACGCACGAGCGGATCAAATCGCCCCGGCGCCTCGTTGTGTCAGTAAGAAAAAGGAGAGACCGGCATGGAACATCAGGCACTAGGCGACAGTCTCTGGGTCTTCGTGGTCATCGGCGGCTTCATCATCCTCGGCCTGGCGATCGCTATCGCGAAGTTCCGCAACAAGGTGACGCCCGAGCAGGAACGCCGCACCGAGGAAGCGACGCATCGCCTGTATGAGGAGCAATCGCGCGAGGATGCCGCCCGCGGTTGATGCGGGGCTGATGTGGGCCGGCGCGGTCAGGCCGTCGGCGCGGCGGTCAGGCGCGCGCTGACATGGCCAAGCTGTGAGGCAAGGCGCTGCGACAGCCGCGCGATCTGGTCCCGCAGCGCCTGCGCTTCGGTCTCGTCCAGGACCAATGTCTCGCGACACAATGCGCCGCCGCGTAGCGCCACTTGCCTCAGCACCAATGTCCAGCGCGCGCGCGAGTCCAGGGTCACCTTGCTCGTCCCATGGCACAGCATGTTGCGAAAGCCGGCGTGCGCGCGATACTCCTCCAGCGTCGCAGCCGCAGCCTTGCCCGCCTCCGCGGCGAACGGCCCGCCCGGGCCGATCGCGGCGGACAGAGAATCGAGGCGCTGGCCGATCAGCAGGGGCAATTTGACACTCTTGCCCCGCTCACCCACCCCGGACAGGACGGCGAGGCATTCGGTGACCGCCGTCTCGCCGCGGGTGAAGGCATCAAGGCAGCGGCCGCGCCATTCGTTGACCTGCGCAGTGGCAGCGTTGAACGGGCCAAGCGGAAGCAGCGGCGCGGCATCCGCCACGATCTTCCCTCCCTGAACCACCGTCGAATCAACGTCTGCGATCGAGACAAAAGCGTTCATGGCTCCGGGATAAGCGCGATGAATTGCCAAAAACTTGCGGCATGTGCCGCTCAGCATTGGCCGTCCCATTCTGTAACCGTGCCCCGACCCTATATGTCGACGCGATGACTGTTTCACTTCCGACCCCGCTGGCCGACTGGTTCGCGTCGCGGGGCTGGTCTCCGCGCCGCCACCAGCTCGACATGCTCGCCGAGGGCCGCGCCGGGCGGCACGCGCTGCTCGTCGCCGCGACTGGCGCGGGCAAGACGCTCGCCGGCTTCCTCCCCACGCTTGCGGAATTGATCGAGCAGCCGACCGAGGGGCTCCACACCCTCTATGTCTCGCCGTTGAAGGCGCTGGCGGTCGACATTCAGCGCAACCTCGTCACGCCCCTCGATGAAATGGGCCTCGACGAAATGGGCATCGACATCCGCGTCGAAACCCGCACCGGCGACACCCCGTCGGATCGCAAGGCCCGCCAGCGGGTGAAGCCGCCGCAGATCCTGCTCACCACACCCGAATCGCTGTCGCTGCTGCTGAGCTACCCCGACAGCTTCACCATGTTCGCCGGCCTGCGCACGATCGTGATCGATGAGGTGCACGCCTTCGCCACCGGCAAGCGCGGCGACCTGCTGTCGCTATGCATGGCCCGGCTTCAGGCGATCGCACCTGGCCTGCGCCGCGTCGCCTTGTCCGCCACGGTCGCCGATCCCGACGGCTATCGCGCCTGGCTTGCGCCCGACGGCGATATCGACAGCGTCAGCCTGGTGCAGGGCGAAACCGGCGTCGATCCCAATATCGCCATCCTGCTGCCCGAGGATCGCGTGCCCTGGGCGGGCCATTCCGGCCGCTATGCCGCGGCGCAGGTGATGGCGGAGATCGAGACTCACAAGACCACCATCGTCTTCTGCAACACGCGCAGTCTGGCTGAGCTGATCTTCCAGGATCTGTGGAAGGCGAACGAGATGCAGCTGCCGATCGGCATCCATCACGGCAGCCTGGAAAAAGAGGCGCGGCGCAAGGTGGAGGCGGCGATGGCTGGCGGCCGCCTGCGCGCGCTGGTCGCCACCGCCAGCCTCGACCTGGGGGTCGATTGGGGGGATGTCGATTGCGTCATCCAGATGGGCGCCCCCAAGGGATCGTCGCGCCTGCTCCAGCGCATCGGCCGCAGCAATCACCGCCTTGATGAGCCGTCGGAGGCGATCGTCGTCCCCGGCAACCGCTTCGAATATCTCGAGGCGCGCGCCGCGCTCGACGCGGTGGAGGCCGGCGAGCTTGATACCGACGTGTTCCGCATGGGCGCGCTCGACGTGCTGGCGCAGCATGTCATGGCCTGCGCCTGCGCCGCCCCGTTCGATCAGGCCGCATTGCTTGACGAGATCCGCTCGTCCTTGCCCTATTCGGCGCTCACTGATGAACTGTTCAACAAGGTGCTCGGCTTCATTCGCGACGGTGGCTATTCGCTTCGCGCTTATGATCGCTTCAAGCGGCTGACGCAGGATGCCGATGGCCTGTGGCGCGTCAGCCATCCGAAATTCGTCGCGCAGCATCGCCTCAACGCCGGAATCATCGTCGAGGCGACGATGCTCAAGGTCCGCTTCCGCAACGGCCGCGCGCTGGGCAAGGTGGAGGAGGCGTTCGCCTCCACGCTCAGCCATGGCGACACCTTCTTCTTCGCCGGGATGAGCCTTGAGGTGGAGAAGATCGATACCGAGGATCTGATCGTCCGCGCCACCGCGCGGCCCGCGCGAATCCCCACTTATGGCGGCAGCCGGATGCCGCTCTCCACCAACCTCGCTGATCGCGTCCGCGGCTTCCTCGATACGCCTGCCGAATGGGCGCGCTTCCCCGATGACGTGCGCGAATGGCTGGAAATCCAGGCCCGCCGCTCCGCGCTGCCGCATCCCGACCAGCTGCTCGTCGAAACCTTCCCGCGCGAAGGGCGCAACTACATGGTCGCCTATTCCTTCGAGGGGTGGAACGCGCACCAGTCGCTCGGCATGCTGATCACGCGGCGGATGGAAACCGCGGGGCTGAAGCCGCTCGGCTTCGTCGCCAATGATTATGCGATCGCCACCTATTCGATCGATCCCGTCACCGATCCCGCCGCGCTCTTCTCGCCCGACATCCTTGAGCATGAATTCGTCGACTGGGTACAGCAGTCGCACCTGCTGAAACGCGCCTTCCGCGAAGTCGCGGTGATCGGCGGGCTCGTCGAGCGGCAGCATCCCGGCAAGCGCAAGACCGGCAAGCAGGTCACCTTCTCCACCGACCTCATCTACGACGTGCTGCGCAAGTACGAACCGGGCCATATCCTGCTGGAGGCTGCCTGGGCCGACGCCCGCGCGCGCATGACCGACGTCGGCCGCCTCGCCGACCTGCTCGATCGCGCGGCGGGGACGATGCTCCACGTCGATCTCCCGCGTGTGTCCCCGCTTGCGGTGCCGGTGCTGGTGCTGATCGGCCGCGAACGAGTCGCCACCGGCAGCGCGGACGATGCGCTGCTGATCGAGGCGGAGGCACTCGCCGGGGAGGCGATGCGGCTCGACTGAGGGTGCGGGCTTCCGCCGCCCGGGATAACGATTGACAAGGGTCCGGATCGGGCGCTTCATCGCTGCATGCGCCGCTGGCTTGCCTTGCCGCTCCTGTCGCTGCTCGCCAATGCGGACGATCAGCAGCCCGTGGTGCCGCCCGCGCCGATCACCGATTACGCCGCGCACATCGGGCTCGGCCATGCCGAGGATCCGGCCGTGCCCACCGGCGAGCATCTCGATTTCGGCGTCGACGGCCCGCGCATGACGGTGCCGGTCCAGATCGCGGGGGCGGGGCCCTATCAGTTCGTCATCGATACCGGCGCCCAGCGAACGGTGATCAGCCGCGAACTGGCGGCGCGGCTTCGCCTCCCCGGCGGCCGCAACGTCCGCCTGACCGGGATGACCGGGACACAGGATGTCGGCACGGTGGTGATCCCGTCAATTTCCGTCAGCACGCTCGGCGGGGAGCGGATCGAGGCGCCGGCGCTATCGGCGGCGAACCTCGGCGCGCCCGGCATGCTCGGCATCGACGCGCTTCAGGGCCATGCGCTGGCGATCGATTTCGATCAGCAGCGGATGACGGTGACGCCGGCGCGCAAGCGCGGCGAGCGAGTCCGCCGCGCGCCCGACGAAATCGTCATCCAGGCGAAAAGCCTGTTCGGCCAGCTCGTCGTCACCGACGCGCGGGTCGGCGGGGAACGGGTCCGCGTCATCCTCGATACCGGCAGCGTGGTGTCGATGGGCAACCTCGCGCTGCGCAAGCGGCTCGCCAAGCGCGGCAAGGTCACCCCGATCACGCTGATCAGCGTGACGGGCGGCGAACTCGTCGCCGATTATGGGTCGGTCAAGTCGATCAAGATCGGCGATGCGGAGATCCGCGACATGCCGGTGGCCTTTGCCGACGTGCCGCCATTCCGCGTGTTCGGGCTGGAAAAGAAACCGGCGATCATGCTCGGCATGGACGTGCTGAAACTGTTCACCCGCGTTCAGATCGATTTCGCCAACCGCGAACTGCGCCTGCTGCTGCCGCGCGGCGCCGCGCGCCGCGGCTAGGGCCGGATTTCTCCATAAAGGGCCGAATGCGCCCAAAGGCGGCCAGAAGCGGCCGAACGACTCCGGTTGACGCCTCGTCGCGGCCGATGGCCCATAAAAAAGGGCCCGGCACTTTCGTACCGGGCCTAGTGCGTCCGCAGGAGGAACATCGTCTGGGAACCGGCCGCAGCCGGCTCCCAATCTCGTCAATAATTGTAGGCGCGCTCGCCATGCTCGCTGAGGTCGAGCCCTTCGCGCTCCACCTCTTCGCTGACCCGCAGCCCGACGGTCGCCTTGGCGATCGAGAAGGCGATGGCGGATCCGACGCCGGCCCAGGCCACCGAGATGAGCACCGCGACCACCTGGGTCACGAGCTGCGGCCCCAGGGCATAGTCTGCAGCGCCAGGCCCGCCGAGGCCCGGCAGCATGGTGAATGCCGTGCCGATCGACCCCACGATGCCACCGATGCCGTGGATTCCGAACGCATCCAGCGAGTCGTCAAGGCTGAGCTTGGGCTTCACCGCGACCACGAAATAGGCGCAGATGATGGCCGCGATCGCACCCAGCAGGATGGCGCCGAACGGCCCCGAATTGCCCGCCGCCGGGGTCACCGCGACCAGGCCGGCGATCGCGCCGGAGCAGGCGCCGAGCATCGATCCCTTGTGGCCCAGCATCCGTTCCGTCAGCATCCAGAACAATACACCCGCCGCCGTGGCGACGAAGGTGTTGATCATCGCCAGCGCCGCCGAGCCATTGGCCTCCAGCGCCGATCCGGCGTTGAACCCGAACCAGCCGACCCACAGGAGGCCGGTGCCGATCAGCGTCATGACCAGCGAGTGCGGGGCCATGATCTCTTTCTTGTAGCCCAGCCGCGGGCCGATGATGATCGCCCCGACCAGCGCCGAGATGCCGGCGTTGATGTGAACCACCGTGCCGCCGGCGAAGTCGAGCGCGGCGGGCTGCCAATTAAAGAGAAGGCCGTTGCCCGCCCACACCATGTGCGCGATCGGGAAATAGACGATGGTGAGCCAGATCAGCGCAAAGACCATCAGGCCGGCAAACTTCATCCGCTCGACCAGGCCACCGACCACTAGGCTGACGGTGATCGCCGCAAAGGTCATCTGGAAGGCGATGAAGACATATTCCGGGATGACGACACCGTCGGTGAAGGTCGCCGCCGTCGAGTCGGCGTTGACCCCGGCAAGAAACAGCTTGTTGAACCCGGCGATAAAGGCGTTGCCGCCGTCACCGAACGCCATGGTGTAGCCGTAGGTCACCCAGATGATCATCGCGAAGCTCGCGACGGCCAGGATCTGGGTCAGCACCGACAGCATGTTCTTGGTCCGTACGAGGCCGCCATAGAACAGCGCCAGCCCGGGTACGATCATCGTCATGACCAGCACGGTCGCGGTCATCATCCAGGCGGTGTCGCCCTTGTTGGGCACCGGCGCGGCTGCCTGGGCCCAGGCGGGTGCCGCCGCCGCGGCTGTTGCCGCCACGCCCAATGCCAGGGCAGTCCTGATTATCTGCTTCATCACCACCCCCCTCAGAGTGCCGTATCGTCGGTTTCGCCGGTGCGGATGCGCACCGCCTGCCCGACATCGAGGACGAAGATCTTGCCGTCACCGATCGCGCCGGTGTTCGCGGCCGCCTGCACCGCCTCGACCACGCGATCCGCGAGGTCGACCGGGCAAACCACTTCGATTTTGATCTTGGGCACCATGTTGGTGCTGTATTCGGCGCCGCGGTAGATTTCGGTCTGCCCCTTCTGGCGCCCGAAACCCTTCACCTCGGTGACTGTCATCCCCGCCACCCCGATCCCGGTGAGTGCTTCCCTCACTTCGTCGAGCTTGAACGGCTTGATGATGGCTATGACCAGTTTCATCGCGCCCCCTTCCGTTACCGGGAAAGGTACTTCGCAACAGATGTGCCAAACCGCCGCTGCCTAGTGCATGGTCACGGCAACCACATTTGGCACGTTACTTTTTGTGCATATGCGAAAACATGCTCAAGAATTAGGCATCGTCGACTACGAACCTGGCACGATCAAGATCATCCTCATCGACCATCAGGCGCACGGGGATCAGCAACCAGCTGCCGTCGGCGATCGACGCCCCGGCATCGAAGGTGAGCGCGACTATTCCTTCGCTCTCCAATCGCGCGGCGAGGATGCTGGCAAGATTGCGGTCATAGCGACCCAGTTCGACCAGCATCAGCGCGGCAGCGCGTCGGGCGTGCGTACTGGCAAGTCATCGATGCTTTTCGCGTTGCTGCCCTGCCAATAGGCCAGCCGCTCTTCATCGCTGTACTTGGCGTTATATTTGTTCAGCGTCTCACGCGGATGATCCAGCGTCATCTGCGGCACGCCCCAGCCGCAGGACGTCTGCGCCTGGTCGATCGCCACGACGAAGATCTGCCGCGTGCCGGGCAGTGGCGGAAACTCGCTATACAGCGCGCGCCATTCCGGATCCTGGGGAAGGACTGGGCGGCCCCGACCGTAGATGCGAAAGATCAGTGCGGGCTGATCGAAGGCGCAGAACATGATGGTGATGCGCCCGTCGGCGAGCAGGTGCGCGTTGGTCTCATTGCCCGATCCTGCAACGTCGAGATAGGCGACGGTGGTCGGGTCCAGAACGCGGAACGTGTCCATGCCCTTGGGGCTGAGGTTGATCCGCGCGCCGGGCGCGCTCGTTGCCACGAAGAAGACCGGCTGCCGGGCGATGAAGGCACGATGCGCGTCGTTCAGCGCCGGAAAGAATTCCGCCATGCAGGCGTGCTCCCCTGTTCAGGCGAGAAGGATGGCTCGCGGCGCCTGCCTACCATTTACGATGCGTCCGATCCACCGCACCGCCGGTAGTCACCAGCGGTGCGAGGTGTCAGGAATGCACCCGACGATCTCAGTCGAACAGCGAGGAGACGCTGGTCTCGTCGGCGATACGGCGGATCGCCTCCGCAAGGAGCGGTGCAATCGTCAGGTGCCGGATACGCTTGGCGTGGCTGATGGCTTCCTGGTTGCCGATCGAATCGGTGATCACCAGCTCGCGCAGCGCCGACCCTTCGACCCGGGCGACGGCACCGCCGGAGAGGACGCCATGGGTGACATAGGCAACGACGTCCTCGGCGCCCGCCTCACGCAGCGCTGCGGCCGCGTTGCACAGCGTGCCGGCGGAATCGACGATATCGTCGATCAGGATGCAGAAGCGCCCTTCCACGTCGCCGATGATGTTCATCACCTCCGACTCGCCGGCGCGCTCGCGGCGCTTGTCGACGATCGCCAGCGGTGCGTTGTCGAGCCGCTTGGCGAGCGCGCGCGCGCGCACCACGCCGCCCACGTCGGGGGAGACGACCATCAGGTTCTTCGACCCGAAGCGCGCCAGGATGTCCGCGGACATGACCGGCGCGCCAAACAGATTGTCGGTCGGGATGTCGAAGAAGCCCTGGATCTGACCGGCATGGAGGTCGACGGAGAGCACGCGGTCGGCGCCGGCCGTGGTGATCAGGTTGGCGACCAGCTTGGCCGAGATCGGCGTGCGCGGGCCGGGCTTCCGGTCCTGCCGCGCATAGCCGAAATAGGGGAGGACCGCCGTTATCCGCTTGGCCGACGCGCGCTTCAGCGCATCGATGCAGATCAGCAACTCCATGAGGTTGTCGTTGACCGGATAGCTGGTCGACTGGATCAGGAAAACGTCTTCACCGCGGACGTTCTCCATGATCTCGACGAAGATCTCCTCGTCGGCGAATCGCCGCACCAGAGCCTCGGTCAACGGGAGCTCCAGATAGGAGGCAATGTCCCGTGCCAGCGGCAGGTTGGAGTTGCCGGTCATCAGTTTCATGTCAGCACGCCCTTTCGTGACGCCCCCTTAGCGGGCCGGGCATATGTTTCAATCGTGCGACGCACTCAGAGGACGTTTGCCGTCGCGCGTCGCAGGGCGTACCGGCGCCGACATGACCATCGTTACCCGCTTTGCCCCGTCACCGACCGGGCGGCTGCACGTCGGCAACATCCGCACGGCGCTGCACAACTGGATGTTCGCGCGTGCTCATGGCGGCCGCTTCATGCTGCGGATCGACGATACCGATCAGGAGCGTAGTGAAGAACGGTTCGTCGAGGCGCTGCGCGAGGATCTGGCGTGGCTGGACCTTGAGGCTGATGGCGAGGCGCGGCAATCGGCGCGTTTCGATCTGTATCAGGCGCGCTTCGATGCGCTGGTCGCGGCCGGACGTATTTACCCGGCCTATGAGACCAGCCAGGAACTGGACCTCAAGCGAAAGATCCAGCTGGGCCGCGGACTGCCGCCCATCTACGATCGCGGGGCACTGGCGCTGAGCGATGCGGATCGCTCGCGGCTGGAGGCGGAGGGCATCAAGCCGCATTGGCGCTTCCGGCTCGATCATGGCGCGCCGATCGAATGGGACGACATGATCCGCGGTCACCAGCGGTTCGATCCCGCTACGATGAGCGACCCGATCGTGCGCCGCGCCGATGGTTCATGGCTGTATATGCTGCCGTCCGCGATTGACGACGTCGACATGGGGATCACGCATGTGGTGCGCGGCGAGGACCATGTCGTCAACACCGCCTTGCAGATCCAGATGTTTGCCGCGCTTGGCAGCACCCCGCCGACCTTTGCCCATGCCGCGCTGCTCACCGGCGCCGAGGGCAAATTGTCCAAGCGGCTGGGTAGCCTTGGCGTCGACCAGCTTCGCGAGGCGGGGGTGGAGCCGCAGGCGATCCGGGCGCTGCTGGCGCGGCTCGGCACCAGCGATCCGGTTGAGCCCGCGGTTGACATGGAGCCGCTGCTTGCCGCTTTCGATTTTGCCCGCTTTGGCCGAGCGCCGGCGCGGTTCGACGAGGCGGAATTGATGCAGCTGAATGCGCGGATCGTCCATCAGCTCCCATTCGAAGCGGTGCGCGATCGCTTGCCGCCTGCCATGACGCCCGTTGCCTGGGAAGCAGTGCGGCCGAACCTCTCGACCGTGGCGGAAGCGGCCGACTGGTGGGGCGTGGTCGAAGGGCCGGTCACAGCGGCGGCGCTATCGGCTGACGATGGCGCCTATCTGGCCATTGCTGCCGAGGAAGCTGCGGCGATCGATTGGGATGGCGTCCCCTGGCACGGTCTGACCGAGCGGCTGAAGGAGCGCACAGGACGCAAGGGCAAGGCGCTGTTCCTGCCGTTGCGGCGCGCGCTCACCGGTCGCGATCACGGGCCGGACATGGCGGCGCTGCTGCCGTTGATCGGCCGCGACCGGGCGCTCGCGCGACTTCGCGCCGCTTCCGGCGGCTAATTGGACCAGGGTCTGGCCGTCGCGGCCGCGCGCGCCTATGTTGCGCGGATGCAGTTCTTTGCCCGGCTAAGCCCGTTCCGCGCGGTGCGCGACCTACGCCTGTTTCTGCATCAGCGGCAGAAGCACGAACTGTTCTTCCTGTTTCTCTCCGTCTTTATGACCGGCTTGCTGCTGATCGGCTTCGCCAAGGATTCGAAGGTCGAGAAGGTCTACAAGCCGGACATCATCTATGTTCAGCAATGGCGCCTCGATCGCAGCGAGGCGGAGATTCGCGCGCAGCAGGCGATCGATGCCCCGATCAAGCAGAAGCAGATCGAGGAGCGCGAGAAGGCGCTGGCCGAGCGGCAGGCATCCTTCAAGCGTCTTGAGGACAAGATGAAGAAGTGGGGGCTCTGACCGCCGGCGTGTCGTCCGCGGACCAGCGCTGGATGGGGGCTGCGCTGGCGCTCGCCAGCCGCGGGCAGGGGCGCACCCATCCCAACCCTTCCGTCGGATGCATTCTGGTGCGCGATGGCATTGTTGTCGGGCGCGGCTGGACCCAGCCCGGCGGCCGGCCGCATGCGGAGGCGATGGCGCTCGCTGAGGCGGGAAGCGCGGCAAAGGGCGCGACCGCTTATGTGACACTGGAGCCCTGCGCCCATGTCTCATCGCGCGGCCCCGCCTGCGCCGACCTTCTGGTCGCCAGCGGTGTAGACCGCGTGGTCGCGGCGGTGACCGATCCTGACCCGCGCACCAACGGCAAGGGGCTGGGGCGGCTCGCCGCGGCGGGTGTGCAGATTGTATCTGGTGTGCGCGAGCGAGAGGCCCGCGCGACGCTGGCCGGATTTCTCACGCGAATCGTCCTTGGCCGGCCGCAGGTGACGCTGAAGCTCGCGACCTCGCTTGATGGATGCATCGCTCGTGCTGACGGCGAAAGCCGCTGGATCACGGGTCCGCAAGCGCGCGCGCACGCGCATCTCGAACGAAGCCGGCATGAGGCCATTCTGGTAGGGCGAGGCACCTGGGAGATCGACCGCCCGGCGCTCGACGTGCGGTTGCCGGGACTGGAGAATCGCGCTCCGCAACGCGTGATCCTGTCGACCCACGACATGGGTGATGACGTGCTTCAGCTCTCGGCCCCGGAGGAAATCGCCTGGCTTCCCGCCGATCGTCTGCTCGTGGAGGGGGGCGCTGGGGTCGCCTCCGCTTTCCTCGCGGCGGATCTGGTCGATCGCTTGCTGCTGTATCGCGCCCCGATCCTGATCGGCGACGGCAGGCATGCGTTGGGCGACATCGGGTTGGGCGCCTTGGCCGATGCGCACAATCGATGGGCAATGATCGATTCACGCCAGCTTGGCAGCGATCGGCTCGAGGTCTACGAGCGGGTGCGATGTTCACCGGGATCATAACCGACGTCGGAGAGATTACGCGCGTTGAGACGCGCGGGGATACGCGCGTCGTTGTCGCCACCAGCTATGAAACGCTCGAGATTGACCTGGGGGCTTCGGTCGCCTGTTCGGGCGTTTGCCTCACCGTCGTCGACAAGGGGCCTGACTGGCTGGCCTTCGACGTCTCGGGCGAGACGCTGACGCGGACCGCTCAGGGGCAATGGTCCGAAGGGCGTCGGTTGAATCTCGAACGCGCGATGAAGCTGGGCGATGAGCTTGGTGGTCATATCGTTACCGGCCACGTCGACGGAATCGCCGAGGTCACCAGCGTACGGCCCGATGGCGATTCGAAGCGCGTCGATTTCCGGGTCTCAAGCGATCTTGCGCCCTTCCTCGCTACCAAGGGGTCGGTCACGGTCGATGGCGTGTCGCTCACCGTCAACGACGTGACGGACGACCCCGATGGCGCGACCATCTTCGCGGTCAACATCATTCCGCATACCCAGGCGGTGACGACGCTTTCAGATCTGGCGCCGGGCAGCGCCGTCAACATCGAGATCGATGTGCTCGCCCGCTACCTCCAACGGATGGAACATTATCGTGCAAAAGCCCGCTGAACTCGCGCGCCTGCGCCACGCCTTTCTCTCGACCCCGGAAGAGATCATCGACGAGGCCAAGAATGGCCGGATGTTCATCCTGGTCGATGACGAGGATCGCGAAAACGAGGGTGATCTGGTCATCCCCGCGCAGATGGCGACGCCGGAAAAGATCAACTTCATGGCACGCCATGGCCGCGGCCTGATCTGCCTGGCGATGACCAAGTCGCGTGTCGACGCGCTGGGCCTCGACCTGATGAGCCGGCACAACGGCACCCGTCACGAAACCGCCTTCACCGTCTCGATCGAGGCGCGCGATGGGGTGACGACGGGCATTTCCGCGGCCGATCGTGCGCGGACGATCGCGGTGGCGATCGATTCGTCGAAGAGCCGCGAAGAAATCGTGACGCCGGGTCACGTCTTCCCGCTGGTCGCGCGCGATGGCGGCGTGCTGGTGCGTGCGGGGCATACCGAAGCGGCGGTCGACGTGTCGCGGCTGGCCGGCCTCAACCCCTCGGGCGTGATCTGCGAGATCATGAACGAGGACGGCACGATGGCGCGGATGGACGATCTCGTCTCCTTCGCGCAGCTGCACAACCTCAAGATCGGCACGATCCGCGACCTGATCGCTTATCGTCGGCGCTATGACCATCTGGTCGAGAAGAAGGCCGAGATGACCTTTGACTCGCGCTGGGGCGGGCAGTGGAAGGCGGTCACGTTCCACAACAAGGCGACCGGCGACGAGACGATCGCGCTGGTGAAAGGCAAGATCGATCCGGAGCGGCCGACGCTGGTGCGGATGCACACGGCGAGCTTCTTCGTTGATATGTTTGGCGAAAATTCTGAGCGCTCGGGCCTGCTTTCCAAGTCGATGGAGCTGATCGCGGAGGAAGGCGCCGGCGTGATCGTGGTGATCAACCGCCCGATGAAGGGCGTGGTGACGCGGTTCATGGAACTGCGCGCCGCGGGCAAAGGTGCGGGCGAGCCGGAAGTCGAGGAATTGCGCGACTATGGCGTGGGTGCGCAGATCCTCGCGGAGCTGGGCGTCGAGGAAATGGTCCTGCTGACCAATACCCATCACACGCTCGTCGGGCTGGAGGGCTATGGCCTTTCCATCGTGGGCGAGCGGCCGATCCCGGGTACCGGCGGCGAATAGCGGCCTGTTTGCGGAGATATTCGGCCAGCAGTTTGCGCAGCGGCCGGCAACGCCAGTCGGGAGGGGGCACCGGCTGGTTGCGCGGACACGGAATGCCCCCTTTTTGCCGCCCCGGCGGCGCTCTCCTGAGCCGGGGAGGAGAAAGGCGAGATCATGGCAAGCGTCCTCATCGTGGAAGCCCGTTTCTACGATCATCTGAACGACATGCTGATCGCGGGCGCGCGCGCGGCGATCGAGGCGGCGGGGCATAGCGCCGAGGTGGTGACCGTGCCGGGCGCGCTGGAAGTGCCGGGCGCGATCGCGATGGCGGCGGAGAGCGGGCGCTATGACGCGTTCGTCGCGCTGGGCGTCGTGATCCGCGGCGAAACCTATCACTTCGAGATCGTGTCCAACGAAAGCGCGCGGGGCATCATGGCGCTGACCATGGACGGCATCCCGATCGGCAACGGCATCCTCACCACCGAGAATGAGGAGCAGGCGATCCGCCGCGCGGATCCGGCGCAGCTCGACAAGGGCGGCGGTGCGGCGCAGGCGGCGATCGCCATGCTGGAACTGCATCAGCGCTTCGCTTGATCCTACTCAGCTAAGTCTGCGCGGGCGGCGCCCGCCTGCGGAAAAGGTTCGTCACGGACCTGAAGCAGCGATCGCGCGTATGGGATCATCCGATCCACAAGCGAGCCGCTGCATCCCTTATGATAGTTTCTTCCACTCCACGCTTCGGCAACATCGTTGGCGAAGTGTGGCGACCCCTCGCGGCCTTGTTCGTGTGGGACTGCATCGTCACGGCAGTCTATTTCTATTATCCGTTCACCGCGCCATCGCTGCCGCTGACCATCTTCGGTTCGGCGCTGGCGCTGTTCCTCGGCTTTCGGACGAACTCCGCCTACCAGCGCTGGTGGGAAGGGCGCGGCCTGTGGGGGCTGATGATCAACGCATCGCGCAGCCTGGCCCGCACGGCGCGCAACCTGCTGCCCGAAGAGGCGCTGGACTTGAAGCGCACGATCGTGCTGCGCCACGTCGCTTATGTGAATGCGCTGCGGTGCCAGTTGCGCCGTCAGTCGGCCGACGCCGAGGTGCTGCGCTTCCTGTCGCGCGGTGAGGCGGAGCCTGCCTTGCAGCGGGCGAACGTCGCCAACGGCATCCTCGACGGATCCTCACGACGGCTGGACGATGCGCGGCAGAGGGGCTGGATCGACACCATCCAGCAGGCGCATTTCGAGCGATTGTTCGTCGACATCTCCAACGCGCAGGGCGGCATGGAGCGGATCAAGAACACGCCCTTGCCCAACCAATATCGCTTCTTCCCCACGTTCTTCACGCGATTGTTCTGCGTCCTGCTGCCGATCGGGCTGGTGGAGACGCTGGGCATCGCGACGCCGGTCGGGTCGACCGTCGCCGGGCTGATGTTCCTCGCCGCGCTGCAGATCGGCGATGACTTGGTCGACCCGTTCGCCAACACGATCCACGACGTCCCGCTGACGGGTATGTGCCGGACGATCGAGATCGACCTGCTGCAATCGATCGGCGACGAAGCGCCAACGCCGTTGCAGCCGGTGGACGGCGTGTTGTGGTGACAGAATGGCCGGCAAAAGGCAGTATTTTCAACGTGCTGCGGGATCGGTCGCGCGCAACGCCATGGGGTCTGGCGTCCCGATAATATCTTACTTATACTCGTGTAAGTAAGATCGGGAGAGAGATTGCCACCATGGCCTATGCGCACACGCTCGCCGCCAATCCGCACTGGCTGCCGGCCAATCCTCCATCGGCGCTGAAGGACATTCCCGGAAGCCGCGGGCTGCCGTTCGTCGGCAATACCTTCAGGGTGCTGAAGGACCCGCTTGGCTTCACCAACAGGATGGTGGCCAAGTACGGCCCGGTCTATCGCAACCGGACATTTGGGGGCGACGGCGTGGTCTTGCTGGGGCCGGAAGCGAACGAGCTGGTGCTGTTCGACAAGGAGAAGAATTTCTCCTCCGAACAGGGCTGGGGCCCGATCCTGAACCTCGTCTTCCCGCGCGGCCTGATGCTGATGGATTTCGAGAAGCATCGCGCCGACCGCAAGGCATTGTCAGTGGCGTTCAAGCCGGAGCCGATGCGCCATTATGCCGCCGAGCTGAACGCGGGGATTGCGGCGCAGGTGGGCGGCTGGGCCAATCGCCCGATGCCTTTCTATCGCGCGATCAAGGCGCTGAGCCTCGACCTGGCGGCAACCAGTTTCCTTGGCGTGCCGCTGGGCCCCGAGGCATCGCGGATCAACCAGGCCTTCGTCGACGAGGTGCAGGCGTCGGTATCGCCGATCCGCAAGCCGCTGCCCGGTACGTCGATGCGCAAGGGCGTGAAGGCGCGCGAATATCTGGTCGATTATTTCACCCGCGAAATCCCGCGCCGGCGGGCGGGGGAGCAGCAGGGGCAGGACTTCTTCTCGCAATTCTGCCGCGCGACCGACGAAAGCGGCGCCCTGCTGTCCGACGAGGCGATCGTCGATCACATGAACTTCCTGATGATGGCGGCGCACGACACGATCACCTCGTCCGCCACCAGCCTGGTCATGCTGCTGGGCCGCCACGTCGAATGGCAGGACCGGCTGCGCGCCGAGGTCCAGTCGCTGGGCAGCAACGACGGCGGCGTGCCCTATGAGCAGCTCGACCGGCTGGTCGAGACCGAATGGGCGTTCAAGGAAGCGCTGCGGATGGTGCCGCCGGTGCCGTCCATCCCGCGCCGCGCGATGCGCGACTTCACCTTTGGCGGCTATCACATTCCGGCCGGCACGCATGTCGGGGTGAACACCGCCTATACCCATATGATGCCGGAGCATTGGCCCAATCCCGAGACGTTCGATCCCGAGCGCTTCTCTCCCGAACGGTCGAAGGGGCGGCATCGCTTTGCCTGGGTGCCGTTCGGCGGCGGGGCGCACATGTGCATCGGGCTGCATTTCGCGACGATGCAGATCCGGATCCTGATGGCACAGCTGCTGAGCCGCTATCGCATCGAGCTGGAACCGGGGTCGGGCAGCGACTGGCAAATCTTCCCGATCCCACAGCCCAAGGACGGCCTGCCGGTACGCTTCGTGCCGCTCTGATCGCGAGCCGGTGACCTCAGCGACGCCGGTTGCCGCAGCGGCGGCCGGCGTCCGTGACCCGGGGAAGGATGCGCTGCGTCCCATTGCGGGGCTATTCACAAGGTGTTCAATCCGATCCCGCTATGCAACGAGGCATGAGGATGTTCGCCGCCCTTGCCCTGTCACTCTTGCCCGCCGCCACGATGGCGCAGCCGGCCGAGCAGCAGCGCGACGGCGTGGCCGCGTGGCGGGCGCTGCGCGAAGGGCGCATCCTGCCGATCAAGGAAATCGAGCGACGCGTCGTCCCGACGATGAAGGACGCGCAATATATCGGTTTCGATTTCGAGATGCCGAGCGCGGTCTATACGTTGAAGTTCCTGCGCGATGGCACGGTGATCTGGGTGGATGTTGATGGTCGCTCGGGTCAGGTCATCGGCCGCACGGGTCGGTGAGCGATCGTTGACGCGCGCCACCGCAATGCTAACCATGACCTTTGGTGACAAGAGGTAGTCCATGCGCGTCCTGATCGTTGAGGATGAACCCAATCTCGGCCAGCAGCTCAAGAGCACGCTGGAAGGAGCGGGCTACGCCATCGATCTGGCGACGGACGGCGAGGAAGGGCATTTCCTCGGCTCGACCGAGAATTACGATGCCGTCGTGCTGGACCTTGGCCTGCCGGAGATCGACGGGCTGACCGTGCTCGATCGCTGGCGCAAGGAGGGCAAGGTGATGCCCGTGCTGGTGCTGACCGCGCGCGACAGCTGGTCCGACAAGGTCGCCGGGCTGGACGCAGGCGCGGACGATTATGTCGCCAAGCCGTTCCAGTCCGAAGAGCTGATCGCCCGCCTGCGCGCGCTGATCCGGCGCGCATCGGGCAATGCTTCCTCAGAGCTGAACGCGGGCGACGTCCGGCTCGACACGCGTAGCGGCAAGGTGACGCGCGCCGGCGAGCCGGTGAAGCTGACCGCGCAGGAATATAAGCTTTTGTCCTACCTGCTCCATCACAAGGGCAAGGTGGTGAGCCGCACCGAGTTGATCGAGCATATCTACGATCAGGATTTCGATCGGGATTCGAACACCATCGAAGTGTTCGTGACGCGCATCCGCAAGAAGCTGGGCCAGGACGTGATCACCACGATCCGGGGACTGGGTTACAGTCTGGAAGATCCGGCGGCGTAAAGGTCGGCGGCCTGCGGCTGTTCCCATAGTCCGATGCGTTCATATCCCGCCTCGTGCCAGCTGTTGGTCCCCGGCACGGCCTGCGAATCCAGCGCGGCGATGACCGGCGGCGCGGCATGAGCGGGAACGATGCCGGTGAAGACCCAGGACGCGAGCAGGAAGCCCGCGACCAGGCTGGTGATGAGCGCGCCGAGCGACGCGATCGCGAGGACCGGAAAGGTACGCGACATACTTCGTCTCCTTTCTCCGCGAGTGAACAACAGGGCGGCGGCATGGTTCCGGCGCGCGACGAAACGAGTGCGGACGGGCGCTTCGCCAGCACGGGGTCGCTGACCCGGCGGATGATCGTCATTGCCGCGGTGTGGATCGCGGTATTGCTGGCGGGTGGCGGCTTCGCGCTGGACCGGGTGCTGACTGCGGCGGTGACGCAGAATTTCGACGACCAGCTCGAATATGTCCTGCGCTCGCTGCTCGTCTCGGCCGAGATCGGGCCGGAGGGCGAGGTGATGTTCAATCGCGAGCCCGCCGACCAGCGCTTCCTCGAGCCTTATTCCGGCGTGTACTGGCAAGTGTCGGCAAAGGGGCGCGAGGCGTTTCCCTCCCGATCCTTGTGGGATCGCCAGCTGCAATATGGCCAACCGCACGACGACCGCGCGGTGCACATCTATGACAGTGACCAGTTCGGCACCGAGAAGCTGCGGGTCGTCGAGCGTGACGTGAAGCTGCCGGGATCGGACGTGCGCTGGCGGTTCCAGGTGGCGCATAATCGCGACGGGCTCGACGCGCAGATCGGGGCGCTGCGCCGGACGCTGGTACGCAGTTTCCTGCTGCTGGGGCTGGGGCTGATCGTGCTGGCGGCGCTGCAGACCTTTTACGGGCTGTTGCCGCTGCGCAAGCTGCGGCTGGAGATTGCGCGGATGCGGGGCGGGCGGACCAACCGCATCGCCGGGCCGTTGCCGGTCGAGGTCGCGCCGCTGGTCGAGGAGCTGAACGCGCTGGTCGCGCATAACGAAACTCAGGCGGAGGAAGCGCGGCGCCATGCCGGGAACCTTGCCCATGCGCTGAAGACGCCGCTGACGGTGATCATGAACGCGGCGACCGCGCAGTCGGACGATCTGGCCGATACGGTGGTGCGCGAGGCGCGGACGATGCGCCGGCAGGTCGACCATCATCTCGCGCGGGCGCGGGCGGTCGGGCGGCGCGGCTCGGCGCACAGCCGGGCGGAAGTGTGGCCGAGCGTCGAATCGGTCGAGCGTGCAGTGCGGCGGCTCTATCCGCATGTGCGGATCGACATGGATGGTCCCAAGGACCTGGTCGCGCATATCGAGCGGCAGGACCTGGACGAGATCATGGGCAATCTGGTCGAGAATGCCGCCAAATATGGCGGCGGCAGCGTGTTCGTGACAGTGGGCGCGCAGGCCGGGTTCGTCGAGATCCTGGTCGAGGATGACGGCATGGGCATACCGGAGGCGGACCGGATCCGCATCTTCGACCGCGGCGTCAGGCTGGACACGGGCAAGCCGGGCACGGGGCTTGGCCTCGCCATCGTGCGCGACGTGGCGGAGATCTATGAAGGGACCGTCAGCCTGGAGGAGAGCGAGGACTTGGGCGGGCTGCTGGTGCGGCTGCGATTGCCGATGGCGAGCTGACAGGCGCCTTCCGCCGAGGCGGAAGGCGCCCGTTCGCGATCAATAGGCGAGCTTCAGGCCGGGACGGTTCCAGCGGGTCTTCACCAGCCGGCCGGTGCCCGACAGCGTGAGATAGGCATCACGCATGTCATCGCCGCCGAAGCAGATGTTGGTGGTGAAGATGTCGTCGGTAGCGACGAATTCAACGAGGTCGCCGTCGGGCGAGACGACGCTGATCCCGCTTTCGCCGATCGTCGCGACGCAGACATTGCCCGACGCCTCCACCGCGAGCGAATCGAAGAATTTCCACCCCGCGGGGCGGTAGACCGGGATGCCGGCACCGCCGACGCCGGCCGCGGTATCGACCTTGCCCGGCGCGGTGACGCGGAATTTCATCAGCCGGCAGGTGTAGGTTTCCGCGGCGTAGAGCCATTGGCCGTCGGGTGAGAGGCCGCAACCGTTGGGATTGTTGGACGGGAAGACGACTTCCTCGAGATGGCTGCCGTCGGCCTTCGCATAGAAGATGCCAACGACATCATGGATCCGCTTGGCGTGATCCATCTTGCCGTGATCGGTGAACCAGAAGCCGCCGTGATCGTCGAACACAAGGTCGTTCGGCCCGCGCAGGACGCAGCCGAAATCGCCCGACTTGTACAGCACCTCGACCGTGCCGGTTGCGGGGTCGATCCGTTCGATCCGGCCGCCCGAATAATTGGAGGCGATGCCGCCGGGGGCGAGCATGCCGTTGTTTTCGTGCCAGTCGAACCCGCCGTTGTTGCAGCAATAGAGCATGCCGCCGGGGCCGAGCGCGAGGCCGTTGGGACCACCGCCAGGCTCGGCGATCGTCTCCTTCGACCCATCGGGTCTCACCCTGGTGATCCGCCCCGGCTCGATCTCCACCAGCGCGATGCTGCCGTCCGGCATGAAGACTGGCCCTTCGGGAAAACGCAGCCCGTCGGTCACCAGTTCGAAGTCCGCCATGATCCTCTCCGCTCTTTTCTTGTTGCGCGGGAGAATTGTCTAAGGCGATCGGCTTAGCAAGCCGCTTCGGTGGCATTCGGCGGGCAGCAAGTCAGGCAGCGCCGTTATGGCCACATTGCTACCAATATAGTGGCGGAGGTGCAGAGGCCGGAGTAGGGATCGTCGCATGAGCGAACCCGAGACGACCCGCACCGGCGGCCGCATCCTGGTGGATCAACTGGCAGCGCAGGGCTGCGATCGCATCTTCACGGTGCCGGGCGAAAGTTTCCTTGCCGTGCTCGACGCGCTGGTCGACGTGCCGCAGATCGATGTGGTGACGTGCCGGCAGGAAGGCGGCGTGACGTTCATGGCCTGCGCCGACGGCGCGCTGACCCATCGGCCGGGCATTGCGTTCGTCACGCGTGGGCCGGGCGCCACCAACGCGTCGATCGGCGTCCATGTCGCGATGCAGGATTCACAGCCGATGATCCTGTTCATCGGCGACGTCGACCGCGGCATGCGCGACCGCGAAGCGTTTCAGGAGATCGATTTCGCCGCGATGTTCAGCCCGATTGCCAAATGGGCGGCGCGGATCGACGATGCGCGGCGCATCCCGGAATATGTCGCGCGCGCCTATAGCGTGGCGATGAACGGGCGGCCGGGCCCGGTGGTGATCGCGCTGCCGGAGGACATGCTGCTTGACGAAGTGGTGGCGGTGGATCGCCCGCGCGTCGAGCGGATCGGGCAGGCGCCCGATCCCGATGCGATGGAGCAGCTTGCCGATCTGCTGGCCACGGCGGAGCGACCTTTGGCGATCATCGGCGGCGCAGGATGGGATGCGGCGGCGGGGCAGGACATTGCCGCCTGGGCCGACCGGACCGGCGTGCCGCTGGTCGCCGCTTTCCGCCGACAGGATGCGGTGCCCAACGACTGCCCGGCCTATGCCGGCAACCTGGGCTATGGCCCCAACCCGCTGCTGGTCGAACGCGTGAAGGACGCCGACCTGCTGCTGGTGATCGGCGCGCGGCTGGGGGAAGCGACGACCGACGGCTATACGCTGATCTCCCCCGAGCATCCCGGCCAGCGGATGGTGCATGTTCACCCCGATCCGTCCGAGCTTGGCAGCACGTATTGCACGGACCTCGCGATCTGCGCGACCATGGCGGAGTTCGCCGAGGCGCTGGCGCTGGTCGACGGTCCGGCACGCGCGCACGATCTGGAGGCGCACGACGATTATCGCGCCTGGTCGACGCCGCGCGAGCGCGAGGGCGTGACGCTGGACCTGGGGCAGTGCGTGCTGGCGATGCGCGAGCAGCTGCCGGCGGACACCATCATCTGCAACGGCGCGGGCAACTTTTCCGGCTGGTGGCACCGCTATTGGCCCTATGCCGGGCCGGGGACTCAGCTGGCGCCGACCGCCGGAGCCATGGGCTATGGCGTTCCGGCCGCCGTGGCGGCGTCGCGCCGCCGCCCGGATCGCACCGTGGTTGCCGTGGCGGGAGATGGCGATTTCCTGATGAACGGGCAGGAACTGGCGACCGCCGTCCAGCACGATTGTGAGTTGCTGGTCATCGTCGTCGACAATGGCGCTTATGGCACGATCCGCATGCATCAGGAGCGTGAGTTTCCCGGCCGGTTGTCGGCGACCCGACTGCACAATCCCGACTTCGCAGCGCTGGCGCGGGCCTATGGCGCCTGGGCGGAGACGGTGGAGCGGACGGCCGACTTCGCCGGCGCGCTGGAACGTGCCGTCGGGCAGGGCGGCGTCAGGTTGCTGCACCTGAAAACCGACGTCGAGTTCATCACCGCCGGGACCACGCTGAGCGCGATCCGCAGCGCGGCGAAACGCTGAAACCTGCGACAACGGCGGGCGGTCGATACCGCTCGCCTGTTCGCAACGTTATTTCTTTCCCGCCAGCTTGTCCTTGAGCCCGGCGAGCGCGCCGAACGGACCGGCTTCGTCCTCGCCCAGGATTCCGGCCTCGCGCAGCGCCGCTTCGGCATTGGGGCCGCGCGGAAAGGGATCGAGCGCAAGGGCGAGCGTTTCCGCCGCGACCTCGCCAAGGTCGATCGCGCCGCCCTCCAGCGGGAGGACGTCGATCCCGTCGTCGTCGAGCTCCACTTCCTCGCCGGCGGCCGAATCCTCGACGAAGCGAAGGTCGACGGTTTCGGCGATCCGCGCGGGCAGCGGCTCATCGGTGATCGAGCAGCGCTGGGTCGCCTCCGCCTGCACCTTCCCAGACACGGCGATCCCGCCGGCGACGCGCTGCACGGTGAAGCTGCCCTCCAGGCGCTTGATCCCGATCAGGTTGAACCGGCGCGCGAGCGCGGCGCGCTGCGTCTCGTCAGCGGCGATGGTTTCGGTCCGCGCGCCTTCGCCGATCATGTCGATGCGGACGGGATGGGAGAATTCGGGGGTCATGCCAGTCGGCCTTCGCGCAGCGCGGATAGGGGAATGGTGGCGAGCGCGGCATGCAGTGCCTGCAACTGGTCGCTGACATAGCGCGCCTGCGATTCGCCGGGTGCCTCGCCGCGCCACAGGTTGCGGATCAGCCCGTCGGTAAGGTCGCCGGCGGCGATCCCCTCACGGTAGGTGCCGAGCCGGCCACCCAGCATCCCCATCATGCGCCCGACATGCTTGCCGACGACGATATCGCCAAAGCCGATCTGCCGCACCTGCGCGTCCATGTCGTCGACGAATCGCTCGGTCAGGTCGGTCGAGAGCGTGGCGGCGGCAAGGTCGCCCGGCGGTTCTGCCTCGATCCGCAGCATCACCATGGCGAGAACCGCGGCCACCATGTCGAACCGCCCGTCGAGCGTATCGGGCGCGCCGCCATCGAGATACCAATGCGGTTCGCGCGCCTTTGCCACCACCGCCGCATAGAGCGGGGCCGCCGCATCGCGATTGCGCCGTCGAAACCGTTGAAGAAGAGCCAAGATCGTCGTGCCTGTCGTGCTTGTGTCAAGTGTCGTGGAGGCATATTGAGGGGAATGGCCGACGGCGCAACGGCGCGTCGCATGCCCCAAGGCCTTTTGCGGAGTAGCCATGCGTTTTCCCCTCCTGATCGCTGCCGCCATCGCGGTGACCGCGTCGGCCTGTGCGCCCCTGCGCTCGCATCAGGGCTATGTCGTCGATGCGGACCTGCTCAATTCGGTGCAGCCCGGCGTGGACAACCGGCAGTCGGTACTGGCGACGCTGGGCCAGCCGAGCTTCGCCAGCCAGTTCAACCAGGGCGACTGGTATTACATTTCGCGCGACAGCCGGAATTATGCGTTCAATACGCCCAAGCCCAAGGAGCAGGTGACCGTCCAGATCAGCTTTGATCAGAACGGCAACGTCAGCGCGATCCGCAAGTCGGGTGTCGAGCAGGTCGCGTCGATCAGCCCGACCAAGAAGACCACCCCGACGCTGGGCCGTGATCGCGGCTTCTTCGCCGACCTGTTCGGCAACATCGGCACGGTCGGCGCCGCCGGCGCGGGTGCGGGGCCGGGCGGCCGCTGAGTCTTTCGGCTTCCGGCCTTCCGGCGCCGGGGCCTTTTCGCGGCGCAGCTTTCTATCTGCTGACTGGCGCATTCTCCGGCGGTTCAGCGGCGGGGGCCGATACCTTCGATTACGGCAGGGCATTCCGCGGGAATGCCGGCCAGACGAATGGAGGTGTCTGATCATGCGTAAGTTGATCGTTTCGCTGATGATGGCGGCGACCATCGCCCCCGCTGTGGCCGCTGCACAGTCGCCGGGGGAGTTGCGCCGCGACCGGCAGGATATCCGGGAACAGCGCCGGGACCTGTATGAGGCGCAGCGCCGGGGCGACCGGCGCGACGTGCGCGAGGCCCGGCAGGACTTGCGCGAGGCACGGCGCGAATATCGTGAAGACCTGCGTGATCGCGACCGCCGCTGGGCCCGCGACGACTGGCGCGGCTATCGCAACCAGAATCGTGCGCTCTACGCCCGTGGGCAGTGGCGCGCGCCGTTCCGCTACAATCAGTGGCGGCCGGGCGCGCGGATTGCGCCCAGCTATTATGCGCAGCGTTACTGGATCAACGATCCATGGCGTTATCGCCTGCCGCCGGCCCGCCCCAATACGCGCTGGGTACGCCATTACAACGACGTCCTTCTGGTCGATTACCGGCGTGGTACCGTGCTGGACGTGATCCGGAACTTTTACTGGTGACGCGAAGCGGGCCGGGCGTTTGATCGCCCGGCCCGTCCCGTTCTCGTGACCCGGAGCGGCCGCGCCGCAAGCTACGCCGCAAGCGCGGCCGGTGCCTGGCTTGGGATCCGGCACTAGTCCCGAAAGGGGGTTGGGACTAAGCGAGGGAACGCGCATGTCCCGGATTGGTTCTGTTGATGCCTGCGATTTTTGAAATGCCCGGCGAATACTTGATCCAATAGGGTTCGAACGACTTTTTGTTGCTTATGCGCAAATAATCGCACAGTCTTGGCCGGCCGTATCTGGGGGTCGGCATGCGATGGGGGAAATCGCACTCTGGTGGCTCGACGCAACAGTGCGCGAGCTTACATTGTTTGCGGCTGTCGGTTTTCTGATCGGCGGCGTGGATGATCTATTAATCGACGTGGTGTGGCTGTACCACCGGCTGCGTTACGGATCGACGCGTCGCTCGCTCGCCAATCTGCCGCATCCGGAAGATGCGCGTCGACTGGCGGTGTTCGTCCCGGCATGGGACGAGGCGGCGGTGATCGGGCCGATGCTGCGCACCGCGCTCGCCCGGTTCGACCATCCGTGTTTCCGCATCTACGTCGGCTGCTACCCCAACGATCCTGTGACCAGCGGCATCGTCGCCGAACTGGCGGCGCAGGATTCGCGCGTGCGGCTGGTCATCGGAACGCGGGCGGGGCCGACGACCAAGGCGGACAATCTCAACGAAATGTGGCGCGCGCTGCGGCATGACGATGCGGTCGACAGCGAGGCGACGCTGGCGGTGGTGCTGCACGATGCGGAGGACGTGGTTCATCCGCTGGAGCTGATGGTGTTCGACGCGCTGATCAGCCGATACCAGCTGGTGCAGATCCCGGTGCTGCCGCTGGTCGATCGCCGCGCCCGGCTGGTGTCGGGCCATTATGCCGACGAGTTTGCCGAATCGCATGGCCGCCACATGGCGCTGCGCGCGGCATTGGGGGCGGGGTTGCCGCTGTCCGGCGTGGGCTGCGCCATCTCGGTCGCGGTGCTGGCAGCGATGGAAGACGCTTATGGGGCGCCGTTCGATGAGGACAGCCTGACCGAGGATTATGAGTTGGGGCTGCGCGCGGCGGCGCTTGGCTACCGGCCGTGCTTTGCGCGGGTCGAGGACTGGGCGGGACGGCTGGTCGCGGTGCGCGCCTTCTTCCCGGCGACGGTGGAGGCGGCGGTTCGCCAGAAGGGTCGGTGGATGACCGGCATCGCGCTCGCCGGCTGGGATCGGATCGGCTGGGCGCGCGTGCCGCACCTTGCCGATCACTGGATGCGGATGCGCGACCGGCGTGGCCCGCTGGCGGTGATCGTCCTGGCCGCCGCCTATCTGGCGATCGTGGGCTGGGGCGCGGCGGCACTGGCGCATACCATCCTGGGCTTGCCGCTGCCAGACATCAGCGAGGGCATGCGCCTGCTGCTCACCGTCAATCTCCTGTTGCTGATCTGGCGTCTCGGCTGGCGCGTGGCGTCCACCGGCCGGGCCTATGACTGGCACGAGGCGCTGTGGGCGGTGCCCCGGGCGATTGTCGGCAACGTCATATCGATGCTCGCCGCGATCCGCGCCGCCGCCCAATATGTGCGGATGCTGAGCGGGTCGCCCCCGCGTTGGGACAAGACGGTGCATGTCTTCCCTGAGGAGCTGCCGGCATGACGGCCCGGACCGGGCGCCCGCTGCGCTTTCTGGTCGGCCTGCTGGGGCTGTGGATCGGCCTGCGGGCATTGCAATTGTGGCCTGGTGACGTTGCACTCGCGGCCGAAACCCGGGCGGTGGCGGCCAGGGCAGAGCCGGCGATGGCGCCGCGCATCCTGGCGATCATCGCGGCGCCGTTTGCGCGACCGCAGGAGGTGGCGGCCCGGCCACCGGCCGAACCGGCGCGAGTCATTGTGGCGTCGCCCCCGGCCATGTCGGTCGCGGCGACGTCGCGCGCGCTGCCCGACCTGCCGGGTGCGGGCGCCCCGGTGCGATTGACGCCGGCGAACGAGGTCCGGCCGCGCTACGTGCCGTCGGCCGACATGCGGGTCAGGGCGGTCGAGACGCTCGCTTTTTCATACGATCTGCCGCGGCAATCGTCGCCCGCGGCGGGAGAGTGGGAGCGGCCAAGATTGGTGCCGCCTAGTCCGGGAGGTCACTCCACCCATGCCGTCCCGCCGCCCGCGAGCCAAGCCAGCGTCGCGGCCGGTGCGCCGTTGCCGGCGGCGCAGGGCCCGTCGCGATTTGGTGGCAGTGCCTGGGCGATCTTGCGGCCGGGCGATGCGGCGCCGTTCGTCCCGCAGCTCGGCGGAAGTCAGGCGGGGGCGCGGCTGACCTATGCCATCGATGCCGCGCGGCGACTGTCGATTGCCGGGCGGTTTTCGGGGGCGCTGGAAAGCCGGCAGAGCGAGGCCGCGATTGGGCTCGACTGGCGGCCGACGTCGCTGCCGGTGCATGTCGTCGCCGAGCAGCGCATCGGGATCGATCGCGCACGGGGCGGCCCGGCGCTGGGGCTGGTCGGCGGCTTTGCCCGTTGCCGCTGACTTCGTGGCTGATGCTGGACGGCTATGCGCAGGGCGGCGGGATCGCGCGCGACGGGATCGAGGGCTATGTCGATGGGGCGATGCGGATCAGCTACCCGCTGGCGCGGCTGGGCCCGGCGCGGATCGACCTGGGGCTGGGTGCATGGGGTGCGGCGCAGCGCGGGGCGTCTCGCGTCGACGCCGGGCCGTGGCTGTCGACCGCTTTGCCCGTCGCGGGCCGATCGTTGCGGTTGTCGCTCGAATGGCGGCAGCGGCTGGCGGGCCGCGCAACGCCGTCTTCCGGTCCGGCACTGACCATCGGCACCGATTTCTGACCGCTGGCGCTTCCCCGCCGCGGCCGATCGGCATATCGACGGTGGCATGGATCTGTACCTCCCGATCGCGAACCTGTCGGTCAACGCGCTCGTGATCATCGCGCTGGGCGCGGGTGTGGGTCTGCTATCGGGCATGTTCGGGGTTGGCGGCGGTTTCCTCACCACGCCGTTGCTGATCGTCTACGGCATCCCGCCGACCGTTGCCGCCGCCTCTGCCGCGAGCCAGGTGACGGGGGCGAGCGTGTCGGGCGTGTCGGCCTATTTCCGGCGCGGCGGCGTGGACGTGCAGATGGGCGGCGTGATGGTCGTCGGGGGCATATTGGGATCGCTGTTCGGCGCCTGGCTGTTCCGCCTGCTGCAAGCGAGCGGGCAGATCGATACCGCCATCGCCATCACCTATGTCCTGCTGCTCGTTTCCATCGGCGGGCTGATGCTGAAGGAATCGTTGGAGGCGATCGCCGTCAGCCGTGGCCGGCGCGCGGCACCGGCGCGCCGGCGGCGGCACCATCCGCTGGTCGCGTCGCTGCCGTTTCGCATGCGATTTTACCGTTCGGGCCTGTACATTTCGCCGCTCGCCCCCCTGTTGCTGGGGTTCGGGACCGGCATCCTCACCATCCTGCTGGGCGTCGGCGGCGGTTTCGTGCTGGTGCCGGCAATGATCTACCTCCTCGGCATGGCGACTCAGGTCGTGGTGGGCACGTCGCTGTTCCAGATCCTGTTCGTCACCGCCGCCGCGACCATGGTCCACGCCATGACGACCAAGGCGGTTGACATCGTGCTCGCTGGCCTGCTGCTGATCGGATCGGTCGTCGGCGCGCAGGTCGGTGCACATTTCGCGGCGCGTGCGCGGCCCGAATATCTGCGCCTTGCGCTGGCGTTGATGGTGTTGCTGGTGGCGGGCCGAATCGCGATCGGTCTCGGCTGGCGGCCGGACGAGATCTATTCGGTCGAGCTGTTGTGAAGCGCGCCGCGCTGATCCTGGCCGCGCCGCTGCTGATGGCGCAGGCCAAGCCGGTGCTGGTACCCGACGTGTCGCAGCGAGAGATCCGTATCGCCTACAGCTTCACCGGCGCAGAATTGCTGCTGTTCGGTGCCATCCTCTATCCGGGCGGCCGGCTGCCCGACGACAAGCATCCCACCGACCTGGTGGTGGTGGTGAAGGGCCCGGTGCAATCGATCACCGTGCGCGAGAAGGAGAAGCTTGCCGGCGTGTGGGTCAATGCGGAGGCGCTGCGGTATCGCTCGGCGCCGAGCTTCTACGCGGTCGCCTCGTCCCGCCCCGTCAGCCAGATCGTCGATGATCGCACGCGCGCGATCTACGAACTGGGGCTCGACAGCCTGCAATTATCGCCGGCATCCTCCGCGCCGCCGCCGGTGCAGGACCGGTTCGCGCGCGGGCTGGTCGACCTGCGTCGCCGCGCGGGCCTGTATTACGAGGCGCCCGGCGCGGTGGAGATCACCGAGGGCGTGTTGTACCGCACGCGCGTCAGGATTCCGGCGCGCGTGCCGGTGGGACAATTCACCGCTGAGACCTTTTTGATCCGCGACGGCAAGGTGCTGGCCGCGGCGGTGCGCGACATCACAGTGGAGAAGACCGGGTTCGAGCGGTTCGTTGCGCGCGCCGCGGATCGCCATGCCTTTGTCTATGGGCTGGCGGCGGTGGCGCTGTCGGTTCTGCTAGGCTGGGGCGCGGGGCGGATCGCTCAGCGGGTGTAAGTGGCTGGCGCCGCGCCGCAATATATCGCTCACGCTCTGTTTACCCTTGTTCCGTAGACCCGCCCGGATGGGAAAAGGCGTGGAAATGCCGCATGAGTGAACTACCTGCACGTCACGTGTTCGACGCGGCGATTGCCGCGGCGGGGGCGTGCGCGCCGGCCGGCCTGGACCCGATCGGCTTCGTCACCGAGATCGGCGGCGCATCGAGCCAGGTGGTGTTCGATCCGGCGGCGCTGGCGGCGCTTGGCGCCCATGCCGATCCGGTGGTTGCCAGTGGCGGGCAGGTCGGCGGGCAGATCAAGGTGCGGGTGGGGCACAATTGGCTGATCGCCAATGTTCGCACCCTGCGGCTCGACGATTACGAGACCGGCCGCATCGTTGCCGCCGTCGACTTCCTCGGCGAGGGAGATGAGGAGAAGCTGACTGGCAAATTGTACCAGTTCCGCCGCGGCGTGACGCGCTATCCCACACCCGGCGCGGATGTTTACCCGATCTCCTCCGACGATCTTCGCCAGGTCTATGCCGCGGAAGGACGCGCGCATATCGAGGTCGGCAACGTCTATCCGACCAGCGACGTGCGCGGCGCGCTGTATGTCGATGCCATGCTCGGCAAGCATTTCGCGCTGCTGGGTTCGACCGGCACCGGCAAGTCGACGGCCGCCGCGCTGATCCTCCACCGGATCTGCGAAATGGCGCCGCAGGGCCATATCGTGATGGTCGACCCGCACGGCGAATATGCCGCCGCGTTCCGCCACAATGGCGCGATCTACGATGTGTCGAACCTTCAGATGCCGTACTGGCTGATGAACTTCGAGGAACATTGCGAGGTGTTCCTGACCACCGAGGGCGCCGAGCGGCAGGTGGATGCCGACATCCTTGCCAAATGCCTGCTCGCCGCGCGCGCCAAGAGCCGCGTTGGGGCCGAAATCCCCAAGCTGACCGTCGATGCGCCGGTGCCCTATCTGCTGAGCGACCTCACCACCCTCATCCAGCATGAGATGGGGAAGATGGACAAGGCGTCCAACACGGCACCCTATCTTCGGCTGAAGAGCAAGATCGACGAGATCAAGGCCGATCCGCGCTATGGCTTCATGTTCTCCGGCATGCTGGTCGCGGACACGATGAGCAGCTTCATCCAGCGGGTGTTCCGCCTGCCGGGTGATGGCAAGCCGATCTCGATCATCGACGTCTCGGGCGTGCCAAGCGAGATCACGTCGGTGGTCGTCGCGGTGCTGAGCCGGATGGTGTTCGACTTTGCGATCTGGTCACGCAACGAGCCGCAGCGCCCGATCCTGCTGATCTGCGAGGAGGCGCACCGCTATATCCCGCGCGATGAGGACGGGTCCTCCGTCGGCCGGATCCTGAGCCGGATCGCCAAGGAAGGGCGCAAATACGGCGTGTCGCTGGGGCTGATCACGCAGCGGCCGTCGGACCTGGCGGAGGGGGTGCTGTCGCAGTGCGGCACGATCCTGGCCATGCGCCTAAACAACGATCGGGATCAGTCGTTCGTGCGCGCGGCGATGCCCGAAGGCGCGCGCGGTTTCCTCGATTCGATCCCCGCGCTGCGCAATCAGGAATGCATCATCAGCGGGGAGGGCGTGGCGATCCCGATCCGGGTGCGGTTCGACCGGCTGGAGGAAGCGAAACGGCCGGCGTCGGCCGATCCGGTCTTCTCCCGCCTGTGGCGCGATGTCGGCCATGAGAGTGAGATCATCGAGCGCACGATCCAGAAGTGGCGCGCGCAGGGCCGCTAGGTTGGCCGGGGTGCTGACGGCGGGGCGTCAGCCCGGGCTCAATGGTCGTCGGGGCCGAGCGTCGGGTCGAGGTCACGCGGGCGAATGAAACGCGTGAGCGTACCGCCGCCGCGTACGACATCGGCCCAGCGATCAACGTCGAAGGTGATCTGCGCCAGCGTCGCCGTCGGGTATTTCTCGTCCAGCGCCGACATCAATTCGGGCGTGCCGTCGCCGGCGAGGAGCAGCGCGAAATCCTCCAGCCCCGGATTGTGCCCGATCATCAGCAGGCGGTTGCAATCGTCGGGCGCCTCGCGCGCAATCTCGAGCAGGGTGGCCGCCGAGGCGAGGTAGAGCCGTTTGTCCCACGCCGGTTCGATCGGCGCCTCATAGCCCACTGCCACTTCCGCAATGGTTTCCACGACCCGGCGCGCGGGCGAGGCGAGGATGCGGTCGAACTCTTCGCCCAGTGTGCGCAGTTGGCGCCCCATGACGCGCGCGGCCTTGCGCCCCTTGTCGTTGAGCGGGCGATCGAAATCACGCGTCACCGGATCGTCCCAGCCCGATTTGGCGTGGCGCAACAGCGTCAGCGTCTTCAAGGCTCGTCTCCGTTAGGCCGCGGGAGCCGCCTCATGCCCCAAGCCGGCGCGCGAGGAAAGCCGCGATGCGACTCGCGCCACCGCCTCGTCGAGCGGGACGCGCGAAATCGGGACACCGGCGGGGAAGGAGTCGAGCAGCCGCGACGGCGTCGCCGCCGACAGCAGCACGAATACGCCGCGATCACCGCGGGAACGGATCAGCCGGCCGAACGCCTGCGCCAGACGGGCGCGCACGATGCGGTCGTCATAGGCGCTGCTGCCGCCCGCCAGCCGGCGCGCGGCGTGGAGCACGGTGGGCTTGGGCCAGGGAACGCCCTCCATCACCACCATGCGCAGCGAATGGCCGGGCACGTCGACGCCGTCGCGCAGCGCGTCGGTGCCCAGCAGCGAGGCGTGCGGATCATCGCGGAAGATGTCGACGAGCGTGCCGGTGTCGATCGGATCGACATGTTGCGCGAGGAGCGGATGGCCAGCGCGGGCGAGCCGGTCGGCAATCCGCGCATGCACGCCGCGCAGCCGGCGGATCGCGGTGAACAGCCCCAGCGTCCCGCCGCCCGCCGCCTCGATCAGCCGGGCGTAAGCGTTGCTGAGCGCCGGTACGTCGCCGCGCTTCACATCGGTGACGATGATGACTTCGGCGTTGCCGGCATAATCGAACGGGCTCGCCGCCTCGAACCGTGCCGCCGCGCCGGTGAGATGCGGCGCGCCGACGCGGGCCTCCGCCGTTTCCCACGTGCCGCCGGCGGTCAGCGTGGCGGAGGTGACCAGCGCGCCATGCGCCGGCTTCAGCACGATCTCGGCAAAGGGGCGGGTGGGGTCGAGCCAGCGGCGGTGAAGCCCAATGTCATATTCGCGCCCCTCGACCCGGTCGACGGCGAGCCAGTCGACGAAGTCGGGGCTGGCCGGCGCGCCGACGCGGGCGATGAGGGCGAGCCACGCCGAGACACTTTCCGCGCGCCAGCCGAGCGAGGCGATGGCGCCCTCCACCCGGGCGCGGGCCTGGCCATCGAGCCAGTCGGGCGCGTCGGACAGAACCGCCTCCAGCCGCTTTCCGAGCACGACGAGGGGGCGGTAGAGCGCATCGAGCGCCTCGGCAGCATGAGCGGCGGCCTCGATCAGCTCGGGCGAGGGCTCGGCGAGTTCGGTTTCGAGCCCATAGCCCGCGTCGTCGGGGCCCTCTGCGCGGGCGAAGGTGAGCGCCCGTACGCTGGCCAGCAGCGCCTCGATCGGGCCGAACGGCGCGCCCTCAATGATGCGTTGCAGCCAGCCGTCGGCGGCAAGGCCATGCGCGGCCTTCACCGCGTCGGCCATCGCCTGTGCGCCTGCCTCATCGTAGCTGGCGACATCGGAGAGGCGCGCGGCCAGGCCCCGTCGGCGTCCGCGGCTGCCGGCCTCGGGGCCGATGATCCAGCGGCGCAGCTCGATCGTCTCTTGGCCGGTGAGCGCGGTGGCGAACATCGAATCCGCGGCATCGAACAGGTGATGCCCCTCATCGAACACATAGCGGCTGGGGCGTGTGGCCGTTTCGCGCCCGCGCGCCGCATTGACCATCACCAGCGCATGGTTGGCGATCACGATGTCGGCATCGGCGGAGGCGCGGGCGGCGCGCTCGATGAAGCATTTCCGATAATGCGGACAGCCGGCGTAGATGCACTCACCACGCCGGTCGGTGAGTGCGACCGAGCCGTTGCGCCGGAACAGGGTGGTCAGCCAGCCGGGAAGGTCGCCGCCCATCATGTCGCCATCGGCGGTATAGGCGGCCCAGCGCGCGACCAGTTGCGCCAGCACCGCCGCGCGCCCGGCGAAGCCGCCCTGCAGCGCATCCTCCAGATTGAGCAGGCAGAGATAATTCTCCCGCCCCTTGCGCGTGACGACCCGCGCGCGACGCTCCGCCTCATCGGGATAGACGCGCTGCGTTTCGTGGCCGAGCTGCCGTTGCAGCGCCTTGGTATAGGTGGACACCCACACAGCGCCGCCGGCAGTGCGTGACCAGAGGCTGGCCGGCGCCAGATAGCCCAGGGTCTTGCCGATCCCGGTGCCGGCCTCCGCCAGCACCAGATTGGGGCTGTCGCGCCCCACGCGCGGTGAGAAGGCGTGCGCCGCCGCGGCGGCGAAATCACGCTGGCCCTGGCGCGGTTCGGCGGCGGCGCCGACCAGCGTCGTCAGCGTGCGCTGAGTCGCATCGGCGTCCAGGCTGATCGCACGGGGCGCAGGGCGCGGTGCGCTTTCCTCCCATTCCGGCAGCCGCGAGAAGAGCCAGGGTTCGTCCCGCGCCGGCTTGCGCAAGCGGCTGGCGAGCAGCGGTCCCCAGGACCAGCGCAGCCGCGCCAGTGTCTGCGCCGCCGCCCAGGCGCCTTCCCGCTCGGGCCAGTCGCCATCGGTTATTTCCAGCAGCCGCAGGGCGGCAGTGCGCAGGAAGGGCGCGATGTCGCTGTCGCTCGCCGGGACGTCGAGGCCGGTGACGGTCGCCAGTCCCTTAGGCGTCGGCACCATGAAGCGTGCCGGCCGCAGAAAGGCGAACAGCTCTAGGATGTCGAGACCCGACAGATCGGCATAGCCCAGCCGCTGCCCGACCAGCGGCGCGTTCATCACGATCATCGGCGTATCGGCGGCGGCACGGATCGCCTCGCCGCGCGACACGCCGCGCACGCCGTCGTCGCTCGCGATCCAGATGCCCGTATGGCTCGCGTGCAGCGCCGGATAGGGAAGAGCGATCACGCCGCCAGCGTTAGAACAAACGGAAAACCTGTTCCAGTGTTCTTCGTCGGCGGGTTGCCGCGCGCCTCGCCGGATCGATGCTGATCATCGCCACAGCACCCTTGCCTGATCGCAATTCCGCTATTGCGAACGTTTAGCATCAGTGAGGCTGTGCTCTCGTCGGTTGATCGGCACACACGACCTATCAAGGCTGGATTCCCGACCGCCGCTGTGCTTAAGGCTGCCTGTTTTCGGTTTTGTAAGGCGAGCTCCGGCATGAACATCCACGAATATCAGGCCAAGGAACTGCTGGCGAAGTTCGGCGTGCCCGTTCCCGCGGGCTATGCGGCGATGACCGTCGAGGAAGCAGTGGAAGCCTCCAAGAAGCTGCCCGGGCCGCTTTATGTCGTGAAGGCGCAGATCCACGCCGGCGGCCGCGGCAAGGGCAAGTTCAAGGAACTGCCGGCTGAGGCCAAGGGTGGTGTCCGCCTCGCCAAGACCGAGGACGAGGTTCGCCACGCCGCGACCGAGATGCTCGGCAACACGCTGGTGACGATCCAGACGGGTGATGCCGGCAAGCAGGTCAACCGCCTGTACGTCACCGACGGCGTCGACATCGCCAAGGAATTCTACCTCGCCGTGCTGGTCGATCGCGCCACCGGCCGCGTCGCCTTCGTCGTATCGACCGAAGGTGGCATGGACATCGAGACCGTTGCGCACGACACGCCGGAGAAGATCCACACCTTCGCCGTCGATCCGGCAACGGGTTTCCAGCCGCACCACGGCCGCGCCGTCGCGCATGCGCTGGGCCTTACCGGCGATCTCGCCAAGCAGGCGCAGAGCCTCGCGAGCAAGGTATATGACGCCTTCCTCGGCACCGACGCATCGCAGATCGAGATCAACCCGCTCGCGGTGACCGACGACAACAAGCTGATGGTGCTCGACGCCAAGGTCGGGTTCGACGGCAACGCCATGTTCCGTCACAAGGACCTGGCCGAGCTGCGCGACGAGACCGAGGAAGATCCGGCCGAGCTGGAAGCGTCGAAGTACGACCTCGCCTACATCAAGCTCGATGGCGACATCGGCTGCATGGTCAACGGCGCGGGCCTTGCCATGGCGACGATGGACATCATCAAGCTGAACGGCATGTTCCCGGCG
The DNA here is from genome assembly GCF_003950435.1 of Sphingomonas sp. ABOLG. Classification (NCBI taxonomy): domain Bacteria; kingdom Pseudomonadati; phylum Pseudomonadota; class Alphaproteobacteria; order Sphingomonadales; family Sphingomonadaceae; genus Sphingomonas; species Sphingomonas sp. ABOLG. Next base: position 64,214 of record NZ_QQWW01000014.1, read on the forward strand.
AACTTCCTCGACGTCGGCGGCGGCGCGTCGAAGGAGAAGGTGACCGCGGCGTTCAAGATCATCCTTGCCGATCCGAACGTGAAGGGCATCCTCGTCAACATCTTCGGTGGCATCATGAAGTGCGACATCATCGCCGAGGGCATCGTTGCCGCGGCGAAGGAAGTTAATCTGTCGGTACCGCTTGTCGTTCGGCTCGAGGGTACCAATGTCGAGAAGGGCAAGGAAATCCTCGCGAATTCCGGCCTCGCCATCGTTCCTGCGAACGACCTGGGCGATGCCGCGCAGAAGATCGTCGCCGAGGTGAAGAAGGCGGCGTAAGTTTCGACTGATCGTTCTCCATCGTCATGCCGGCTTCGGCCGGCATCTCCCCGACGTGGAGCGCGACACAACCGGGAGACCCCGGCGCTTGCCGGGGTGACGCTTGGGAGAGTGGAATGAAGGTTCTGGTGCCGGTCAAGCGCGTGCTTGACTACAACGTAAAGCCCCGCGTGAAGGCGGACGGGACGGGGGTCGATCTGGCCAACGTCAAGATGAGCATGAACCCGTTCGACGAGATCGCGGTCGAGGAAGCCATCCGCCTGAAGGAAAAGGGCGTGGCGACCGAGATCGTGGTCGTGTCGATCGGTGAGGCGAAGGCGCAGGAAACGCTGCGTACCGCGCTTGCCATGGGTGCGGATCGCGCGATTCTCGTCACCTCGGACGACAAGGTTGAGCCGCTCGCCGTCGCGAAGATCCTGAAGGCGGTTGCCGCCGAGGAACAGCCGCAGCTCATCATCCTGGGCAAGCAGGCGATCGACGACGACAACAACCAGACCGGCCAGATGCTTGCCGGCCTGCTCGGCTGGGGCCAGGGCACGTTCGCATCCAAGGTCGAAGTCGAGGGCGAGACCGTCAAGGTCACGCGCGAAGTGGACGGCGGTCTCGAGACCGATTCGTTCAAGCTGCCGGCGATCGTCACCACCGATCTTCGCCTGAACGAGCCGCGCTACGCCTCGCTGCCGAACATCATGAAGGCGAAGTCGAAGCCGCTCGCGACCAAGACCGCCGCCGACTACGGCGTCGACACCGCGCCGCGCGTCAAGACGCTGAAGGTCGTCGAGCCGGGTAAGCGCCAGGCGGGCATCAAGGTTGCCGATGTCGACGAGCTGGTGATGAAGCTCAAGGCGATGGGCGTCGCGAAGTAAGCGCACCGCCGGTCACTGATCCCGTTCCGGGCGCCGCGTGGACGCGGCCCCGACGGGGAGAGGAAAGAGGTTCAAGATGAAGACTCTGGTTTGGGTCGAGCATGACGGTTCGACCGTCAAGGATGCCACGCTCGCCGCGGTGACCGCCGCGTCGAAGCTGGGTGAAGTTCACCTGCTGGTCGCCGGCAAGGGCGTCGATGGCGTGGCGCAGGAAGCCGCCAAGATCGCCGGCGTGGGCAAGGTCCATGTTGCTGACGACGACGCCTATGCACATGCGCTGGCTGAAAACGTCGCGCCGCTGGTCGTCGAGCTGATGGGCCATCACGACGCGTTCGTTGCGCCGGCCACCACGTCGGCCAAGAACATCGCGCCGCGCGTCGCCGCGCTGCTCGATGTGATGCAGATCTCCGAAGTGCTGTCCGTCGAGAGCGAGGACACGTTCACGCGTCCGATCTACGCCGGCAACGCGATCGCGACGGTGCAGACGTCGGACGCGAAGAAGGTGCTGACCGTCCGTACCACGGCGTTCGAGAAGGCAGCGGCAGAAGGTGGCTCGGCCGCCGTCGAAGCCGTCGCCTCGACCGGCGATCAGGGCCTGTCGACCTACGAGAGCTCGGAAATCGCCAAGAGCGCGCGTCCGGAACTGGCCAGCGCGAAGATCATCGTCTCGGGCGGCCGCGCGCTGCAGAACGGCGAGAACTTCAGCGCGCTGATCGAGCCGCTGGCCGACAAGCTGGGTGCCGGCGTCGGCGCCAGCCGCGCGGCGGTCGACGCCGGCTTCGTGCCGAACGACTATCAGGTCGGCCAGACCGGCAAGATCGTCGCCCCGGAGGTCTATATCGCGGTCGGCATCTCGGGCGCGATCCAGCACCTTGCCGGCATGAAGGATTCCAAGACCATCATCGCCATCAACAAGGACGAGGATGCCCCGATCTTCCAGGTCGCGGACATCGGCCTCGTCGGCGACCTGTTCAAGGTTGTCCCGGAGCTGACCGAGAAGCTCTGATCCCGTACCGGCGCGGTCCAGCGGATCGCGCCACGGCCGGCGGCGCTCTGATGAGCGTCGCCGCTGCTGCTGCCGAGACGCCATGTGCGTGCGCTCTGTCGCAGGGTGGCAGCCAGTCGCCGCTCATTCGCGGCGCGATCTTCCCCAAGCAACACGTCACCGCTGCATTGCAGAGGCTGGGCCGCGTCGTCTAAGCCGATCGTAATGGGTGGATTAGATAGAAGCGTGATGCGCCTGCCGCTGGTCGCCGTTCTGGCGCTTGCCCTGTCCGCCTGCGCCTCGCAGAAATTCCGTCCGGTCAGCGACACGCCCGTCAGGATCGGCAAGCCTTATACGGTGCGTGGCGTGACCTATACGCCAACGCCCGACCCGAACCTGGACGTTCTGGGCTATGCCAGCTGGTACGGCTCGGAAAGCGGAAACCGGGTCGCGCTGGGCGAGCGGTTTCGCCCCAAATGGGTGACGGCGGCGCACCCGACCCTGCCGCTGCCAAGTTATGTCGAGGTGACGTCGCTGGAGACGGGGCGAACGATCGTCGTGCGCGTCAACGACCGTGGCCCCTTCGCCCGGGGGCGGGTGATCGACCTGTCGCGTGGGGCGGCCGAGCAACTGGGCGCGAAACGGGCCGGTATCATCCCGGTGCGCGTGCGGATCGTCGACCCGCCGGAGAAGGACCGCAAGCGGCTTCGTCGCGGGAAGCCGGCGCGGGAGCGCGAGCGCGTGTCGGATCAGGCACTGGCCAATCTGCGCGCGCAATTGGCCGCCGGCGTGCGGCAGGGGCTGGTTCAGGCGCCCTGAAGCGCGCAGGCGAACCGCGTGGCCGCTCAGGGCCTTTTGGGGGCTGCTTCGCGCGCCGCCGGACTGGCGAGCCGCTTGGTAACCATATCATTGCCCTGCGCGCGGGCGACCTCGGCGGCGATTCGGCCTGAGGCGTCGGCCAGCGCGGGATCGGCGCCAGCGGCGAGGAGCAGCTCGATCTGGCGGGTGCGATTGAACAGCGCGGCCATCATCAGCGCGGTCTGTCCGGCCTTGTTGCGCGCATTCACGTCGCAGCCGGCAGCGAGCAGGCGCTCGGCGATCGCATCCTCACCCTTGAAGGCGACGCCCATCAGCGCGGTATTCCCCTGACCCGCGTCAGCCAGGCAGGCGTCGGCGCCGGCGGCGAGCAGGGCGTCGAGCGTGTCGCGATGCCCGGCGTAAGCGGCGAGGATCACGGGCGTGAACCCGCGGCGATCGCGGGCATTGACGTCTGCACCGGCGGTGATCAGCGGGGCGATCAGATCGGTGCGGCCGAGCCGTGCGGCCTCGAACAGCAATTCCTGTCGGCGTTCCGGGGAGGGAATCGCAGCGGGGAGAGCGGGCGGTGAGGCGGCGGCGCCCTGCGGGGCAGTCTCCGCCAGTAGCGCAGCGGCGATCAGCGAAATCATGTTGGTGTTCCGAAAGAAAGGGGGCCGCCCGCCGTGGCAGGCGGCCCGGAGGGGTTAGTTGGTGGGCTGTTCGGGGTTGGCCGCCTGATATTCGGCGACGGCGCGCTTCACCTCGGCGAGCGGCACGTTGACGGCCTTCGCCATGCGCGTGCCGTAGTCCGGGTCGGCCTGGTAGAAATAGCTCACCATGATCGTGCGGGTACGGTCCGAGCGCACCTGCCCGAGATCGGCGGCAAGGTTGCGGATCAGGTCGACCTTTTCCGCGGCCGGCAGCGAACGGTAGAAGATGCCGGCCTGCTTGAAGTTGTTGGTCTTCGCGATCGGCCGCGAATCCACCACCGCATTCACCGTGTAGGTCGAGTTGCGGAACGTATCGGCCGTTTCCTTGGGCGCTGCGGCCGCCGGGAAATAATTGACGCTGCTGTCACGACCCGACGCATTGAGCTGCCCATCCTGGTTGTTGTTCACGACGGCCACGCGCGGGCGGTTGACCGGCAGCGACATGACATTCGCGCCAACGCGATAGCGCTGCGTATCGGCATAGGAGAACAGGCGGCCCTGGAGCATGCGATCGGGCGAGGGCTCGATCCCCGGGACCATGTTGGAGGGGGCAAACGCGGACTGTTCGGTCCATTCGAAGAAATTGTCCGGCACCTTGTTGAGCGTCATCTCGCCGATCTTGCGGAACGGCACGCCCAGCCACTCCTTGGTGTCGTCGAAGGGATTATAGTCGAGCTTGGCAAACTCGCTTTCGGGCATGATCTGGATCATCAGATCCCAGCTCGGGAAATTGCCCTTGGCGATTTCCGCGTAAAGATCATCGGTCAGATAGTTGAAGCCGGCCTTGACCGCGTCGTCCGCCTTGTAATTGTGGACGCCCTGGCGGCTGATCCAGCGGAACTTGGCGAAAACCGTCTCCCCCTTCGCATTGACCAGCTTGAACGCGTGCACGCCATTGCCATCCATCGTGCGGTACGAGGCGGGCGTGCCCAGGTTGGAGAAGACCTGGGTGATCATGTTAGTCGCCTCGGGCGTGGCCGAGAAGAAGTCGAAGAAGCGGTTGGGATCCTGCTTGTTGAGCACGGGATCAGGCTTCAGCGAATGGATCATGTCCGGGAACTGGATCGCATCGCGGATGAAGAAGATGGGCAGGTTGTTGCCCACCAGGTCCCAATTGCCCTGATCGGTGTAGAATTTCGTCGCGAAGCCATGCGGGTCGCGGGCGAATTCAGGACTGTCCTTGCCGTGGATCACGGTGGAGAAGCGGACGAACACCGGCGTTTCCTTGCCCTGCGCGAAGAGCGATGCCTTGGTCAGGTCGGAAATGTCGGCGGTCGCCTTGAACACGCCATGGGCACCAGTGCCGCGGGCATGAACGACGCGCTCGGGCACGCGCTCACGATCGAAACGGGCAAGCTTTTCGATGAGGTGCGCGTCTTCCAGCAGGACCGGGCCGAAATCGCCGGCGGCCTTGGAATGACGGTTCTCGCCGATCGGCGCGCCATTGTCGCGCGTGAACTGCATGGCGGGGCCGCGCGAGAGGTCGACGCGCGGCGGTGCAGCGCCCGGGGCCACCGGTGCCGGGCCGGTCTGCATCCGCGCGGCGGCCGACGCATCGGCATCGCTCACTGACTGTGCAATGGCGGGAAGAGGGAGCGCGACCCCTCCGAGGAGCAACGCGGCCGCGCGGAGCGCGCGCGCCTTCAAGCTGGCGTTCATCACATATCTCTTTGTTGTGCCGCGGCGCCGCGCGGCGAGGTGGGTTCCGGTCTCTGCCGGGTCACGTCCCACTAAGAGCAGTCGATTCCGCCACGAAACGAGATTGCCCGCTTACACAAATCGAACAATCTGATGATGAAGCCCAGGCGGTCCCACCGGCCCGGTGCCGTCGGATGCTGTTGAGGCGCGCTGATGCGCGACCCGGCGAGCCTGTTGAATGAGGCAAAAATGGGAAAATCAAAAAAGCCCTGCCAAGCGGATCGCCTGGCAGGGCTTTTTATGGTGGGCGTGGCAAGGATTGAACTTGCGACCCCTGCGATGTCAACGAAGAGGTGTGCCGATAACCTGTTGAAAAAACCGCGTGTTCCTGATTAGGAATGTCGGAACAGAGCGAGGTCGTAAAGGCAATGCGCTGTGCCTTCACGCAAAACACACGCAAGTCATTCGAGCCCCGAACTGGTCGCCTGAGACTGGGGGTGCGCCAGCCACAGAGAGACGTTCCATCATTCGCGTGAACACACCCGTTTCACCCGAGCGCTTCCAACAATTGTACAGTGTCTTGTCCCGGACCATGCTCGCTGGGTGGATCTCGCCCGCGCAGCCCCATTTCGGTCGACGAACATGATGCCGCTCAGCACCCTCCGGTCATCGACGCGCGGCGTGCCATGGCTCTTGCGGAAGTACGGCTGCAGACGCGCCATCTGCTTATCCGTCAGCCCTTACACGTTGCTCATTCACGGTCTCCTTACGGAGCCTGATTCAGATCGCGACACTGACATCATTAGGTCCTGATCCTAGCTGTTTGATCCCACGGTTTGATGGTGCGATCCTTTCGTTGAAATGGAAGGAAGCCATAACCGGAACACCGCCTGGTCGCGCCAGATGCGCTTCGACATGATCTGCGAGGCAAACGACATCGAACACCGGCTCACCAAGCCGAACCACCCGTGGACCAACGGACAGGTCGAGCGGATGACCCGCACCATCAAGGAAGCTACCGTCAAGCGCTTCCACTATGAAAGCCACGACCAGCTGCGGACGCACCTCGCCGACTTCATGGCCGCCTATAACTTCGCCCGCCGGCTCAAGACCCTCAGCGGCCTCACGCCTTACCAATACATCGCCAAAATCTGGACGTCAGAGCCAGACCGGTTCATCGTCAACCCGATCCACCAGATGCCGGGACTAAACACCTAGCGGGAGGACAATTCTGCCACTGCGTGCGAGTGATCAAGCTCACCCGCACCCGCACTCTGTTCGATGGCACCGGGAGCAGTGCTTCAAGCAATAAGAGTCACAGGCGGCGATAGGCCGAATGAACTGTGCTTTTTGCGCCTGATCAGACTGTGGCGCGCACCTAATCAATGATGAAGAAACTTCAGGCGCAACAACGCAATTTGGCGGAAAGCCAAATTGCGGATGGCGGCCGAGCATCCGTCTGGGCCTGTAAATGTCCTCCAACCTTCAGTTTCCGGAAGGCGAGAAGATCTGTTCGTGGGGGGTATTGCCATTTGGGGTGACGGCCCGGACACTATGAGACATGGGCGAAGGTGGCGCAAACAAACAGGAAGCTGCTGTGTTTGCTCATCACTTGCGAGCATTGTTGGCGCGCCAGGCACAGGAAGATCGCGAGGCGATCGGCGCCCACCTGCGTCGAGCCGGCTTTCAAGTGCAGGATCTTGAAAATCGGACAGCGATCAAAAGGCGAGCGAACGGTCCTTCCGTCGACTTCTTTACCGCCAGTCCGCTAACCGGCCGCGATCGCCAGACTGGCGGCTTTCGCATCCCGCATGTCGACTTCAAGCCGATCACGCCCACGATTGGTCCGACCAGCAAGGACGGCATACAACGGTCGCACAAGGTCACTCACATGACCGCTATCCAACATTTCGATTATGTCACGGACGGGGCGAAGGTCGAATTCGCCTCGCATTTGGATTACATCGCCCGCGTAACCGGGGCCGCTGATCCCTTCGGTGAACTGAAGTGCGACGCGCTCGACGAGCTCGCGGATCGCAACGAGAAGAACGCGCTAAGCTTTTATACCAATATTCCCGGCGGAAAGGCGCGAGCGCGCAGTCTGTTCCAGGCAGCCGAGGAGGTGGTGCCGGCGCCGAGAACCTACGAGCTTCTCGTCTCCACCGCCGAATGGGAGACGTTCGCCGACAGGGCGCGGCTGGCCGGATCGCCCGCATGGTTTCTGCGGATGGAGGAACGGCTCCGCGCGGAGCGAGATGCGTTAGTCGAGCGAGCGGCTGCCGAGGGGACAGCCATCAGACACCGGCAGGTTGTTGTCGATCGCCTAAGTTCGGCGGATGCGTTCGACCGCCTTGAGCTACTGGACGGTTACCCTGATCTGAAGGGCAAGATTGCCTGGAAGCAGGGGCGGACGGAGCGGTGCCAGTATCGCTTCGTGGGTGAATTGCCGGACGGGCTATCAACGCGCGACCGACACGCCATCCTCTCTGACTTTTGCGATCAACTCGGTGAGGATGGTTGGATGGTGGTCGGCGCAATCCATCAGCCCGACGCGACCAATGACAAGCGCAACTACCACGTTCACATCGACCTGTACGACCGCAAGGCGCAGTGGCTGGAGCGGGAAGGATGCTGGGATTTCGCATACTCAGCTAGAAGGAACGGGAAGCCGACGCACCCGTATCGGCAGAACAAGGTCCGCTATGAAAAGCGCGGTGCCGACGGAAAGCTGCGCAAGTTTGACGTCGCAGCGTTAATGCGCTCGCGCTTTATCGAAGCGGTAAACGCCGTAGGCGAGAGGCGAGGCGTCGTCCGATATCTGCACGGGACCTACGAGGACAACAACATCGATCTGACGCCGTTGGAGCATATGGGTAACCGTGCGATGGGCCACGAAAGGCGTGGCATCGTCACCGAAGTCGGATCACGTAATGCGCGACAGATCGCCGCTGATGAAGCGGCTGCTTGTGAGAAGCGCGCAGCCACGGCGGAAGCTGCTCTGGCAGACGAAATGACGCATGTTTGCAGGAGGGCGGCGCACAACCAGCAAGCGTTACGTGCGGCTGAACGCTATGAGCTGTTGCAGCGCCGGTTAATCCGCCGACGACTTCAGGCGGACCTTGTTGATATCGTCATGGCAATGGCCCGCTCGCGGGCAGACGCCGTCGTGCGCGCGCTGACGCCAGCGCCGGGTTATCGAATCACACCAAAAGCGGGGGACGCGGAGCTCCTGGCCGAAGCACACCTTCATCTTGACTGGGTGCGGCGGACCGGCCCCTCGCCGCGAGAATTGATGGTCGAGCGGCAGTTGGTGGCGAAGGCGGAGCATCGCGCTGTAGTCAGCCGGACGACCCTACAGGAGGCCACGTCTCGCGCCCCCGCCGACCAGAACCCGGTGGTGATCACTTATCATCGTCGTCGCAACGTGAACGGGCATACCGCTAGGGCCCTTCCTTACTACGAAAAGAAGATGCGCGGTCGCCTAACCGAGTGGTTGAACAAGCACGCAACCGATCCGAACAAGCTCACCTTCGTCGGCAATGAGGCTCGCTTGGGCAAGGGTGTGCCGCCTTCCATCGATACGCTAATGGCACGCTTCGCCAGTGAACGGCCGTTCCAGCAGAAGTTGTGGGCGGAAAGGGCGCGCCGTGAGATCGCAGCGGCCTCCCGTCTTCCCGAACCCGCAGCCATCGCTTTCAACGATCAGCCAATCATCCAGCAAAGCTGGGCTGAACGTCCCAAGGCCGCACAGCTTGAAGGCATGCGCACTGAGCGGGCGGAAGCGGCGTCCGGGACGATGAAAGATGATTCCGAACCATGCGCGTCGCCACCTCTCGTTGCAGCGGCTTCAACCGGAGGTGAAGACGCACGACGACATGGTCATACTAGACTCAGCGAAGTCGACCAGGCGACTTTGGAAGCTCGCCGTTCGCCATCTACAATACCGGTCAACGCCCGTCCGAAAGAGAGGAGCGTTGATGATCGCAGCAACTTTCAGAAGATTGAAGAGGGGAACGTCAAGCGCGCGCTTGTCAAACTCAAGCGCACGGCCTCGCCGATCTCGCGAAATGAAGCAGGCCGGTATGGTGCAGATCTCTCAGAACTAGGACCATTGGAACGGGGCGCACTTGAGCGACAGATAATGGTGCCACACGTCCAGTCTGCACTAGCCGCCATGTTCAGCCAGCAGCCCATCGTTCCCTCGCGCACTCTTACGGAACTTCACATGGAATCCGGAGTGCCTGAACATGAAGACCTTCGCACAAGGGAGAAGAATAGCAATGACTGGCAATACAGGGGGCACAATCAAAGGCTTCCTCGCGGGCCTTTCGGTGCCGGCCCCTTCCGGGGGATGGCCGGCATGCGCGGCCTGCGAACATTCGATGTGGGTAGTCGATCAGAGGAAGCCGATGGCTTCCTGCGAGATACTCGGCGTGATGACATTCGGTCTCGACAATCGGTTCATATCCCACTGCGAGAAGTTCGTTCAAGGCAAGTGACCGGCGAAGCCGATCACGCGAAGGTGCCAAAGGAGAATTTGCCTGCTGGGTTGAAGGCAGCGCATCCTCAAGGAGTGTTTGCCCAAGCGAATGCGCTTGGCGAGACAGTTCAGCAGCCTCTCGTGCGACCAAAGGGGCCAGGCACGAGCCGTGAGTTCTCCCTGCCTGTGCGGGGGCGGGGTGGCAACGAACGTTAGCCGTTACCCTGTTGCAAGACCAACGGTGTTCAGCGACATGATCCGTTTTCCAGTTCGTCGACCGTAACTGGTGGGACAAGACAGCTAGCTGCCAGCTAATATACGCCTCCTTGGCAGGAAGGCGGAGATGCGGCCGCGTCGGCCGAGATAAGCTTGGAAATGAGCCTGCGGCTGTGCCGTAGAGGCGAAATCAAGATGCGCGAAGGCGCGGCGTGCAGCCCGCCGGCCTTCCGCGCGGATGAAGGACTCCCATGTATAATAATGCCCCTGAGCGTAGGCTCGCAGAGGCGCGTGCCCTGTCGGGCGCACTGGCGCTCGCTGATCTGGCTGGGTGGAACATCAGCCCATCTTCGTCGCTGATCCTGCCGCCGCCGTTCCGCAACTACCTCCATGTCGAGCAGGCGCAACTGCTGCTTGTGCCCTCGATCGAACCGTCACGCTGCGATCTGGAGATTGTTGGCCGCGGCATGCGCGAGGCGCGCTGCGATGCGCTGGTCGTCAAAGCGTCAAGCGAGGGGCGCCGTACGTTATGCTGCGACCTCGGCAAATGGGGGCGACAGGGCAACAATTGGAAACACTCCCGTCGCTTGTGGCTGTCGCATCACAATGAGGCGTGGCTGGTGCCGGATCCTGCAGAGCCGGTTGAGGTTGATCTGTTCTACCGCCTGACACCAGGTCCTCTTCGTATCGGGTTTGAGCCGTTCATTTGCGCCGATCCCGACATCGACGCCGGACTTGATCGAGCCGACGCCTATCTTGCCGCTGTGTGGGGAGATCGCTGATGAGCTCACTCGAGTGGATCAGCCCGGCAGATGTCGACGCAATGCTCTATGACGATCCCGACGGCTCGGCGCCTGACTTCGGCTTTGCGTTGTTGCGACCGAACGCAAAGGGCAAGGCAAACCGAACTGCTGATCTCGCACGCGCCAAGCTACAGCCATGCCGTCCAGCCGCGGCTGACACGCTGCCAGATGGCATGTGGCCGATCACCTGCACGCTGCACCGCATGGTCACCGCGCCGCAGGTCGCAATTGACGCTGGCGCGCTGGAGACGATCTTCCACGGCTATGATGCGAAGATCAAACCGCACCAGCGCCTGCTCGCCGCGGTGCTCACGATGCGCATGGATCATGATTGGCTGCCAGCCGACATTCTGTCGCTGGTGGGCGGATATGCGCTCGAGAAGCTCGCGCTTGAGCGCAGGCTGACCAGCATGACGGTGGTGCACATGCCCGGTGAAGAGCTGTCCGGGCGCCGGCCGCATGCCCATGTCATCGTGCTTGCTCGTGTTCACCGCGCCTCAGGCTGGGGTGCCGTGCATCAAGATCTGATCGCCAAGAAGGCCCAGGGCAAGTTCCAGGCGGAATGGGAGGCATATCGCAATAGCTGGGCGCCGCGCTTTGGCCAGCGCTGACAATCACCGGAGGGCCGGGCACCGGCTCCCCGCCTGCCGGGGGCGAGAAGATGGCGAGTGATGGTGATCCCCGATCCGGGGACGAAAATGAGGAAGAACGCCATAACCGCCAAGAACGCCGAAATCGTCCGCCGCCACGTCGAAGCCGCTACTCAGATGCTGCTCGGTAACCGAACCCTGCAGCCGGGGGCGATGATCATCGCCGGTGAATTGACGGACGAAAGCGGCCGGATGGCGCTCGCTCAAATGGCGGATGCATTAGGCAAGGATCTCGTCTTCCTCGCCTTCGGCGGTACCGCTGATGGCTACTGCCTTACCGACGTTGCGGTTGTCGCCCTGCGGAATGGGGTCTGCCATAACCGGCTCGGCTGCCGCTTCTACTTGCCAAGGACGGGTGCCCGGGCGGTGATCCTGCCGAAGCCAAACGTCCGCGGTCACTTCCGCCTGGCGCCGGGTGAACTGATGCACGTCGACCGCAAGCCCGCTGAGATTGAGGATGGTATCGCTCGTGCCACCGCCCGGCTGGGGAAGCTGGTCGAGCCTGGCGTCGATCTCGAAGGTCGCGCCATCATCAACACCTACCCGGTCGCAGAGTGACCCGGCCCGACAACGACGGAGCGCCCGAAAAGATGATCATGACGTACAACCTGACCTGCCCGGCTACGTTTCCTGCGGCGTGTCGGCCGATCATGCCAGCGGCTTCGTGGTGGCATGGGAGCAGCCGAGTGTCACGATCCGTGGCGCCGTCGCGCGTGATGAACACGATCTCGGCTAGCGCCGCGACGACTGGCAATCAGGCGACGGCGGTGCACAATGACCGGTGACGCCGAGACCATCGACTCGATCATTCCGGGGGCTTTGCCGTGCCGTCCGAACATCGAAACCGTCGCCCACCTGCAAGTGTGCGACCGGGTCGAGCCTGAGCGGGGTACAATCCAGGCAATGCGGTTCGAGACGCCGCTGGCGGAACACTGGTCGGCACTGACCGAGCCACTGCCGTTGGCAGGCGGCACGGCGATGCGCCCCGCCGCCGATGGCGGGTTTCCGACGCTCGAGGCAGTGACCGCGGCTGCGCCGTGGGCAGCCGCGCTCGTTGCCGACATTTCACGTGGGCTGCGGCTCCAGCTCGCGCTCGGGCGACCGTGGGTGCAGTTCGAGCCTATCCTGCTGGTCGGCCCACCCGGCGTCGGCAAGTCATGGCTCGCCCGCCGCCTGGCGGAGGCCCTCCGCTTGCCAAGCGCGGTGTTGGAGCTCGGCAACGCCTCTGACGACCGTCAATTGTCCGGCACGGCGCGCGGATACAGCAACGCCCAGCCTGCCTGGCCCGTGATGACCATTGCTGCGACAAGGTGTCCCAACCCGCTGCTGATTGTCGATGAGGTCGACAAGGCAGGTGGCTCGGCGCAGCACGGCCGCCCGCATCATGCGTTGCTGTCGATGCTCGAGCCGGGCTCGGCAAGGCGCTGGTCCGATCCGTGCCTGCTCGCTGCGTGTGATCTAAGCGCCGTGAACTGGATTGCCTGCGCCAACACAACCGATCCGCTCCCGAAGGCGCTGCTGTCGCGGTTTCGAATCGTCGAGCCGGCAACGCCCGAACCATCGCACTTCAATGCCGCGCTCACCTCCGTTCTCGGTGATCTCGCCGACAGGTGGGATCTGCCCGCCAACATTGACCTGACGCCGTCGTCGCGGACGATACGGCTGCTTCGACAGCAGTTCGCCCGACACCGCTCGGTGCGGCTACTCGCACGGCACGCCACCGCCGTCGTTGGGGCGATGCTGGCGGACGGCGCGATCATCACGTGGCAATGACGTTGCGAGCTGCGTGATCAAGCTGCGATCGCGGGCGAATAGCGCCGTACAGCCTCGCGTATTGGTTGCCGCGCAGCATTGCTGCCAGTTATCTGCCCGGCGCTCGGCGTCCGATCCCAAATCGTAAGTCAACGCTAAGAAAAGGAACGTCTCGGCTATGGCGCTGATCAATACACTAATCCGTGGATCGCGTCTCAAACGTTAAGGCGGAGGTATGTAGACATGACGACGCTTGGGCCGTGATGTTGATCGTGAAGAGGGTGTCACCCCTGAATACTGACGATGATCGTCTGCGCTCGTTCGGCGGGTTGGTCAACTACGCGCCCAATCCCGATCAGCGCGAAGGCTTGGATCTCATCCCACAACCGGACGTGCGGTGAGTTTATCTGGGAGGATCACCCATTCGCTCCGCGATAATAGCGACCGCACTCATGGACCCGCCCGCTTCTACGCCACCATTCTGCAGGTAAATTCACCGCGCCTGTCGAACGCGTCGTATGACAGTTGCGTCAGGCACCTCTAGAAATGAATATGAGCTCCATTCAGGCTTTCTGCGCGGGGGAATCGCGTAACGGCCGTAGAACGAGAAGTTTGGGGGCGGCATGAGTAAATATCCAAGGGGGTCGGAATGGCGACAGTGGGATCTGCACATCCATTCCCCTGCTTCGTTCTACTGGACAGGTCCTCGTTTCCAGCAGAATGGTACAAGCGTTCACGACGTTGCAATCGTCGATCAGATGATCGGGGCGCTCAACGCGGCCCAACCTGCGGTGTTCGCGCTGATGGATTATTGGGGCTTCGAGGGCTGGTTCGCTCTTAAGCGCCGGCTGGGCCAGCCCGGCGCACCACACCTCGAAAAGACTGTCTTTCCTGGCATCGAGCTGCGTCTTTGCGCCCCAATGTCGGGTCGGCTTAACGCTCATGTGATTTTCAGCGACAAGATCGACGATCAGCTTTTGCGCGATTTCCGGTCGGCGCTCAGGCTAGAACTCGTGGACCTGCCACTGTCAGACCATGGGCTCATTGCCTACGCGCGCAATGCCACTACCGCGCTTTTGGCCAAGCACGGTATCAAGAAGCTCGACGTCGACGCCGATGATCGCAAGGCGCTGGAGGCTGGTTACAAGCTCGCTGAGCTTAAGGCTGAGTCCTACCGCGCTGCGATCAAGGCGGTCCCGGACGATCTTGCGATCGGGTTCATGCCCTTCATGACAAATGATGGCCTCGGCCATGTCGATGTCATGGCCAACTATGCGTACGCGATGAGCCTCTTTGATTCCTCGCCCATCTTCGAGACGCGCGATGATGCTCATTGGCATGCCTTCGTCGGGCGCAAAACCGAGGCGAACGCCAAGTTCTTCGACGCATTTCAAGAAGCGCTTGGCGGTGTGCCTCGTCTTCCAGTGTCGGGAAGCGACGCGCACCAGTTCACCGGTGACGGCACCAACAACGCTCGCGGCTATGGTGACTATCCAAGCGGGCGAATCACGTGGATTAAAGCCGACCCCACTTGGGAAGGACTGCGTCAGGCCGTACGCGAACCGGAGAAGCGCTGCCATATCGGCGCACTTCCGTCCAAGCTTGCCCGGGTTCGGGATCAAAAGACGTTCTACATCGACCGAATCGAATTGACCAAGGCATCAGGCAGTGCGCTAGATGAGCAATGGTTTGACGGCGTCAGCCTCCAGTTCAACACCGACCTTGTCGCGATCATCGGGAACAAGGGAAGCGGAAAGAGCGCGCTTGCCGATGTCATTGCCGTCCTCGGTAACTCCCAAGAGAAGGCGCATTTCTCGTTTCTGAAGCGTGACCGGTTTCGCGGGAAATCGGGAGAACCCGCAAAACAATTTACGGGCACCATGCATTGGCGCGCCGGGGACCCGTGCGAAGCCAATCTCGCCGACGATCCGCCGAGCGACCGGGTTGAGCTCGTAAAGTATATTCCTCAAGGACGCTTCGAAGCGCTATGCAATGATCATGCCTCCGGCGCATCGAACGCATTTGAGCGTGAACTGCGCGAGGTCATCTTCTCGCACACGCCGGCCGATCGACGGCTCGACGCGCTTAGCTTCGAAGATTTGATCGAGCAGCAAGAGCGGGTCTTCCGCGAGAGACTCGGGGAGTTGCGCAAGAATCTTGGTCTGCTCAACCAGCGCATCGTCAATGCGGAGGATCGCCTCCAACCCGATATCAAGAGCAACCTCAACGAGCAGCTTCATCTGAAGCGCCTACAGTTGAGCGAACTTGCAGCCGGTAAACCCGTCGAGGTGCCGGAACCTTCGAGCGAAATGACGGCCGAACAGAAATTGGCGTCGGAGGCTTTGGCGGACCTCGCGGCGGCTGACGTTGCGCGAGAGGCGGACCTAAAGGCCGCAACCGCCACGCAGCAGGAGTCGGGGCTCCGTCGCCAGGCCGCACGCGGCGTCGAGAATCAGATCGATCTCTTTGAGGTCCAGTTCAAGGCGTTGGCTGCGCAGATAGCGCCCGAACTTGCGAAGGTCGGGCTCACCGTCGATCAGATCATCAAGCTCGAGATCGACCGCGCCCCCTTGTCAGCGGCCATCGCCGCCGACGAGGCGGCAATCATTGCGGCTAACGCGTCGATCACCAAGAACAACGCCGAGAAAACGCGGATCGAAACCGAGCGCACGAAGGCGACGCTCCAACTCAATGAGCCGCAGCGCAAGCGCCAGGATTATCTGGCCGCGCTGCGGCGCTGGGAGGAGCAGCAAGCGACGATCCGGGGCGCGGCCGACATTCCGGACAGCGAATTCGGTTTGATCGCACGGCTTGACCAGATTGCCCAATTGCCGGCCGTACTCGCCGGTTTGCGCGAAGAGCGCGAGAAGCAGACGCGGGCGATCTTTGAAGTGTTGGAGGAACAGCGGAGCCAGCGCGCCGACCTCTTCGAGCCCTTGCAGCAGCTGATCGCTGATAACGCTCTCATCCGTGAAGAATATCGCTTGCAGTTCCAGTCGAACCTCGCGGTCTATGCCGAAGCAATCTCCGAAAACCTGTTCGGCATCGTGAAGAAGAATGCCGGCGAACTGCGCGGTGAGGATGAGAGCCGTGCCGCCGTTAAGGCGCAGTGCGACAAATTTGGTTTCGCCGACGCCGATGGGGCGGTGGGCTTCATCTACGGAATGGAAGAGTTGCTCACAGCGTCGGCAGGGCGATCGCAGCAGCCAGGAAGTGGCATTCGCGCGATCCTGCGTAAGGACCGCAAGCCCGAAGAAGTCTACGACTATCTCTACGGTCTCGAATATATCGAGCCAAAATACACCCTTTTATTTCAAGACACTTCGATCGAGCAGCTATCGCCTGGTCAGCGTGGCGCGTTGCTGCTGATCTTCTATCTGCTCGTTGACAAGGGCCGCAATCCGATCATCCTCGATCAGCCAGAAGAGAATCTCGACAACGAGACGATCGTCAGTCTGCTCGTGCCTGTGATCGACGAAGCGAAAAAAGCGCGACAGATCCTGATGGTAACCCACAACCCCAACCTTGCGGTCGTCTGCGATGCCGAGCAGATTATCGCAGCCCGGTTTGATCGGCGAAACCGATCGACAATCAGCTATTATGCTGGGTCGATCGAAGACGCGCAGTCCAACGCCAATGTCGTGACGATCCTTGAAGGGACAAAGCCGGCTTTCGACAATCGAAGTCGCAAGTACCTCTGAGGGCGGCGCCGACTGGCCATCAGGATGAAAACCTCCCGGGTATCGGAAAGACCGAGCTGCACATTTATCGAACCGCTGATTGAGAGGCCGCGGGCGCGAACGACTGCTTTGCCAATTTCGTTTCCTGCATCCCGACAGTCGGCAACCGGCCCAATTGCTGCTACTGCAATCTGCGCGCCAGATGTCTGCACTTCCATTTGAATCGGCACTGGGGCGGAAGAGGGCGCTCTTCCCTAGTATGGGTGGCGATAGGATCGCCCTACGAATGCCGGGGTCACGACGGCGGTTTCGAGCGCCCAAATCCTCCTCGCCAACCTATCTCTTGCGTCGGATATGTTGTCGCTGGAAAGTGTTCCCATGATGAATCCCGGATCTCTTTCGCAGTACTTTGCAGGCGTTGGTGTGAAGCGCCTGACAGGCACGGAGGTCGACGCTGCGATTTCGCGGGGACATGAGTTCCAAGGTGTCGACAGCTTCCGCGCGTTCCTCGGGACACCGGCTGAAAAGGTCACGGTCAGGGTTAAATATGTGTGGCTGTCCGACGAGGAGCCGCCGGTCGTACTGCCTTTGTCCGGGACTTGGTACGACAGCCGGCGTGGCAAGGGACATCGTGGCCCAGAGTACCGACTGTACTATCCGGCGGCGGCGGAGGAGGGCGTCTACCGTGCCAGACAGGGCGACACGCTCTTCCTGTGCATGGGCAAGGACGAGGCGCTGCTCGCCTTGCTCTGCGCAAGCGGCAGCTCGATAGAGCAGCAGCTTCTCTGGCTGTTCGGGCTCGACCTCGCCGGCAAGGACCTTGTCCAGCGCGACCTGCGGCAGGAAGACGGGCGCGTTCTCGACCTGGCCGCCCGCTACGTGCTCGAGCTCGCCGACGTCGAGGTCGTCGCAAACGCGGACGAGTGGCTCGAACGGTTGTTGAAGGCTTTCCCCGGGGGCTTGCCGCCCACGCGGAGATTTTCCGCCTTCGCGCGCGACCTCGCAGCCGAAGTCGATCCGCTGGCCGATCCCGATCAGGCGCTGCTGACGTGGATGGACATCGAGGAGCGGCTGTTCATGACCTATGAGCGCCACATCGTCGGTGAGCGCCTGCGGCAGGGCTTTGTTGTCGACGCCATTGCCGATGTGGACGGGTTCGTCCGCTACTCGCTGGAGGTCCAGAACCGGCGCAAATCAAGGGCGGGCTATGCGCTCGGCCACCATGTGGAGGCGCTGCTCGAGGCGCATGCGATCCCGCACAAGCGCGAGGCAACGACCGAGAAGCGCAACGGCCCTGATTTCCTGTTCCCGGATGAGACGCGGTATCACGATATGCACTGGCCCGAGGACCGGTTGCTGATGCTGGGCGTGAAAACCAGCTGCAAGGATCGCTGGCGTCAGGTGCTGGCGGAAGCCGACCGTATCGAGCGCAAGCACCTGCTGACGCTCGAGCCCGGCATATCGCAGACCCAGACCGACGAGATGCGCAAGGAGAAGCTGCAGCTGGTCCTGCCGCGCCCGCTCCACGGCTCGTACCGCCCGGCACAACAGGCCGAGCTCGCCGGGGTGGCCGACTTCCTCGAACTTGCCAGAGCGGTCGGAGCGGAGGCGCAAGGTCCGCTCACGCTATTGTGACGGGTTGTCCTCCGCGTCCGGCGGCAATGCAGCCGCCACCCGCCGGTCAATGCCGATGCTGCAATAGCGCTCCTCACCTTTGAGAAAGCTGTCGCAGGCGGCGAGCACCTCCTCGAGCGGTCGGCGCTCGCGTCCTTTCAACGTGCATTCCCAGACCTCCGCTACGCGCCAGCCCTCTGCGCGGAGCTGTTCCAGAACCCTGGCATCGCGCCGGATGTTCGTGCCGATCTTCTCGCGCCAGAATTCCGCGCGCGTCTTCGGCCATTTGAACAGATGGCAGTCATGACCGTGCCAGAAGCAGCCATTGGCGAAGATCAGCGCCTTGCGGGCCGGGAAGACCAGATCGGGCTTTCCGGCAAGGGTGCGCCCGTGAAGGCGGTATCGCCATCCCAGCGCATGCAGTCCCTTCCTGAGCAGCATCTCGGGGCGTGTGTCCCTGCCCCGGATGCCGGCCATCATCCGGCTGCGGACTTCCGGCGCTACGACATCAGGCAACCTTGCGCTGCCGCACCGGATTGTTCTGGAGCTCGAGCGCCTTTCTGAGCCACGGCTCCATATAGCGCGCGATCGCCTCGACCTTGGGCACGGCGACCGCATTGCCGAACTGGCGGTAGGCCTGCGTGTCGGAAACCTTCTCGGGAATGAACCACTTCCGTGACCCGTGCTCGAAGCCCATCAGGCGCGCGCACTCGGTCGGGGTCAGCCGGCGCGGCCGCGTTCCCTTCTGCTCGATCAGGATCTCGGAACCGTCCTTGTGGTACCGCGCCGACAGCGTCCGGGTGACGTCGTCAGGTCCGAACATGCTGTACCCGAAGCCGTTCCCCTTGCCTTCGTGCTTGCGGCGATAGTCCTGCAGATACTGCCAGAGCCGGGGCGTCAGCGTGTACTTCGAGTTGATCTCGTTGTGCGACTGCAGGATCGATCCGAGCGTCGGCCACTCGGCCTCAGGTGGCAGCGTCCGGTCGAACTCGTCAAAGCTGAAGCCGACGTCCTCGCGGAAGCCGACGATGAAGATGCGCTCGCGCTTCTGCGGAACCCAAGGCGCCGAGCTGATGACCCTGAAGTCGATCGTGTAGCCGAGCTCTTTCTCCAGCGTCCGCCGGATAACCGCGAAGGTGCGGCCGCCGTCGTGCCGCTGGAGGTGCTTCACATTCTCGAGCAGGAAGGCGGCCGGGCGATGGTAGCGCAGGATGCTCTCGATCTCGAAGAAGAGGTTGCCCTGCTTCTCGTCGTCGAAGCCGTGCTTGCGTCCCAGCGAGTTCTTCTTGGAGACGCCGGCGAGCGAGAAGGGCTGGCACGGAAAGCCGGCAAGCAGCACATCGAAGTCGGGAATGAGCGACGGCTTTGCGCCATAGGGGCGGATGTCACCGGCCATGACATGGTCGTCGCCGTCCGGGAAATTGCGCCGGTACGTCTCCTGCGACCACTTGTCCCATTCGCTCGTGAAGACGCACTTCCCGCCTAATGCCTCGAAACCGAGGCGAAGCCCGCCGATGCCGGCGAACAGATCGATGAAGCGGAAGGCGGGTGTCGCGGCGCGTTGCGTCATCCTCGCCGCCGCCAGCTGCCGCACCCGATCCTCGACGAGCTTGGGCACCTTGCACTCGCCCGAAAGATAGCGCCGGATCTGACGCTCGGTCAGCCCGAGTTCGTCCTCGGCTTCCGCCATCGACAGGCCCGATCGGCTGAAATCTCCCGCAAAACCGCCGCCTGCATCGCTCATCCATATACTCCTGTCGAAGTGCCCGGCCCGCCTCTGGGTCGATTTCGGACAGGATGGCAGCGGGATTCCCGTGAGACAAGTCTGTTCTACGGATGTTCGCATTTTTCCCGCACTACTCGACAGGGCTCATTCGCTGGGGCAGCCGCGGCTTCGGGGCGCGGGGCGCCAGACAGGCTGGAGGGCTGCCGCAGGCACCTCAAGGACAGAAGAAGCAACGGAATCGCGGGGTTTGCCCAATCGAGAAATTGTCCTCTGTGCGGTGGCAGAATCTCGACTTGAGCGAAGATACAGATTTGTACCGATTTTTCTTCGCCGCTTTGTTTCTTTCCTGTTGTGTTCGCTCGCCGGGAACGACAGTTTCGGTCGCGGGGGGAAGGATGCCGGGGGAAGTCGCCAGACCGAGGATGGGCAAGCTGCGGCGCGCGCTCACGCTCGTGCACCTGCTGGCGGAGTCAGGCGTGGGTCTGACTCTGGACGAGATCGCGCAGGCGCTCGACGTCAACCGGCGCACCGCCGAGCGCCTGCGCGACGCGTTGCGAGATGAATTTGATATCGAGGAGCGCGTCGACGACCAGACCAAGCGCTTCTTCATCCGTGACCGTCTCGGCAGAGCCTATACGCGGCCGAACGCCGAGGAGGTCGCCGCTCTCGAGATCGAGGTCGCCGCCAGGCGAGCGGAAGGTGCCGGACACGCGGAGGCGCTGGAACGGCTGCTCCACAAGGTGAAGTCGGCACTCGACGACCGGGAGAAGCGACGGCTGGCGCCGGATCTCGACGCACTGGTTCGATTGCAGCGAAGCCGGATCGTGGCCGGACCGCTGCTCGATGCCTCTCCCGAGACGCTCGGCATTATCCAGGGCGCGATCCTCGCCGGGCAATGTGTCGAATTCGACTATACGAGCGAGGGCGCAGCCGCCCCGGCGTGGCGCAGGGTCGTACCGCACGGACTGTTGCACGGACCGACAACCTATCTGATCGGCAAGATGCCGGACCGGGAGCAGGAGCCCGTCTTCTTCCGCGTCGACCGGATGAGCGCTGTCCGGATTTCGGAACGTGCCGGCTGCGCGCCGGAGGACTGGGACCTCGATGCGTGGCTCGCCCGCAGCTTCGGAATCTGGCGTGAGGAGCATCACGACATCCTGCTGCGCGTCGCGCCTGCGGCTGTCGCGCGCGCACGCGCATGGCGCTTCCATCCCGGCCAGAGCTTCGAGGAGGATGGAGAAGAGCTGCTGGTGCGCTTCCGCGCCGGAGGCCTGCGGGAGGTTGCCGAGCATCTCTTCACATGGGGTGGCCACATCCGGATCGAGGCGCCCGAGGAGCTCAGGGCGGTGATGCGCGAGCGGGTGCTGCTCGCTCTGGGCTCGGTCTGATGCGTACGACCGGATCTGTCGCACCGATGGCTCAAAGCGAACATGCTGCGCCCGAATCGGAGCTGGCCACCGGCACGGGCGTGCGGCCGGACACAGGTTTGAGGGAAGAAGCGGTGCCGGACGACAGGATTTCCCACATGAAGACAGCCGATGCGACGCCGCATGCCGCATCCCTGATCCAGAGCCTGCGGGATATCGGCTATTCGTGCGAGACGGCGCTCGCGGACATCCTCGACAACTCGATCACCGCCGGCGCGAAGCGGATCGAGATCCTTACCGATCTGTCCGCGGCCGACGCTGCGATCGGTATCCTCGACAATGGCAGCGGCATGACGCCGGAGCAGCTCATCGAGGCGATGCGTCCCGGGTCGCGCAATCCGCTGGAGAACCGGGACGCCGACGACCTCGGACGTTTCGGACTCGGGCTCAAGAGCGCCAGCTTCTCCCAGTGCCGCCGCCTGACGGTGCTCACGCGCAAGGCAGGCGTACCGGCAGGTGCAACCTGGGACCTCGAACTGGTTGCCCGCACCAATCGCTGGGAGATCGAGCTTCACGACACGCTGGACGGCCAGCCCTGGGCAGACCGTCTCGAGGCGGACGGCACGCTCGTGATCTGGCGTGATCTCGACCGCTTGGGTGGCGGGATCGAGGGCAATGATGCCGGCCGGGCGGCCCATATAAACCGCGCGGTCGCCCAGGCCGAGCGGCACCTCCGGCTCGTCTTCCACCGGTTCATGTCCGACGATCGGCCTCCGCTCGAGCTGTGGCTCAACGGCCGCCGCCTCGAGCCGGTCGATCCCTTCGGCAGAAGCTTCGCGGGCCATCAGGCCGACCGTGTCGACCGCCTCGACATGGCCTGCGGCTCTGTCGAGTTCCAGTGCTTCACGCTGCCACATCACAAGTCCGTCACGCGGGCCGAATGGGAAGACCTCGGCGGACCCGAGGGGCATCTCCGCTCGCAGGGCTTCTACGTCTATCGCGGCCGGCGCCTCATCATCACCGGCAGCTGGCTCGGTCTCGCGCGCCAGACCGAGCTGACCAAGCTGTGCCGGATCCGCGTCGACATTCCGAATACGATGGATGCAGAGTGGAAGATCGACGTCAAGAAGGCCTCGGCGCAGCTTCCTCCCGCAGTCAGGGAGCGGATGCGCAACCTCGTCGAGCGTCTCTCGCTCACCTCGAAGCGTACCTATCAGCGCCGCGGCCAGAAGCTCGTCGACCATGAATACATGCCGCTCTGGCACCGCATCCAGCGCGACGGCGCGATCATCTACCGTCCCGATGCCAGCCATCCCGTCCTTGCCGATTTCAGTGCGCGCCTGCCGGCCGACCTGCAGAATGAGTTCGCCAACATCGTGGGAGTGCTCGGCTCGACGGTGCCAATCGCGTCGCTCCACGCCGATTTCGCCGGTTCCGCGGAGGAGGTTCAGGCCGACGACGCCGATGATGCCGTGCTGCGCCAGCTCGCGGGAGCAATGGTCCGGATGCTGAAGGAGCAGGGGCAGACGACTGACGAGATCCTCGACCGGCTTCATCCGATCGAGCTGTTCAGGACCAACTGGGACGCGGCCAGCGCCGTGATCCGCGAGATTGCAGATCAGGGAGAAGGTGATGAGTGAGGCCCTCGAGCTCCTCGAGGAGACGGTGTCGCCGATGGTGCTTCGCGAGAAGGACCGTACCGCCGCCAGCATTCGCGCGATGATCGACCAGATGCGCGTCCTTCCGATGTTCGGCGATGTCTCGGACGAGCAGGCCGAGCGGCTCGCCCGCCTGCTGGAGGAGCGCAACGGCATTCACATGGGCGTCGGTGCGATTGTCGATACGCCCGAGTTCCGCCCATGGCTGCACGACGCGCGTGCGCGCATTGATCCGCATTACTGGAGCCGGTACAAGAAGCTGCTTCAGTCGAAAAAGCTGCCGGCTGACGTGATCACGTCCACCGACACGATCACCGACAGCATCCTCGATCGCATGGGCAATCCCGAGGAGCCCGGGCCTTGGGACCGCAAGGGCATGGTCGTCGGCCACGTCCAGAGCGGCAAGACCCAGAACTATACGGGTCTGATCTGCAAGGCCGCCGACGCGGGCTACCGGCTGATCGTCGTTATCGCAGGCATCCACAACAACCTGCGCAACCAGACCCAGATGCGGATCGACGAGGGGTTCGTCGGTCGCGACACCGGCCGCCTCGAGAAGAAGGATACTAGGGACAGGCCGCGCGTCATCGGCGTGGGAAAGTTCGATGACCGCAAGGCGCCGGTCAGTCTCACCACCACACTGAAAGACTTCAACCGGGCGACCGCGACGACCAACACCAGCCAGATCGCTTCCTATGCCGTGCCCGTCGTTCTCGTGATCAAGAAGAACTCGGCAACCCTCGCCAATCTGGTCGACTGGCTCAAGGAGCACAGCACGACGCATGGCACCGATATGGTCGACCAGCCGATGCTGCTGATCGACGACGAGGCCGACAATGCCTCGATCGACATCAAGTACGGCAAGGGCGAGACGTCGCGGATCAACGGCCAGATCCGCGAGCTGCTCGCGCTGTTCCGGCGCAGCTGCTATGTCGGCTACACAGCCACCCCGTTCGCCAACATCTTCATCGATCCCGATACCGATGATGATGTCAGGGGGCAGGATCTGTTCCCGCGCCACTTCATCTTCGGTCTTGACGCCCCGACCAACTATTTCGGCGCACGCAAGGTGTTCATCGACGGAATTCCTGACGAGGAGGACCAGCGGCCCAATCACATCCGCTACATCACCGACAATGGCGACGTGCTCCCTGTGAAGCACAAGATCGATCATGCGCTGACCGCGCTGCCGGAAAGCATGCTCGACGCCTTGCGGTCGTTCCTTGTCGCACGGGTCGTCCGCAACCTGCGGGGGCAGACGGCCCAGCATGCCTCTATGCTGGTCAACGCCTCACGCTTTACCGGCATCCAAGGCCTCATTCGCAACCGGCTTCACCAGAAGCTCAAGGAGATCGAGGATGCCGTCCGCGTCGATGGCGGCCGGCCGGATGCGGCGGAATACAATGAGGAGATCGGCGCGATCCATCGCTGCTGGGAAGAGGAATATGCCGACGCGGGCCCTGCCTGGAACGAGGTTCGCGAGGGCCTGCTTCCGGTGATCGCCTCGACGCAGGTCGTCGCCGTCAACGCCGCTTCTCCGGCCGGTCTCGACTATGAGGGTGGCGGCGCCGGGCAGACGGTGGTCGCGGTAGGCGGCTTCTCCCTGTCGCGCGGCCTCACGCTCGAAGGGCTGACCATCTCCTACTTCCTGCGCAGCTCGGTGATGTACGACACGCTGATGCAGATGGGGCGCTGGTTCGGCTACCGGCCGGATTACGAGGACCTCTGCCGCATCTGGATGCCGGTAGAGGCTGCATCCTGGTACGCCCATATCGGTGAGGCGACCGAGGAGCTTCAGCTCGAGCTCAAGCGCATGCAGCAGGCGAATGCCACCCCCGAGCAGTTCGGCCTAGCGGTCCGCAGTCACCCCAGCGCGCTCATGGTCACCGCGCGCAACAAGATGGGCGCGGGACAGAAGCACGTCATGGTGGGGCTGTCGAACAGCTTCATCGAGACGGTGAAGCTGTCGGCGGCGGCACGGACGCTGCAGCTCAACCGGTCTGCCCGGGACCAGCTGCTCGAGGATCTCGCTACCGAGGGTTACGGACCCGACAGCGCCGGGAAAGTCACCGGCGGGTACCTGCTTCGAGACGTGCCGTGGCAGCATGTCGACGCGTTCCTGCGCTCATTCGAGAACGAACGGGAATCGGTTCTCACCGACCCGCGCCCCGTCCGCCAGTACATCGCAGAACGCGCGCACGACGAGCTCGGCACATTTGATGTCCTCATCGCGAGCCTGCAACCGGGGCCCGACAGGACGCCTGTCAACATTGGCGGCTGGCCGGTCATCCCGCCGCAGCGCAGCCTCGGTGAGCAGGAGCTGAGACGCGGCGTTCTCGCGATCAGCGGCAAGAAGGCCCGGCTTTCATCCCGCGGCATCGAGAAGGTCGGGCTTGAGCGCGAAGTCGCCCGGCAGGCCGAAGAGGCCTATGAGCGCGAGGAGCTCGCGAAGAAGCAGGATGGCTCAGGCAGCGAGCGTCCGAACTACCCCGATCGCATCTATCGGGCGAAGCGGACACGCCCGCTGCTGGTGCTCTACAATATCGCCCTCAAGACCGAGGGCCTGCCCGAGGCACTTGTCGACTCGGTACCGGCGGAGCCGGTCGCGGCATGGGCATTGAGCTTTCCGGTCTCGGCGCGCCCTGACAGAAAGGTCGAGTATATCCTCAACCCCGTCGCCCTGCGCGAACTGTTCGGAGACGATGACAGCGACGAGGACAGTCTCGATGACTGAGCGAGATCCTTGGGCAGCGCTCTCGCCCGGCGCCGTGGATGCCCGACGCGTCGATCCCGACGGCAGACATGATTTCTTCTGGATTGTCTCCGGCAAGGCCGAGCTAGGGCTGTTGTTGCGGATATCGCCCGGCGTCGCCGAGCCGAAGCCGTTACCGAAACTTCGCAACCTCGAGATTCGGTTTCAGGACGTGACGGGAGGTCGGGCGCTCGTCCTGTTCCTGAAGGACACCGATCAGCGGGAGCTGTTCCAGAATCTGTGTCTCGATATCGTGCGCGCCGCCGAGCCGGGTACAGACATTGCGGATGCGCTGAACAGGGCAGTGCGCCGGGCAATGCGCTGGCACCATCTTCTTCGCGGAGGCCGCAACGACCTGCTGAGCATCGAGGAGCAGCGCGGGCTGCTGGGCGAGCTGCAGTTCCTGCGACGTCTGATGCATCTGGTGGGGGCGTATTCCGCGATAGATGCTTGGAAGGGACCTTCCGGCAGCTCGAAGGACTTCGAGTTCGATCGCTGTCTCATCGAGGTGAAGGCGCGCCGCGGCGCTGCAAAGCCCTTCGTCCAGATCTCCTCGGAGGACCAGCTGTCCGATGTCGATGGCTGCAGTCTGCATCTCGTGGTCTCGGCGGTCGATGCAGCGGTTAAGCCGGACGGCAGGACGCTCACCGACCATGTCCTCGAGCTGGAGAAGCTGTACGCGGCGGCCGAACCCGAGGCGTACCGGCTCTGGGAGCAGGCGCTGATCGATTCCGGCTTCGATTTTGACGACGACTATTCGGATCGGCGCTGGACGCTGGGGAAGACCGCCGAATTCGAGGTTTCCGGAGACTTTCCGCGAATAACCCCACCGCTGAAAACGGGTGTCTCCGCCGTCCGGTACAGCATTGCGCTGGACGCCTGCGCACCTTTCCAGGTCGAGCCGGGAGTGCTCGACGCGCTGATCAAACAGGGGCTGGGAAATGGAACAGCTTAATGAATTCCATCGCGAGTTTCTCGCCGAGGTTCAGGGCGAGGCCGACGCGCAGGGACTGATCACGACCGAGGCCTTCCTCGAGAAGATGGGCGAGATCCTCGACGAGGCCGGCGAGCTTTCCTCCTTCGCACAATGCTATCATGAGGGTATTTTCAGGCAGAAGCCGGTTCAGGTCGATGGCTTCGGATGGGACGCGGACGATGAGGAAGGTGTCCTCAGTCTCGTAATCTCGGATTTCCATCGGCATGCCGAGCCGGGCTCGATCATGAAGGCGGAAGCAAACAAGCTTCTCGGACGAGTCGTGCAGTTCGTGATGGCATCGCTGGACGCAGGCTACCGGGAGGGCTTGGAGGAGAGCAGTCAGGCATTTGCGCTCGCCGATCTGATCCGGCGATGCTGGAAGAAGATCACCAAGATCAAGCTGATCCTCGTCACCAACCGGATCTACAAATCGCGGACCGATGCCCAATCCGTCGGCAGGATCGGCGAGATTCCCGTCACGTCGAATGTCTGGGACCTCGGGCGCATCCAGCGTTTTATCGAGGCCGGTCAGACGCGCGAGGATCTCGTGATCGACTTTGCCGAAGATTTCGGCGAGGCCATCCCGGTGCTGCGCGCCTCGTTCGATGGCGCACCCCTCGAGAGTTATATCGCAGTGATTCCGGGCACGCAGCTGGCCGAGATCTACGACCGCTGGGGTGCGCGCCTGCTCGAGGCGAACGTCCGCAGCTTCCTCCAGGCCAGAGGCAAGGTGAACGGCGGCATCCGGGATACGATACGCAAGGATCCCGCGATGTTCTTCTCGTATAACAACGGCCTGACCACCACCGCCGAGAGCGTCGAGGTCGCCAGCATCGGGGAAGGCCTGTTCCTGATGTCGGCCTCGAACTTCCAGATCGTCAACGGTGGCCAGACGACCGCATCGATCCACGCCGCCCGCAAGCTTGCCGCCGAACAGCTCAGGGACGTCTACGTCCAGATGAAGCTGACGGTGGTGCCGCCTGAGCACTCCGAGACGGTCGTTCCGAACATCTCGCAGTTCGCCAACAGCCAGAACAAGGTCAATGCGGCGGACTTCTTTGCCAATCATCCGTTTCATATCCGGATGGAGGAATATTCCCGTCGCATGCTCGCTCCCGCCGGGGAGAGCGGCTACCGCGAGCACAAATGGTTCTACGAGCGCGCCAGGGGGCAGTTCGCGGAAGAACGGGGGCGCCGGACGCCGGCGGAACGGAAAAGCTTTGATGCAATGTTCCCGAAGAGCCAGTTCTTCACAAAGACAGATCTGGCAAAATTCGAGAATTCGTATCGCTGCAAACCGCATATCGTCAGCTACGGCGCGCAGAAGAATTTCGCAGAGCTCGCCAAGGCGATCGGCGAGGAGTGGGGCAAGAACGAGGGAGCAGCATTCGACGAGGTGTGGTTCCAGCGGCTGATCGCGAAGGCAATTATCTTCCGGCACCTCGAGCGGATCGTACCCGCCCAGACCTGGTACACGGGTGGCTACCGCGCGAACATCGTGACCTACGCGATCGCAAAGGTGGTGCACGATGCTGATGCCCGCGGACGCGTTCCTGACCTCGACGCGATCTGGCGGCTGCAACGCGTCCCGGCCGACCTGGAGCGCGCGCTTCTCGCGGCCGCCAAGGCTGCCAACGAGGTGATCACCAACCCGCCGCAAGGCGTGCGGAATATGAGCGAGTGGGCAAAGAAGCAGGCCTGCTGGGCTGCACTCGCGAAGCGCCCGGCCCCTTATGATGCGGGTTTCGAAACCGTCACCATCGAGCGCGACGCACTGCGTGCCGTCGATCGCGATGTCCGCGTCGCGAAGCGGCAGCTCAACGGCATCGAGGCGCAGCGCGAAGTGGTGAACCAGGGAGGCGAATACTGGTCGCAGCTTCTCGCTTTCGGCAAGTCGATCGGCAAGCTGGCGCCGAAGGAGGCCGGAATTCTGCAGGCGTGCACGTCGCTTCCGCGCCGCGTACCGACTGAAAAACAGTGCCTCGCAGCTGTGGCAATCGCGGACAAGCTTGAGCAGTATTACGATGTAGTCGCGTGACGTGAATCAGCCTGCCCATCTCGTTGAGGAGCGATTCCATACACCTCCGAGGAGATCATCGCCTTTAGTTGGGGACCTGTACCAGATCGGCTGCGGCTGAACTCCTCAGCGAAACAGGTGGCGGGATCAGAGATGGATGGTGCCTGCCGCAGCAACCAACCTTGTCCCGCCGCCGCCGCCGAGGGGGTCCGCGACGCTCTGGTGCGGCATACTGGCACGCAAAACGGCAAGTCGCGGGAAGGGCGCATTTTCCCAAGCGGGCTTACCGTAAGCGTGGCCTGAGGGCCGCCTTGCCCGTTTGGCCGTAGCCGGGATGCTTATCGTCTTTGACGAGGGCGCGGGCGGTGCGGGAAGTTTTCGGTTCTGAGACTGGTCGTACGAGCGCTCGTACGACTGGTCGTGTGGAGGTGGTCGGCCGGGTATCGGGCCGACGGAGCTGGTCGGACGCGGAGAAGCTGGAGATCCTGGCCGAGGCGTTCCGGCCGGGCGTGCGGGTCCGTGATGTCATCGCCCGGCGCGAGGTGTCGAGCAGCCTGAT
>NZ_QQWW01000015.1:0-93143 GCF_003950435.1 Sphingomonas sp. ABOLG
CGTAAAGGCGCCAGCCGCGCAGCACCATGCAATCCTCGATCGTGGGGGTTGCGACGGCCTCCCACGGCAGGGGAGCGGGGTTTTCCGGCCTGGGTGCGGCCTGTTTCTGGAGAGGAATGGCCGGGGTCAGCGCAGCGGCGGCCCCATCCCCGCCGACCGCATCGGCATGGGGACCGGTGGTGATCATCCGGCAGCGGCGCAGCTCAGCGTCGACCATCGCGGGCGTCGCGCCGGGACGGTTGTAGAAGGTGGCGGCGGGATCGGGGGTCGCCGCGAGAAGGAGCAAGGCAAGCGGCAGCGACACCCGGACATCCTTCCGTGCTGGAAGCGGGGCGGCGGTGGTGCCGGCCCCGCTTCGTTACCGCCCGCCCCCGCCTAGAACCGCACCGTCACGCCGGCGCGGTACGAGCGGTTGCGAACATCCTCGCGCCCGACCGTGCCGTCGAGCGCGACGGAGAACTCAAACCGTTCGGTGCCATAAGCGAGGCCGGCGGACAATTCGCCCCAGTTGCGATCCTGCCCGGCGACGAGGAACGGCGCCTGGATGCCGGTGCCGCCCGCGAGGCCGGCGAAGAACACGTCCGGCCGATCCTTGAAGTCATGGACGAAATAAGCCGAGGCGACCGGTCGGAAGCCGGCGCGGTTGCCGTCGAGCTGAAGCCCGGCGCGGCCCTGCACGCTGAGGAAATCGTCCTTGGCGATCGCCAGCGCCGGTCCGGTGCCGGTTTCGACCAGCGGGGTATATTCGATCCGGCTGGCGCGCACCGCGGCGCGCGGGGCAATGCGAAGCGCGTCACTGCCAAAGGCGTAGCTTGCGCCAAGTTCGGTCGAGAGCGCGAAGGAATTGTCGCGCCCGCGCAGGTCGAACGGCGTGCCGGCGAAGGTGCCGGTGCGATGGGTGCGCGATTCATACACGCCGGCGCTGAACTGCGTATCGAGCGCGGCGCCGAAATCCTCTCCCAGGCGGCCATACAGGGTACCCAGGATCAGCTTGCCATCGGTCTTGCGGCCGAGGCGACGATCGGCGTCGAGATCGGTATAGGACAGGCCGAAGCCGAGCACCGCCGTGTCGGTCACCTGCGCCTCAAGCCCGCCGGCGATGAAGAAGCCGTCGAACTTGTCACGCCCGCCGCCCAGGATCGTGCCGGGCATCGGCCGGCTGGAACCGTCGACATAGCCGCCCGCGAGATAGGCCGAGACCGTGCTGGGCAGCGCGCCTTCCCGAACGACCGTCGCCGGCGTGTCGCTGACCGTCTGCGGCTGGCCCGGCATGACGATGGCATTGGCGGCGAATTGCAGCGGCTTGCCGATCAACGCCACCTGACCGCCGGCGAAGCTGCCGGGGCGCATCGCGCCGGTCCGCTCACGGTAGAAGCGCGCCATATTGTCCAGCCCGACGGTGCCGATCGCACGGCGCGTCGTTTCGGTGGTCGGCGCGAGCTGTTCCAGCGAGGCGCGGATCGTGCCGACACTTTGCAGGTCGAGCGCGTCATAGACGTTGCGCAGCGACGCATAGGCCGGGCGATTGCCGTCGAGCAGCCGGGCGTAGGCGGTCTGCACCGGCGTCCGGTCCACGACGCTGGCATAGGGGCGTGCGGCGATCGTCGCCTGCACCTGGCCGCCGGCATAGCGCACCTCCGGATAGAGGATCGCGCTGAACGGCGTCGCGGCATCGAAGCGGCCCGTGGTGCCGTCGGTGGTGGTCAGCACGGTGTAGCTGGCGCCGTAGCGCGGGAGCTGCCCGAGCGGCGCGAGCGTCAGCGTGCCGCCGAGCTGCGCGCGGTTGGCGACCAGCCGGTCCGAGCTGCCCGAGGCGCCGATATCGATCAGCAAGGTGCTGCCGGCGTTGAACACCGCGTCACCCGCGACCGTCAGCGTGCCGATCGCCCCGGCGCTGCCCGGGGCGACGGTGCCGCCCGACAGCGCGAGGAACGAGGGCACCGTGCCATTGCCGCCCAGCGTGCCGCCATTGCCGATGGTCACCGCGGAGGCCGTGATCCGGCCGTTGACCGTCAGCAGCCCCTGATCGGCGCGCGTCGCACCGGTGTAGCTGTTGCTGCCGGCGAGGATCAGCTCACCCGCGCCACGCTTCGTCAGGCCGCCGATATCATTGCCGAAGCCGGCGAGAACCTCCGCCGAATAGCGATCGCGCGCGTCGGTGATGTCGTTTGACCAGACATCGACGGTGCCGCCGGCGACCTCCACCTCGCGCACGGCGCGAAGCGCGGTGGGGCCGCGGAGCGCAGTGCCCATCTGCGGCGCGCCCCAGCCCGAACGCAGATCGACGCCGGGCGTGTCGAGATCGCGCGAACTGGACACCAGAATGTCCGAAATCAGCGCGGTATTATATTCGGGGAACGCCTCCATCAGCAACGCGGCAAAGCCCGAAACATTGGGCGCCGCCATCGAGGTGCCGGTCAGCGCGGCATAGCCGGGCCCGGTATAGGTGATGAAGCGTGCCAGTTCGGCGCTGATCAACGCATCCGCCTGGGTCAGCACCGAGCCGACGAACTCCGGCGTGAACAGATTGACGTTCGACACCAGGATGTTGGCGAGGGTCGACGTATAGCCATTGGGATCGCCGCCGACGAAGCGCGCGCCATAAGCGAGCGAAATGCCCACCGCCTCGCGTGCGACAAGGGTGCGTTCGCCCGCCTCGTCGAACGGCCGCCCGGCCGCCTGTGCCGCGGCCCGGCGGCTGAGATAGCCGTTCAGCACGTTGATCCAGGCGGTGTTGGCGGCCGATTGCAGCTGCGCCACGGTTCGCCCGGCGTAGATGCCGGGATAGGCCGCCGCCGTATAGGTGGCGCGGATCGCATCGACATTGACGGTATAGCCAAGCGCGCTGGAGATGATCGCACTGCCCGGGCCGGAGACGCACCAGGTGGCCGTCTGGCCGCACAGGCTGGTGCTGGCGGCGGCGGTGCCGTCGGCCAGGTAATTGGTCACCGACAGCCAGTTGCCGCGCAGCCGCGGATCGTTGAGCGGCGTGACCGCGTCGATGCTGGCATGGACGCCGCCGCCATTGCCGGCCGAGAAGACGACCAGCACGTCATTGTCGAGCACCGGCTGGTAGAAGTCGCCCAGGTTCTGCACGAACGTTGCCCGCGCCTGCGCCAGCGTGGCGGTGTAGGGCAAGGTCGTGCCCGAGCCCCAGCTGTTGTTGATGATCCGCACCTGTCCGGTGCTGGCGAGATCGACGATGTTTTCGCGCGGGGTGGCGACAGTGGTGCCGTCGATGAATTCATCCTTCCACCACAGGAAGTCGCCGGCGGCGAAATTGGCGGTCGCCGAGAAGATGTTGGCGCCAAAGGCGTTGCCGAAGCTGCGCTCCCCCGCGATCCGGTTGCCCGCGGCGGTGCCGGCGACATGGGTGCCGTGGATTTCCCAGCGGCGCCGCTGGTTGACGAGGCCGTCATTGCCATAGCCCGCGGGGATCGCGGTGCGCAGGCCGCTGAACTTGCCCGCGCCGGAGAACAGCGGATGATCGACCAGCACACCCGAATCGTTGATGCCGATCGTCTGACCCTTGCCCGTCAGGCCCATCACATAGGCATATTCGAGGCCCATATTGGCCTTGCTGTAGTCGACCGCGAATTGCGCGTCCTCACGCCAGCTTTGCAGCGCGGCGTTGTAATCCGCGGTGCGGGCGCCGGTGGCGGTGTAATAGCCGCCGGCGGGGGGTGGCGGCGCCGCCGCCGCGGCGGGCGCGCCGGTTTGGGCCGCGGCGGGCATGGTGACGAGGCAGGTTGTGCACAGCGCAAGAGCAGACAAAGCAAGCCGTGCAGACGGACGACGGGACGCAGCGAACATCAATGATTCTCCCCGGAACGCGAACTCTTCGGAAATCGCGTCTCGGGCGAGAGAATATTCGTCACGCCTGAAACTTGTCGATGTGAAACCAACATATGTGAAAATGGATCAGATTCCGTGGCTTTCGCGCCACATAGGACCAAAGTCCGGATTGCAAAAACATCCGAGATATGCGTCTCGCGGGATAGTTCTACGCTGCGGCGCAACTGACAACGGTGGCATGATCGCGCCGCGCGGGACGGGTTTACCCTCCCCTCATCTTCATTTCATCGAAGGCGTTATCACGACCGCGCCGCCCACCACCAGATGCGTAATTCCCGAGTCTGCCGGGGCGGGATCGCAGCGGGTACAGCAGCGTCTTCCCGGACCCGGCGCGACCGACGGTGAGATCGCGTGCCGCCAGCGACGCCGCGTCCGCCGACCTCTCGGAAGTGAGAAAGGGCTCTCAATGAAAGCGCTTGTCTACAAAGGCCCCGGCCAGAAGGCGTTCGAAGAGCATGCCAAGCCCGAGATTCGCGATCCCGGAGACGCGATCGTCCGCATCACTCGGACGACGATCTGCGGCACCGACCTGCATATCCTGAAGGGCGATGTGGCGACGTGCGAGCCGGGGCGGATCCTGGGGCATGAGGGCGTCGGCGTGGTCGAGGCGGTGGGGCCCGCGGTGACCACGTTCAAGCCGGGTGACCGGGTGCTGATCTCCTGCGTCAGCGCCTGTGCCAAGTGCGAATATTGCCGGCGCGGCATGTATTCGCATTGCACGACCGGCGGCTGGATCCTGGGCAATATGATCGACGGCACGCAGGCTGAGTTCGTCCGCACGCCGCATGCCGACACCAGCCTGTACCCGATCCCGGAAGGGGCGGACGAGGAAGCGCTGGTGATGCTGAGCGATATCCTGCCCACCGGGTTCGAATGCGGCGTGCTGAACGGCAAGGTGCAGCCCGGCGCGACGGTGGCGATCGTCGGATCGGGGCCGATCGGACTCGCCGCGCTGCTGACGGCGCAATTCTACTCCCCGGCCGAGATCATCATGATCGACCTCGACGACAATCGGCTGGAGATCGCCAAGAGATTTGGCGCGACGCGGACCGTCAACAGCGGCGATGGCAAGGCGGTGGACGCGGTCAAGGCGCTGACCGGCGGGCATGGCGTCGATACCGCGATCGAGGCGGTCGGCGTGCCGGCGACGTTCGAACTGTGCCAGCAGCTGATCGCGCCGGGCGGGGTGATCGCCAATGTCGGCGTGCACGGCCACCCCGTGTCGCTTCACCTCGAGGCGCTGTGGGATCGTAACATCGCCATCACCACGCGGCTGGTGGATACCGTCACCACGCCGATGCTGCTGAAGGTGGTGGGATCGAAGAAGATCGACCCTGCCCTCCTCATCACCCACCGCTTCACCTTCGATCAGATGCTGGAGGCGTATGAGACGTTCGGCAATGCGCAGAAGACCGGCGCGATGAAGGTGATCATCGCCGCCTAGCCGCCGGCGGCGAGCGATGGCGCGGGGGCGATGCCGGGTGCGGCATGGCCCGCGCGGGCGAGGAGCAGATCCTCCAGCCGCCGGATCCGCGCGAGCACTTCGCCGTCGCGGCGTTCGCGCATCCCGGCGATGGCGATGGCGCGCGCGACCGGCCCCGCCGCCTCGCCCAGCGCCTTGCGCTCATCCTTGCCGTAGATCGTGCCGTCGGGCCGCGGGCCGAGCACGAGCCAGCCGACGCGGCCGACCGCCTCCGACTCCAACGGGAGGCGCATCGGGAAGGTCGCGTCGCCGCGCGCGACGCCGGCCGGCTCGACCGCCAGATCGCGTTCGTCCAGCCATGCCCCTGCCGCCTCCGGCGAGAGCCCGTGCGTCGCCACCACGCGATCGCCGACCAGCACGGCGGCGCGGGTGGCCTAGACGTTGCGGGCAGCGGAATCGACCACCGTCTCCGCGATCTGGCCGACCGACCCGGTTTCGCGCAGGTCACCGACGATCTGCGGCAGCCCCTGGCTCAGGCGCAGCAGCTGGCGCTGGAAGCGGCGCTCCGCCCAGCCGCTGACGCGGTGGTGCAGCGGCACGATCAGCACCGCGGCGAGCGCCGCGGCGAGGCCCCCGGCGAGCGCACCGACCTGCGCGTCGAGATAGGTTTCGCACAAGGTCTCGATCAATTTCTCCCCCGCCGCGAACAGCGCGACGAAGCCGAGCGTCAACACGCCATAAGCGGCGGAGCGCCCGATCACCGTGTCCGCGTCATAGAGGCGGTAGCGCAGCAGCGAGACGAGCAGCCCGCCGACCATCGAGATCGTCGCGAATAGGCTGCAGATCAACGAGAGGCCATGAAGCTGGCTATATTGCCCCCCCGCCCCTGTCCCTTGCGCTGCCAGAAACGCCATGCCCGACAGGATCAGCCAGAAGGTGCCCGTGGCGAGGCCGAAAAAGCCCCAGCGGACCTGCTGCCGCATGATGCCTGCCGGCATCTGGCGGTAACGCAGCGCCATCCGCACCAGCACGACCGCGCACAGCGACAACACATAGGGCATGATGATCCACGGCCCGCCGACCCGTAAGATCACCGCCGGCGGGTAAAGCAGGATCAGGCCGATGATTGTCCAGGAGCGCGCCGACCCGATACGACCATCGGGAAAGCCGGCCAGGCCCACGAGCAGCATCGCCAGGCTGAGCGAACCCATCCACTCGCTCAAGAACGGGATGTCCAAGATATCGGCGAGTGGCGTGTTGGCGGTCGCGGCGTTGGTCGCAAAGGCCAGGGCGAGCAGCGCGGGCACCGGTTCACGGCGACGGCGGAACAGGAGGGCCGCGGCGATGAGAAAGGCGATGGACGACACGGTTTCGCTGAACCCCTGGAGCAGGCGCACCTTCTCCACCTCCCGCGTGTTGCTGGCCGCGCGGGTCAACCGGTGCGTGCGCACCTCCCCCTGCGCATTGCGCAGGGTCAGCGCAAGGACGGCGCCTTCGGGCCGGTCGAGCAACCGACGCTGCTCGGCGAAATCCAGAGCGCGCATGGGACGACCATCGATGGCGAGGACTTCGTCGCCGGCCCGGATCCCGGATTGTTGCGCCTGTTGTCCCGTGACAGCGAAGATTTCGCTGCCTGATGACGACGCGCTCAGGCCGTAATTGAGCCAGCGATAGGGATACGGCTTGAAACTCTGCCACGTTCCAAAGACGGTGACGATCAATGCTGTCGCAATGGTCGCGGCCCAGATGATGCTGAAGATACGCAGCCCCGTGCCGGTCAGCCGCGGCAGTGTTTCCGGCAGCCGGATTCGCCATCGTGCAACAGACAGACTGATCATGACATTCCCCCGCGATAGTCATGCCCGACGGGGGCGGTTGCTGTCCAGCCGGGTCGCGACGCGATATCAGCGCGTTACTGTTGCCATGTCTTGTTGCGGGATCGGATCTTCTATGGGTGATCTGGATCAAGGGGCGTGACCGGGCCGGTTCATTGCCCGGGGAGCGTGTTGATACCGGCGGGGTGCCCCCCCCTTACACAAGGGTCGGGCGGGAGCGGATGGCGTTCAGGACCGGGGGTTCGACGGCATAGACCGCCATGCGGCGACCGCCGCGGTTGACGTGATCGGTGATGCGGCCGGCATAGTGGCGGCGGACGAGGCCGGCGCGGACCAGATCGGAGACGGCGCGGCTGACATTGGCGCGGCCGATCGCCAGCGCCTCCTCCGCCACGGCGGCGTCGATCACCGCGGCGTCCTCCGTCGCGATGCGGGCGGCGACCTTGGCGCGCAGCGTGGCGCGGCGGCGGTCGTTGGCGGCGAGCGGGGCGAGTTGCCGTGCGAGCCAGTCGCGCAGGGCGACCCGCTCCCCCTCCCCTTCCGGGCCCTGAGTGCGCGTGCGGATCCAGGGACCGGCGCGGCCGTCGGCACGGGCGGCCTCCGCGATCAGTCCGAGGACGAGGAAGGCGTAGCGCGGACGGCGCGAGGCGGCGGTCAGCGTGGCGAGGATCGAACCGAGATCGAGGGTGCTGCTGCTCATGCGGCGAATCAAGCACAGTGCGAACACAAGGTGAATCCCCCTTGTGCGTCGGCGTGTCGTCTTTGTCGCGGGTGACACTTTCCCAGAAGGGTCTGGGCAGAGTGTCATGGCTGACGCTCGTCGGGCTGCGTCCGAGGCGCGGCGCTTCTCGACTTGGCAGGCTGGCTTGTGGACCGCGGGGCACCGGCAGAGTGTCACCCGTGACGCAAGGCGGACGGCGGTGTCGGCCTGACGGTGGCGACGCGCGGTGAATCCCCTCTTCCAATCCAAAGGATTTCACATCGCCCTTACGGGTTAGACGGTTTATCTTAGGGTTAGAGAGTTAGGCGGCTGCGACGGGCCACCAAACCACTGATATCATGTACTTTCTGGAGGGGCGCTGTTCCCGGAGTGTCGTCGCTGTGTTCCTGAAGGTGCGAGGATGGCGTTCCTGAAGTGTCGGTTGATGGTTCCTGAAGGTGCGAGGGATGTTCCCGGAGTGTCGAAGGACGTGATCGCAGGCCTGTTTGGGGCAGGGAATTGAA
Organism: Sphingomonas sp. ABOLG; assembly: GCF_003950435.1. Lineage (NCBI taxonomy): Bacteria > Pseudomonadati > Pseudomonadota > Alphaproteobacteria > Sphingomonadales > Sphingomonadaceae > Sphingomonas > Sphingomonas sp. ABOLG. The sequence goes on from NZ_QQWW01000015.1 coordinate 8,338, forward strand.
TCGAAATCGGAGTGGGTGGCCGGATCGACGTTCAAATCTCCGGCGCGGCGCGGTGGACATGGCTGGGCGGCGGCGTTGAGCCGACACTTCGGGAACGGATCGGCGGGACGCGAGGGTATTTTGTCGGTGCTGCCTCCCCTGCCCCGGCCTGGCTTGGATGTCTGCGCGACCTAGCTTGAGAGGTGGTGCGCGATGCGGGGCGGGGAGGTTTTCGGGGCGCATGAGCGGGTGGCCCCCCTCCCCTGTCGTCACCGGCCGAGTTCGTGGCGGTGCTTGTCGTCCCAGCGTTTGACGAAGCCGATGAACGCGTTCTGGTAGTTGACCGGGGTGCGCGCGGGATCGGCGTCGATCCACTGGCGGAACTCTGCATGGAGCGCCTGATAGTCCCAGCCGGGATATTCGGCGCGGAGCGTGTCGAGCGTCGCGTCGGTGAGGTCGCCGGCGGTGGCGCGCGTCGCCAGGCTCTTGACCGAACGGCTGACCGAGCGGCGGATCATCGATGCCATTTCGGACAGCTCTGCGGTGCGCTCAGGCGAGGGGGCGGGGTCACGCGACAGGGCCGGGAGCGGCGGCTGCGCGGGGGTGGTGGGGGCAGCAGCGGGTGTTTCCCCGGGGAAACGGGGCTCTGCGGGCGCCTTTGAGGTGGTGCGCTTGCTGACGGATTTGGGCGTCGCTTCGGCCGCGGCGCCATCGGGGCGGCGGCGCATGCGCAGGTTCGGTTCGCGCTTGCCGGCCGGCTGTTCGATCGCGAGCGTATAGCCGGGCAGGGGGTCCTTCTCGGCAATCTTGGCGATTTCGAACTTGAAGCGGCGATACTGGCCCTCGGCGCCCGATTTCTCGAACAATGTGGGCATGGAGATCGCGAAACCCGCCTCGCCTGCCCCGCCCGCATGCTTGCGCGCGACCTTGTAGAGCCAGCGTTCGCGCCCGCCGGTGAGATCGAAATAGGCGCGGTCGATGCTGAGCACCCCGCCGGTCATCATCACGCCCTCCCAAAACCAATTGGAGAGCTCAATCGTCATGCCGCGCGATCGCTCGGTCTTTTCGTCGACGAGCTGGGTCCAGCCGTCGAGCCAGCTGAATGTCGCCTCGCGGCGATTCTCGGCGCGAATGTTGGTCTTGATCGTGGTGGCGACGAGCCGGTCGAGCGCCTGGCCAAGCAGCTCATAGGCGCGGCCCGTGGTGGGGCGTCCGATCGCGCGCAGCAGGTCGTAGGGCATGAGGTGCAGCTTGCGCGGCACGTCGTTGACGCCGCGGCGCGCCATGTCGGCGAGCACGCTGGCGCAATAGATCAGGATATCGGCGTCCCAGATCGTCGCCATGCCGTAATCGGGGTTGGCCGAGACATGGACCCACAGCTTCCCGTCGGGGCTGCGATAGTCGATCGGTTTCACCCGTTTCGACTTCGCAAGGCTGAAGAACGGTCGCTCCATCATCTCGCGCTGATCGCGCAGTGGCAGATCGGCGAGATAGGGGAGGAAGAGGTCGAATTGTTCGGGCACCGCCTCGCGGCTGGCGCGCGTCACTGGGTGTTTCCCCGGGGAAACGGTGGGTGCCGGGCCGGGACCGGGGGAGGGGAAACGCGCGGCTGTTTCCCCGGGGAAACAGCCGCCGCGGGGCGCAAAGTTCGTGAAGTTGATGCGTATGAGGGGGTAAAAGCGTGGGTCAACGCTGCAGACCCCGGCCCTGCGCCTCCAGATGGGCGAGCGCGCGGCGCAGCGCATCGGCGAGTTCATCCGCGTCGGCGCCGGAGCCCGCATGAAGCCGGATCGTCACGCCCTGGCGGTTGGCGGACTGGATCGACAGGGCAGGGCGGCCGTGCGGGGTGGTCCACACCCAGGGGCGCTCCCCCGCCCCGCCCGCGCCCGCCAGCCGCGGCGCATCGAGCAGCTGGCGTACCACGTCCGCGGCACTCCACGGCCCAAGCCCCTGTTCCTGGCGCGATTTCTGTTCCCGCGCCATCGCCTTCGCCTTGGCGAGGATGGCGGGCGCTGCGCTCTTGTCGTCGAGTGCCTGCGCCAGCGTGTAGGCCGGCTTGAGCTGCACGTCGGCGGGGGAGGCGAAGGCGGCAATCACCGTGTCGGGGAGGGCAGCGACCTTCAGCATCTTCGACAGCCAGCCCTTGGAGAGCTTCAGCCGTTCGGCCATGCGCGTCAGGTGATTGTCGTAATGGCTCCTGAGCGCAGCGGCGTAATTGCGCGCGCGTTCGAGGTCGGAGACGTCCTTGCGGGCGCGGTTCTCGAGGTCGGCGAGGCGGAAGGCGGCCTCGTCATCGAGCACCGCGACCTGCGCGACGAACACCATGTCGGGGTAGGAATGGGCCCGCAGCCACGAGATCGACCAGTGCCGCCGGGTGCCGGCGATCACCTCATAATCGTAATCGGGATCGCCCTCCACGCGGCGGACGACGGCTGGCACCTTCTGCCCGCCCTCGGCAATGATCGAGTCGATCAGTTCGCGGCAGCCCTCTTCGGAGAGATGCGCGTAGGAACGCGCATTGCCGGGCCAGATCCGCACGCGCGCGGGATCGAGCAGCAATTGCGTGACCTGCCGCACCTCACCGCTGGCGACGCGCGCCAGGGCCGATTCGCGGCCGAGCAAGGTGGTGCCGCGCAGCCGCTCGCGCCGTTCCGGCGCAGGGGCGGGCGGTGCCACGGGAGAGGCCGCCGCGGGGGAGGGGACAGATGCCGGGGCAGCGTCCGGGATCGCGTGCGCGACCGGGGCAGTGATCACCGGCGGTTCGTCGTCGGCGAGCAGCCCTGCGAGATAGTCAGATTGCTTACGCGCCATGCCGTGCCTCCATCGCGCGGAACATAGAGTGAACATTGAAAAGTAGGAAAGCCCCCGCCGCGGGCGCCTGCACCGAGGGTGCCTGGTCAGGCCGCGGCATGGATCACATCCTCCTCACGCGCAGGGGCGACGCGGCCCCAGCCCTGGCGGACGAGCTGCTCGATCTGCCCCATCGCCTCGTCGAGGTTGGCGCGGCAGCGCTTGTGCGTCTTGGGCGTGCCGATCGGGCGTTCCAGCTCATAGACGGTCATCATGCGCAGCGCGGCGTGGCTGATTTCCGCGCTGTCGAGGATCGGCACGGGGAGGAGGGCAGGGCCGAAGCTCTGTTCCATGATCGCGCGGACCATCGCGTGGCTGGGATCGTTCGAATCGAACTTCGAGCAGATCAGCCGGACGAAGCTGTAATCGACCGCAATGCCGGCGCTTTCCAGCTGGCGCAGCACCTGATCCATCATCGACAGGAATTGCACCGTCGAGCAGAAATCGGGGGTAGTGGCGGCAAGCGGCACGAGCAGCGCATTGGCCGCCTGCATCACCGCGAGGCTGATCGTGCCGAGCGCGGGCGGCGGATCGAGGATGACCACGTCATAATGTGCCGCCAGATCGATAAGACCCTGTTTCAGCTTGCGAAAACGCGCCGCGAGAACCGATTGGCCGTCCGAGCCGGCGGCCGCCAGCTCATATTCCACGTCGAACAATTCGAGGTTCGAGGGGATGAGATCGACGTTCGGCCAGGGCGTGCGCTTCACCGCATAGCCGAGATCCGCCTGGGTCGGATCGATCGACAGATAGGGGTAGAGCGTCTCTTCGCGGGTGATGTTGAAATGCGGGTTGAAGCCGAACAGTGTCGTCGTGGTCGCCTGGCTGTCGCAATCGACCACCAGCACGCGATAGCCCTGCACCGCGAAATAATGCGCGAGATGCGTGGTGACGGTCGACTTGCCGACGCCGCCCTTGAAATTCTGCACCGCGATGATCGCCGGCATGTCGAGCGGGGCGCGCGCCGGGGAGGCGCCGAGCACCTGGCGCATGTGCAGCAGTTCCTCGACCGAATAGCCGAGGCGGCGGCCCTTTTCGCTGGCCGGGGGCGGGGGGAGGCGGCCGTCATCCTCCGCCATGCGGATGCGATTGGTCGAGCAGCCGAGCAGCGCGGCGGCCTCCGCAATGCCGAAGCGCACGTTGAGCCCCTTGCGGCTTTCCGGCAGGAACGCCTTGCGCCGAAGCCGCTCGATCATCCGCTCGCCAGCATCGGCGAGATCGCCGATCTGGCTGGTGATTGCATTCATGAAGTCACCCCGGCGCGCAATTGAAGCTTGTGCTGCGATGTGTGCCACAAATTACTTCAATTGCGCAACAAATATGCGGAAGGATGCTTCGGCACGCTTGCAGCTGGCGCGCGGGCGGACCATATTCGGACCGAATAAGGATAGGTGCCATGTCACTAGCAGAGCAGATCAGACCCGTCAGCTATCTGAAGGCCAATGCCGCCGAGCTGCTGCGCAGCATCGGAGAGGGGGGTGAGCCGGTGATCATCACCCAGAATGGTGAGGCCAAGGCGGTGCTTCAGGATGTCGCCAGCTATGAGCAGACGCGCCAGACGATGGCGCTGCTGAAGCTGATGGCGCTGGGCGCGCAGGATGTGGCGGCGGGGCGGACGGTGCCGGCGCGCGCGGCGATCGAGCGGTTGCGGCAGCGGCGCGACCCGGCGGCGTGAACGAGCGCTACGACGTCGAACTGACGCAGGGCGCAGAAGGGGACCTGGCGGCGATCCATGGCTGGATTGCGGGGCAGGGGGGCGACGCGGCGGCGGACCGCTTCCTCGACCAGTTGTTGGAGCGGATCGAGCGGCTGGAGACGTTCCCGCTGCGCGGCGCAATGCTGCCCGAGCTGGAGCCGCTGGGGATGCGTGAGTTCCGCCAGATCATCGCCGCGCCCTATCGCATCGTCTATCGCCTGTTCGACCGGCGGGTCGTGATCGTGCTGATCGCGCACGGGCGGCGCGATTTCACCCAGCTGCTGGAAGAGCGGCTGCTGCGCTGATGGGATGTGCCGAATGACCGATTTCACCTTCATCCATGCGGCCGACATTCACCTCGACAGCCCGCTGGCGGGGCTGAGCCGCAAGGACGAGGCCTTTTCCGAGCTGGTGCGCGGGGCGACGCGGCGGGCATTCTCCAACGTGGTGGACCTTGCCATCGCCGAGGAAGCGCGGGTCGTGGTGATCGCGGGCGACCTGTATGACGGGACGTGGAAAGACCAGGCGACCGGGCAGTTCGCGATCCGCGAGCTGGCGCGGCTGACCCGCGCCGGAATCCGCGCGGTGGTGCTGTTCGGCAATCACGATGCGGAAAGCCGGGTGTCGCGGCATTTCACGCCGCCCGAGGGGGTGTTCCTGCTGAGCAACCGGCAGTGCGAGACGGTGCGCTTCGATGATCTGGGGGTGGCGATTCACGGGCGAAGCTATCGCGAGGCGGCGACGACGGAGAATATCGCCGCGACATACTGCCCGCCGGAGCGGGGCATGTTCAACATCGCCGCGCTTCACACTGCGCTGGACGGGCATGACGGCCATGCCAATTACGCGCCCTGCTCGCTGGGCGAATTGCAGGCGGCGGGGCATGATTATTGGGCGCTTGGCCATGTGCATGAGCCGGCGATCCGATCCGAACATCCGCATATCGTGTTCCCCGGCAACACCCAGGGGCGCAACGTGCGCGAGACGGGCGCCAAGGGGGCGATGCTGGTGCGCGTCGCCGACGGGGCGGTGCGATCGGTGGAGCATCGCGCGTGCGACGAAGCGCGCTGGGCACAGGTGGCGGCCGATGTGCGCGGGGCGGGCGATTATGCCGAGGCGCTGGGTGAGATCCGGCGGCTGCTCGCCAGCAGCGTGCGCGAGGCGGACGGGCGCCCGCTGGCGGCGCGGGTGACGGTGATGGCGGACGGCGCGGTAGGGCGGCGGATGCGCGCCGATCCGGCCTGGGCGGAAGGCGAGGTGCGCGCGACGGCGGCGGGCGTATCGGGCGACTTGTGGATCGAGAAGGTGCGGCTGGCGACCGACGACACGGTGCCGATGGGGCTGCCGCCCGAGCTGGTGCAATTGCTGGAGGAGGCGCTGAACGATCCCGATTGCGCACGCGCGGTGGCGGCGGCGACCGCGCCGCTGGTGGCGAAGCTGCCCGCCGATGTGGGCGACGCGGACATTGCGCCGCTGGTGACGGCGGCGCGCGCGGGGGATTCGGCGGCGCTGCTGGGCGCGGCGCGTGCGGCGGTGGCGGCGCGGCTGGGCGAGGGGGAGGATTGATGCGCTTCCGGCAGATCGAACTGATCCGCTACGGCGGTTTTGCCGACCGATTGCTCGATTTCGGGGAGGGCGCGGGGGAGGGCGACCTTCACCTGATCGTCGGGCCGAACGAGGCGGGGAAATCGACCACGCTGCACGCGATCGGCGATTTCCTGTTCGGGATTGCCGGGCAGACCGCGCAAGGCTGGCGGTTCGGCTATGGCGATTTGCGCATCCGTGGGCTGATCGAGGCGGAGGGGCGCACGATCGAGGCGGTGCGGCGCAAGGGCAACAAGGATACGCTGCTTCATCCCGCGACCGGCGCGGCGCTGCCCGGCGACGTGCTGGCGCCATTGCTGGCGGGGGTCGACCGGACGGCGTTTGAGCGGATGTTCGGGCTGGACCACCAACGGCTGCGCGACGGCGGCGAGGCGATCCTGCGCGGGCGCGACGATGCGGCGCAGATCACGCTGGAGGCGGGGACCGGGATCGCCGGGATCGGGCAGGTGCTGGACACGCTGACCGGCGAGGCGGCCGAGCTGTTCAAGCCGAGCGCGTCAAAGCCGGTCGTCAACAAGTTGATGGCGGAGCGTGCCGAGGCGCTGAAGCGGGTACGCGAGGCGAGCATCGGGGAGCGCGACTGGGGCGAGGAGAAGCAGCGGCGCGCGGCGGCGGAGGAGCGTCGCGCCGCGCTGCTGGCCGAGAATGACTCGCTGACCCGCGAGGAGACGCGGCTCGACCGCATCCGCCGGGCGCGCGCGCCGCTGAGCCGGCGGGCGAGCGCCGAGGCGGCGCTGGCGGCGCTGGGGCCAATGCCCGACCTGCCGGCGGATGCGGGCGACACGCTGGCGCGGGCGCGGGGCGACCGGCGGACGGCCGAGGCGCTGGAAATGCAGCTTCAGGGCGATCTCGACCGGGTGGCGCAGGCGATCGGCGGGATTGCGGTGGCGGGCGATGTGCTGGCGCTGGACACGCGGATCGCCGCGCTGGAGGAACGCCGGCCGGTGATCGAGAAAGCGGCGGGCGACCTCCATCGCCGGCTGGCGCGGCGCGAGGAGATCGATGCGCGGCTGGCGAGCGCACGGGCGGAGGCTGGGCTGGCGCCCGACGCGCCGCTGCCGGGCGCGGTGTGGCGCAGGCGCGCGGCGGCGGATCATGCCCGGCGGCTGGCGCGGGCGGCGGAGCAACTGGCGTTGCTGGCGCCGTGGCAGGGCGAGCCGGCGGCGCTGGCGGCGATGGCCTTGCCGGCGCCCTCGACGGTCGCAGCGATCGCGCACGGCATCGCCGAGGCGCGCGACCAGGCGGTGCAGGCGCGGCGCGAGGGCGATGCGCAGGAGGCGGAGCGGATCCGCGCCGAGGGCCGGATCGCGGCGCTGGCGGCGGGGGAGGAACTGCCCACGGCCGAGGCGATCCAGGCAGCGCGCGCGGCGCGCGATGCGCTGGTCGCGGATCTGCTGGCGGGGAAGGGCGTGGCGGCCGAGGCGATCCGCGCGGCGGTGACGCAGGCCGACGCGCTGGCCGACCGGCGCAATGCACAGGCGGCGCGGATGGCGGATCATGCCGCGGCGGTGGCGGCGCGCGACCTGGCGGTGGCGCTGCGCGATGCGGCGCTGGCGCGGATCGCGCGGGCGGAGCAGGATCGCGTGGCGCAGGAGGCGGAATGGGCCGCGCTGCTGGCGCCTTTGGGCTTTGCCGCGCCAGTGCCGGCAGCCGACTGGCCAGCCTGGGTCGAGCGGCGCGCGCAGGCGCTGGCGGCGCGGCGCGAGGCGGACGAAGCGGGCGAGGCGCTGGCCGCGCTGGAGGCGCAGGCGCAGGCGGCGGCGGACGCCGTGGTCGCGGCGCTGCGCGCAATCGGGGCCGAGCCGCCGGCAGACCCGGCGATGCTGGCGGCGAGCGCGCAGGCGCGGGTGCGCGAGGCGATCGCGGCGGCATCGGCGCGGGCCGAGCTGGAAAAGGCGTTGGCGCGGGCGACCGCCGAACTGGCGGCAGCAGAGCGGGACGATGCCGCGCCGGCGTCGGACGCGGAGACTCAATCCGATGCCGGTGCGGTTCAGGGCGCAGGGCGTGATGGGGGGCGGCTTGGCGACTTGCTGCGCGAGGCCGGCTTGCTTCGCGCCGGGTTGATGCCGGAGGATCAGCCGCCAGCCGCTGGCGTCGAGGCGCTGGCCGATGCGCTGGCGGCGATCGAGGGGGTGGCGGAGGAGCTGACCAGCCGCGCCGATGTGGTGCGGCAGATCGCCGGGATGGAAGCGGACGCGCGCGCCTTCGCCGAGGAAACGGCGGCGGTGCTGGCGGCGCTGGGGCGGAGCAGCGCGGAGCCGGCGACGCGGGTCGTCGCGGCGCTGGCGGCGGAATGGCGCCGCGCGGAGGGCGCGCGCGAGCGGCTCGCCGGGCTTACCGCCGAACGCGATCGGCTGAGCCGCGAAAAGGACAAGGCGGCGGCGCAGCGGCTGGCGGCCGAGCGGGTGATCGACGGCCTGCGTGAGCGGATCGGCGCCGAGGACGAGGCGGCGCTGGATTCGGCGGCGGCGGCGGCGGGCGAGCGGGCGCGGCTGATCGCCACGATCCGCGAGACGGAGGCGGAGCTTGCCGGCCTTGCCGGGCCGGACGGGCTCGACGCGCTGGCCGCCGAGGTGGCGGCGCTGTCCCCGGAGGAGGAGGCGATTGCGCAGGCCAGCCTGACCGAGCGGCGGGCCGATGTCGCCGCCGCGCGCGAGGAAGTGGGCCGCGCGCTGGCCGAGGCGGAGGCGGCGTTCGCGCGCGCGGCGCAGGACAGCAGCGCGGCGGACGCGCAGCAGATCGTCGCCGACAGCGCGGCGGCGATGGGCGCGGCGGCGGAGGCGCATGTCGAGGCGGTGGCGGCGGCGGCGCTGCTTCGCTGGGTGCTGGACCGCCATCGCCAGCAGAACCAGGCGCCGCTGATCGACCGCGCGGGCACGCTGTTCGCGACGGTGACGGCGGGGGCGTTCGCCGGGCTGGGCGTCGATTATGACGAGCAGGACCGACCCGCGATCCGCGCGATCCGGGCCGGGGGAACGGCGGTCGGCGTCGAGGCGCTGTCGGAGGGGACGCGCGACCAATTGTACCTGGCGTTGCGGCTGGGCGCGATCGAGACCGGGCAACATGCGCTGCCGATCGTGTGCGACGATTTGCTGATCACCGCCGATGACGAACGCGCGGCGGCGATGCTTCGCGTGCTGGCGGTGGCCGCGCGGCGCAACCAGGTGCTGCTGTTCACCCACCATGCGCATCTGATCGACGTGGCGCGCGGCGCGCTGGGCGAGGGCGGTTTCCGGCTGCACCGGCTCGAGCCCGCGGCGCTGGCGGCGGCGTGAGGCTGCGGGGGGAACGCTTTTGCGTGGCATCATCGCGGGACCGGCCTAGAGGGCGGTGATGATGATGAATGTTGCGCACGCGCTGGCCCCCTATCTGCCGGTGCTTGGCCTGCTGTTTATCGTGCTTCTGTTCGTCGCCTTTGCGGTGGAGCGGTTTCCGCCGGTGACGATCGCGGTATGCGGGGCGGCGCTGATGATCGCGTTCGGCTGGCTGACCCCGGCGCTGATCGCCCAGTCCTTCTCCAATTCGGCGCCGATCGCCATTGGCGCGTTCTTCATCCTGTCGGGTGCGCTGGTCCGCACGGGGACGATCGAGGCGGTGGCGAGCCTCATCATCCGGCGCGCGGGCAAGCACCCGCGGCGGACGGTGGTGGAGATGATGTCGGGCGCGGCGATCGTACCGGCGTTCATCAACAACACGCCGGTCGTCATCGTCCTGATACCGCTGGTCCGGCGGCTGGCGCGCGCGGTTGGCATATCGGCGACGCGGCTGCTGATCCCCTTGTCCTACCTGTCGATCCTGGGCGGGACGCTGACGCTGATCGGCACGTCGACCAACCTGCTGGTGGATGGTGTCGCGCGGGCGAACGGCCAACCGGGGTTCGGCATTTTCGAGATTACCGGCGTGGGGCTGGTGACGATGGCGGCGGGCGTGCTGACGCTGCTGATCCTGGGGCCGCGCGTGCTGCCTGACCGGCCCGACAATGACATCGCCGAGCGGCACGAGCTGCAGTATCTGACCGAGCTGGCCGTGCTGCCCGACGAGGAGGGCGCGCTGCCGACGATCGGCGAATTGGCCTTCCTGAAGCGCGACGCGGTGCGGCTGGTCGCCCTGCGCCGCGGGGCGCGGACGCTGCGATCGCCGGAGCCCAGCGTCCAGCTGCTGCCGACGGACCGGTTGGTGGTGAGCAGTTCCGCGGATGAGCTGGACGACCTGGCGCGGAGCAAGGGTGTCGTGGTGGGCCTGCAGAATGTCGGTCGCGACATCCGCCTGGCACAGGACGAGCGATCGGACGACGTTCGCATGATCGGGCTGACGATATCGCCAACCCATCCCGCGCTGGGCCGCGAGCTGCGCAATATCCCGTTCCTGTCCAATCTGCCGGCGCGTGTGCTGGGGGTCGGTCGGGCGCGCCATTTGCCGGGACCGGACCTTGGCAGCGTCCGGCTGCGGGCGGCGGACAGTCTGCTCGTCGCTGCCGAGACGCCGGCGATCTCCGCGCTGCACGAGAACAGCAACCTGATCGTCGAGGATACCAGCCACGTGCGGCGGTTCCGCCGGCACCGCGCGCCGATCGCGGTACTGACGCTGCTGAGCGTCGTGGTGCTGGCGGCGCTTGGCGTGCTGCCCGTGGCGGCGCTGGCGATCATCGGGGTCGGGGTGGTGCTGATCACCCGATGCGTCGATCCCGAAGAGGCCTGGCGGTCGATCGACGGCAGCGTGCTGGTGCTGATCTTTGCCATGCTGGGGATCGGGAGCGCGCTGGAAGCGATCGGCACGGTGCAGATGATCGTCGATGTCGCCTCGCCCTGGCTTAGCACGCTCTCGCCGTTCGCGTTGTTGCTGGTGCTGTATTTCCTCACTTCCGTGCTGACCGAGACGGTGACCAACAACGCGGTCGCCGTGATCATGACCCCGGTCGCGATCGGCCTCGCGCAGGCAACGGGCAACGACCCGCGGCCGCTGATCATCGCCGTAATGTTCGCTGCCTCCGCCAGCTTCGCGACGCCGATCGGCTATCAGACCAACACGATGGTCTATGCGGCAGCGGATTACCGCTTTTCCGATTTCGTGAAGATCGGTTTGCCGATGAACATTACCGTCGGGCTGGCGACCTGTGCGGCGATCAACATGATGATCTGACCCACGCAGGCGACAAGGCGGATCAGCGCCGGTCAGCGGGCCAGCACGAGGAACAGCGGGGGGGGGGCGAGGACCGCGGCATTAGCCGGATCGGGGAATGGCAGCACGCGAAAGCGTGAGCGGAAAGAACAGGGGCCGGCTCATCACTTCGCAACGAAGCGCGTCGGGCGCGTTGCGCAACTTCATGAAGTTCGTGCCGGCATTCCGGGTCGCAGTTTCGTACCCTGCAATGGCTGGACGGCGCTAACAAACGCAGCTCGTCGGGGCGACCGCGCGGGCTAGGTAATTGTCACGATAGGTCGCCGGGACAGGGGGATTTATCGATCTGCTGCCGGAGCAATTGGGCGCAGTTGCCCGGACTACTCACTTGGGCATGGGGGACCGAGCGTTGAATTTGCCACCACCTCCCGTCTTGGTGCCGATGGTGCAGGAGGCGCCGGCGGCCTCCCAACCAGCCACATCACGACCACCCACATCCCAGCCAGCGGAACCCAGGCCCGAGCGCACCCTGGGCCACGACGTGCCTGCGGCGCGGGCCGACGGCATCCAGGTGATCGAAGGCTCGGTGCGCCGGTCGGGTACGACGACGTTGCCGCAGGCGGGACCGTCGGGGCTGCGCAGCGGCCAGATCGCCACCTCCGCGGCGCAGCAGACGCCGATCACCGATATCTATGACCGCGATGGGCTGCATGTGCGCTGGTACCTGCAGAGCGGGCTCAATTACGATATCGAGAACAACCTGTTCTGGAACCTCGCGTCGGTCTTTTCGCCGCAGTCGCGGTTCAATTCGGACGAGAACTGGCTGGAGGGTTATGCCAAGCCGGGCGTCGGGTTCGACAAGACCTTTGCCGATGGCGCGATATTCTATGGCAAGATTTCCGCCGTTGCGTCGCGTACCTGGGGAACCGATGCGTTCGATTCACGCAACCAGGGCGCGATCACGCTGGAGGAAGGCTATCTGGGGTTCCGCACCGGGGGGGCGGGGGCCAGGTTCGACCTGTCGGTCGGACCGCGCGAGCTGACGCTGGGCAGCGGGATGCTGATCGCCAATGGCGGAGTGAACGGGTTCGAGCGCGGGGCGCTGAAATTCGGGCCGCGCAAGGCGTGGAAACAGGCGGCGATCGGGCGGATCATCAACGGGCGCCAGACGATCACCGGCTATTTCATCGAGCCGCGCGAATTGCCGTCGAACAATGGGCGCAACCAGCTGGCCGGGGTCGATTTCCGCTATGATGCGCCTAACGAGGATTTCCTCGGCTTCACCTATATCAACGTGTTGCGATCGGAATCGCCGTACATCCGCGCCGCGCCCGGCGGGGTCGGGGAGCCGACGATCATCCCCGACGGGCGCGACCAGACCAATGTGGTGAACCTGTATTTCCGCGGCAGCCACGACGCGGGGCCGCTGCGCAACTGGTTCATCACCGGCGACGTCGCCTATCAGTGGAACAACCGGATCAACATGTCCGCCTGGGCCGCGCGCGGACAGATCGGCTACAAGTTCGCCGACACGCCGTGGACGCCGACGCTGATCTACACCGCCAAATATTTCTCTGGCGACAATCCCGATACGCCCAAGCTGGAGCGGTTCGACCCGCTTTACTACGAAGGATCACCCGGCATCTGGGCGACGGGGGCGGAATCGTCGATGGTGTTCATCAACACCAATGTGAAGGCGCTGGAGTTCAGCGGCGCGGTGCAGCCGTCGCAGAAGATCACCGTCACGCTGCGCTATTCCTATATCGCCGCCGCGCAGCTCGACAGCCCGTTGCAGTTCGGACAGGCAACGCGCTTCGTGCGGACGCCGAGCGGGTATAATCTGGTCGACGGGGTGACCAGGTCGCACCTCTCGGACGATTTCTTCCTGGAATATAACCAGATCCTGACCAGCAACATGTTCCTGACGATCGGGCTGGCCGCGTCCTTCCCCGGCGCGGGGATCAAGGCGGCGATCCCGGGCAAGGCGCCGACCTGGACCGGCGCCTTTGCCAATGTGGTGATCAATTTCTGAGCAATGCCCGCGGCGGATCACGGTTCGCGGCGGATCGGATAGAGCGCGTGGAAGGGGTCGCGCGGAGACCCCTGGTCCAGCACCCAGGCGAGCCGGGCATCGGGATCGTTCGCGAACATGGGATCTGTTCGCAGCTTCGCGGAGAAGCGGTCGCGCAAGGGGCGATCGTTGGCGAGCAGCGCTTCGGCGCTTGGCACCAGGACGAACGCCTCGCTGCCCGGCGCGGGGGAGAGCAATTCCGGGAAGAAGCCCCAGGCAAGAAAGGAGTCCTGGCTTTCCGGTTCGAGCAAGGCGGCGGCGAGCAGGCCGAGCGGCTGATCGGCGGGTACGCGGACGCTGCCGGGCGGCATGGTCTCGCGGACCTGCTCATGCACCAGGTCGGCGGCGGTGAGCGGGCTGCGGCCGTCGGTGGCCGGCTGGCTTTGCGGCGAGACGAGGCGCACGCGATCGAGGGTCAGTGTCCGCGGTTCATCAAGCACCTCGTAGCGGATGCCGTGGAGCTGCAGCCGGTCGATCACCTCCGCCTGCGCGGGCGGGATCCACCAGGCGCGGGGCAGGGTGACGCGCTGCGTTGCCTCTTGCCCGATGATCGGCATGCGAAAGGTGATCGGGCGCGCCAGCCAGCGTTGTTCGTCGCGCCCCGTCACCGGCGACCGGTAGGTGTCGAAGGCGACCCCCCTGAACTGGTCGACCCAGCCGATCGGCGCAGCGGCGGGCTGCCACTTCGTCAGGAGGGTGCGGGGGCGGCTGGCACGGTCGCGCGCCTTGGCGGCCACGATCCGCGGCGCCTCTGCGCCGGCGAGGCGAATCGCTTCTTCCAGCAGCACATACGTGCCCAGCACGCGCTGACGATATGGCTTCAGCATGTGGTTTTCGACGAGCACCGTCGGCACGCCGATGAAGTCGCCATAGCCAGTCGAATAGCGTGGTCCCTCGGGAGCATAGCGGATGCCCTTCGCCGGATCGCGCGTGTCGATCGGACTGGGGTAGATGGCGGGGATGTGACCGGCCCGTTCCAGCGCCGCGGTTGCCGCCGGGCCGAAGCGATCCTCCAGCCAGTCAGCGGTGGCGCGATGGCGCGCGTAGCGACCCCAGCCGGCATAAGTGAAGGTGATGTCATATTGCATGTCGAAGCCGTCGCTGACGTGGCAATCGACGTAGAGGATCGGATCGAAGCGCCGCAGCAACGTGATGATGGCGCGCGTTTCGGGGGCGTCCGCCTTGGCATAATCGCGGTTCAGATTGATGTTGCGGGCGTTGCGCTGATAGCCCTTCTGATCCGGGCCGCGCAGCGCGGGGAAGTTCCACGCGCTGGTCCGTTCGTGGCCATCGATATTGAGGATCGGCACGAAGACGAGGTCCACCCGATCGAGCAGGTGGGCCTTTCCCCCCATCGCTATGTCCCGGAGCAGCATCAGCCCGGCATCCTTGCCGTCGATCTCGCCGGCGTGGATGCCCGCCTGCACGAGGACGACGGGACGCTGACCGGCGCCCTTGCTGGCGCGGACGAACACCAGATCGCGGCTTTCGCTCGTCGATCCGAACGTCTCGACCGAGATCAATGGCGAGGCGGCGGCGAGCCGGTCGAGCCACGCGCGGACCTCCGCATAGCCCGGGGTGGTGGCAAAGCCCGCGCGTTCGGCGGGGGTGATCCACGGATGGTCCGCCGCGACGACCAGCCGCTCGCTTGCGCCAGTCCACGGCAGCGCCGGCGGCAGGACCGGTCGGGCGGGAGAGCGTGGAGGGGCGGTGGCGGCGGCCGGTACGGTGGGAGTGGCCGGGGCCGAGGTTGGGACCGGAGTAGGGGTTGGCGAGTGCGAAGCGGTCAATGCCGTTGCTGCGGCGAGAAGGAGCGGAAGCACAAACGATCCTTGTGATGTGATGTTGCAACATTCCAGTTGCGCCTTATGCCAGCGCCTCTATGGGATGTTGCAACATAACTCAACCAAGCGGTGGTTCGTGATCGGTGTGTGGGAATTTCGACGATCGTGGCGCGCCCGACGGATCGGGCAAAGGCCGGCACGTTCATGCTGGCCGCTGCCGGCGTAGCGGCGGCAGTGGGGGCGGGGGTTGCCCGGGCCGACACGGGCGATTCCGACATCGTGGTGCTGGGAACGCGAACGAGCGTCGACCGGACGCGGTCGTCCGACGCGGTGACGGAGCGGACGTCGCAATCGAGCCGATCGGTCGAGCGCGACATTCTGGACGCGGCGGGCACCTATCGGCTCAGCGACGCACTCGAGCTGGTGAGCGGGTTCAGCCAGCAGAACAACCGCGGCGGTGTGATCGACAATTTCGCGGTGCGCGGCTTTCTCGGAACGCCGGATGGGGGCGCCGAATATTATGTGAACGGCTTTCTCGCCAATCGCGGCATGGCCCCTCCGCGTGACCCGGCGACGACCGAACGGATCGAAGTGCTGAAGGGGCCGGCCGGTGCGCTGTTCGGCGATGTTGATCCGGGCGGGCGGGTGAACATCGTGACCAAGGCACCGCGCTTCACGCCGCACGCCAATGCCTCGATCAGCTATGGCTCGTTCGACACGCGCCGGATCGAGGTGGATGCCACCGGGCCGCTGAGCGACACGCTGGCGGGCCGCATCGTCGTGGCGGCGGAGGATAGCGACGGGTGGCGCGATCACGTCACGATCAATCGCCGCATCGTCTCGCCATCGCTGACCTGGCAGCCGAGCGACGCGGTGCGCCTGACCTATATCGGCGAGTTCAGCCGTTTCGACACGCCATTCGATCGGGGCATTCCGGCGATCGGCGGTGACGCCAACGCGCTGCCGCGATCGAACTGGTATGGCGAGCCATCGAACGGCCTCACCCGATCGAGGAACGACCAGCATGAGTTCACCGGACTCGCGCAACTGGGTGACCAGTGGACGCTGAACGGCGGCGTGGTGTGGCGCACCGGGACATTGAAGGGGCTGTCGGCCGATCAGTCGCGTATCGAGGGAAATGCGCTGTGGCGCCAGCGGCGGTCGCGCGACTTCAGCGTGAAGGACGTGTCCGCCCGGCTGGAACTGGCCGGAACGATTGGCCGGCATCGGGTCAGCATCGGCATCAAGGGCTATACATTCGACTATGGCGAGCGCTGGCTGCGGATCAATCCGTCGGCGGCCGCGCCTTATGCCGTCGACCTGTTCAACCCGGTATATGGCGCGGTCGCGGCGCCGCTGCGCCCGTTCACCAACAACGACGAAAGCCGCTGGGTCGGCACGTTCTACGTTCAGGACATGTGGGACGTCACCGACCGGCTGACGCTGGTTGGCGGCGCGCGGATCGATCCGTACCGGCAGAAGATCGTCAACAACAACACCGGGATCACCGGCCGCACCATCGACGAGCCGGTGAATTTCCGGCTGGGCGGCCGGTATCAGGTCAGCGATGCCATCGCGGTTCATGCGAACTGGGGCGAGAGTTTTTCGCTGAACACCGGCACCGACAGCAGCGGGGCCGGGTTCGGGCCGGAATCGGGGCGCGGCTATGAACTGGGGGTCGCGGCCAAGCTGCCCGGCATCGACGTGGCCGCCACATGGTTCGACATTCGCAAGACCGACATCCTGACGACCGATCCGAACAACGCGAACTTCCTGGCGCCGGTCGGCAGTATCGTCAGCCGCGGGATCGAACTGGATGCCTCGGCACGGCTGGGACGGCGCTGGCAGATCGTCGCCAATTACGCCTGGCTCGACGCCAGGGCGGACGATGCCGCTTTCCCCACGCCCGAGGTGCTCAACGTGGCGGCGCATTCGGGCACCTTGCTGGTCGTCCATCGCATCCCGTCGCGACGCGGCGAGTGGCAGGTGAGCGGCGGCGCTGCCTATGTCGGCGATCGCACCGGCGCGGTGACGCAAGATCCCGTCATCTTGCCCGGTTATGTGAAGGCGAAAGCGGCCGTCGAGGCGCCGCTGACCGAAAAATTGCGCCTTCGGGTGGAGGCCGACAACCTCTTCGACACGCGGTACGCCGCCAGCTCCTACAGCGCGCTCTGGATCTATCCCGGTGCGCCGCGAACCGTGCGCGCCTCGCTGCGCCTCGACATCTGAGGAAGAACCCCATGGACCGGAGCGGCACCCCGCCAATCCTCATCGACGACCTGTCCGTCGGCTATGGCGAGCAACGCGTGCTCGACCGGCTGTCGCTGCGGGTGCCCGCGGGCAGCATTACCGCGCTGCTGGGTGGCAATGGCGCCGGCAAGTCGACGACGCTGGCGACATTGCTCGGCTTCGTGCGTGCCCAGTCGGGGACGGTGCTGGTGGCCGGCATCGACCCGGGGACGAACCCGGACGCGGCGCGGCGGCGGATGGCCTATCTGCCGGAGAATGTTGCGCTGTACGAGCATCTCAGCGCGGTCGAGAATGTGGACTATCTTCTCGCCCTGTCGGACGAGCGCAAGGAGCGTGGCGCGATCACCGAGGCGCTGGCCGCGGCGGGGCTGCAGCAGCGCGCCTGGGACCAGCGGCTGGGCGGCTTTTCCAAGGGGATGCGCCAGAAGGTGGCGATTGCGGTCGCGCTGCTGCGGGACGTGCCGGTGCTGCTGCTGGACGAGCCGACGTCGGGTCTGGATCCGCGCGCGACAGCCGATTTCAACGCACTGGTGCAGGCGGTGCGCGACCGGGGAACGGCCGTGCTGATGGTGACGCACGATCTGCTCTCCGCAGCCGACGTGGCCGATCGGATCGGCTTCCTGGAGGCGGGGCGGATCACCGACGAGGCGGAGGCCCGCGGTCCGCAGCGCTTCGACGTGCGCGCGCTGCATGCGCGTTTCGCTGCGGGAACGAAGGGGCAGGCGGCATGAAGCACATCCGGCTGATTGCGACCGACGAACTGCGCCTGATGACGCGCAACCGCGTCGCCATCATCGCCGTCGGGCTGTTCGTTCTGCTGACGATCGTGGCGGTGCTCAGCGCCTGGTCGCACCAGCGCGCCAACGCGGAGCTTCGCGCGCGTCACCAGCATCAGGCGGAACATGCGTTCGACGCGCAGCCCGACCGTCACCCGCACCGCGTGGTGCATTATGGCCATTTCATCTTCCGCCCGCTGGGCCCGCTCGCCGCCTTCGATCCGGGCGTCGATGCCTTTACCGGGAGCAGCATGTTTCTGGAGGGGCACCGCCAGAACACCGCCAATTTCGGTGATGTGCGGCAGAGCTCGATGCTGATCCGCTTCTGGCAGCTGACCCCCGCCTTCGTGCTTCAGGTCGTCGCGCCGTTGCTGCTGATCTTCCTCGGCTTTGGCGCTGTGGCGCGTGAGACGGAGCGCGGGACCATCCGGCTGTTGATGCTGCAAGGCGTGTCCGGCGCACAGATCGCCGGCGGCAAGCTGCTGGCACTGGGCGCGGTCGCCATCCTCGCCGGTGCGCCGGCGATGATCGGCTTCCTCGCGATCGCCGGGCAGCCTGGTGCGCTGATGCTGCCGATCGCCGCCATCGCGCTTGGCTATGCCGCGTATCTCGCACTGTGGGTGGTGATGATCGTGCTGGTATCGACGCTGGTGCGGCGCAGCCGCGACGCCTTGCTTGTGCTGATTGCTTCATGGGCTGTCACCGTTGTCCTGCTGCCGCGCCTCGCGCCCGATGTCGCCACGGCCGCCATCCCTCTACAGAACCGCCTCCAGACCGACGTGGCGATTGCGCGTGACCTGCGGCGGATGGGGGACAGCCATAATCCTGACGACCCCCATTTCGCCGCCTTCAAAGCCGATGTGCTGAAGCGATACGGCGTTGAGCGGGTCGAGGAGCTGCCGGTCAATTACAAGGGACTGCTGGCGCTGGAGGGGGAGCGGCTGACCGCCGGCCTTTTCGACCTGTATGCCGACCAGAACCATGACGCGCAGCAGCGGCAGAACAAAATGGTCCGCGCGATCGGCGTGGTCAGCCCGGCGATCGCGCTGCGCTCACTCTCCATGGCGGCCGCCGGCACCGATTTCGCGGGGCATCGCCGCTTTCTCGAACAGGCGGAGGACTATCGCTACGCGCTCGTCCAGCGGCTGAACCGGATGCAGGCGCAGGGGGTCAGCTACGGCGACGACACGGCAACGGACCCGGATGCTGACCGGCGCAAGCGCGTGGCGGCGAGCAACTGGGGCGAGATACCCGACTTCGCCTATCGACCGCCCGGTGGCCGCGCGCTCGCTGCCGGGGCGGTGCCGGGGGTGATCGTGATCCTGGCATGGCTCATCATCGCCGCTCTGTTGCTCTCAAGAAGGGCGAGCCGCCTGGGCGTAGTGCGACCGGGAGCGGCGCGATGAACCTTTGGATGCAGGAGCTTCGCCTGCTTGTCCGTGCGCGGCTGATCCTCGTCACCCTGGCGTTGCTGGCCGCACTGTCGGTGGCGGCGGTGGCTGCGGGCATGGCGGAGGTGGAGCGTCAGCGCGCTGCGATTGCCGCTGTGCCCGCGGCGCAGGCGGAGGATATCGCTGCCGTCGCCGACTATGTCGGGCGCAGCCGGGATGCCGGAAGTGCGGCGTACTACAGTTTCCATCCGACATGGGATGCGCCGTCGCCGCTTGCGTTCGCCGCGTTGGGGATGCGCGATGTGTCCCCTTTTATCCTGCGCGTCAGGGCGCTGGGGCTGGAAGCGCAAATCTACGATGGGGATGTCTTCAACCCCGAGCTGGCGCTACCGGGCCGGTTCGATTTCTCCTTCGTGCTGGTGTTTCTGGCGCCACTGTTCGTCATCGCGCTGTTCCACGATCTGACGTCCGCGGAGCGGGAGAGCGGGCGGTGGCGCACGCTGGCGGCGTTGCCGCGGGGCGGGGCCGGGCTGATGCGGCGGCGAAGGGCGCTGCGGCTGGTGCTGCTCTGGGCGGCGCTGGGCATACCCTTCACGATCGGCGCGCTGCTATCGGGCGCGGATGGGGGGACGATCCTGCTGATCCTGGCGGTCATTGCCGCCTATCTCTTGTTCTGGATCGGTCTTGCCGCGCTGGTGGGGCGGCTTCGATGGAGCTCGGCCGTCAATGCCGCGACGCTGGCCGCTAGCTGGCTGGTGCTGGTGCTGGTCGCGCCGACGCTGGCGCATGTCGCGATCAACCGCGCGCTGCCGATCAGCCAGGGTGCGGAGATCGCGCTGGCCCAGCGCGAACGGGTGAACCATGCCTGGGATATTCCGCGCGAGGAGACGATGCGTCGCTTCTATGCGCGTCATCCGCAATGGGCCCTGTCGGCGCCGCTGGGCGCGGCGTTCCACTACAAATGGTATTTCGCCTTTCATCAGAACGGCGATGAGGACGTCGCCGATCAGGTGCGCGCCTATCGCGAAGGGCTGGAGCAGCGCGATGCTGTCGCCCGAACGCTCGGCTGGATCATGCCCCCCGCCGGAGTGCAAACGCTGCTGACGCGGCTGGCAGCGACGGATCTGACCGCGCAACTGGCGTATCAGGACCGGATCCGCAGCTTTCACCGGCAATTGCGCGAATTCTACTACGACTATCTGTTCAACGATCGCCCGTTCGATGCTGATGATTTTGCCCGGGCGCCGAGGTTCAAGGGATAGTCGCCGCCGGTCGATCAGCGCAGCACCGCCGCCGCGTCGGCCAGCCGCACGTCGTGCATCAGGTTCAGATAGGCGTCGACGTAGCCCTTGTGCGAGGCGCCGACGATGGTGAGGAGGCGGGTGCCGGGCTGGCGCGCGAGCACGTCGCGGATGTTGGCCACCATGCGCAGGTTGCGCGTTTCCCAATAGCCGACATAGCGGCGGCCAAAGCCCTGCGGCGAGGGTTCGACCAATGCGGCGCCGAAATCGGCCTTATAGGCGAGCGTCGGGGTCTGCGGATCGTTGAGCGCCCGGTACATCGCCAGCAACCCGTCGGGCTGCGTCAGCCGACCCTCATGCTGCTGATCCTGCGCGCGCTGCGCCTTGGCGGCGGGATTGTCCCATGCGCGCATGATCGCTGCCTCTGCCGCCGCGCGATCGGTCGGCTCCGGCGTGTCGGCGGAATGATCGTCGATGCTCCATAAACGTTCATGGCCGAGCCGCGCCGCCAGCACCGCGGCGACCCAGTAATTCTCGTTGCGCCGGCCCTTCAGCGCGGCGAGCGTTGTTGCGAGGTCCGCCGTCAGCCCGTCGCCGGCGCGCTGTTCCGCGGTGGGCAGGCGGAGCCACTGGACCAAAGCGGAGGCTGGCTCCCCCGCGGCGAGCAGGATGGCCGCGAGGTGGCGGCGCTGTCCGGCGGTCGGCTTGGCCGGCCAGGCGGCGAGCAGCCGTTCCACCTCCGCCGTGGCGGCGGGCACGTCCAGCCCGGTGGCGGCGGCGGCGGGGCCGGTGTCGGGGCAATAGCTCTCCACCGTATCGGCATAGCGCGCAGGATAGCGGCGCAGGCTGTCGCATTGCAGGCCGGAGAGCGATTCCGTGGCGATGGCGGTCGGCTGCCAGCGGGCCAGCCGGTCGAGCAAGGGCGACAGCTGGGCCGCGCGGAAGCTGTCGCCGAGCCCCGACAGATGCACGGTGCCGAGCACCAGTACCTCGTTGGGCGCGCCGGCGGGCGGGCCCTTCAGCTGATCGGGGCGGAACGCGGGGCGGTAGTCGCCCGTCGCGGTAGCGGACGTGGCGGCGGCGCCGGCCAGCGTCATCGCGGCAGCCAGCGTGCCCGGTAGCAGGCGTCGCATCATCCTCTCCCTGTCCTGTGTCCCAAGGCCGATGCTAGCGGCACTGTATTATTCGGTCAACACACCCGCGCGGCGGTGCTCAGCGTGCAGCGCGGCTCTCGTCGCCCATCAGCCAGAAGGTCAGCGCGGAGAGAATCGCGGCGGTGGCGGCGGCGCACCAGAGGGCGGCGTTGGGGGACCAGATGAAGGCGCTCGCCCCCGCGATGCCGCCCAGCACCAGCGATAGCCACAGCAGGAAATAGGACAGCCACTCCCGGTCGCCCGTACCGCGCAAGAGGTCGGCAAGCCGGTGTCCGAGCTTCACCAGCGTGCCGGTCATGTAGGTGACGCCGATCCCCACCTCCCCATCGCGGCGGAAGATCGCATTCGCGCTGCCCATCGCGACGCACAGGAAGCCGACCGCGACGCGGTGGCGCCCGGCGCTGTCGATCGCGGCGGCCACGACCAGCAGCAGGGTGACGGTAAGGGTGGCGGCGAACTTGCGATGGTGCGCTGGCGCGCTTTCGCCGATCAGGACGTTGAAGATCACGCCGGCGACGAACAGCGCGACGAGCGTGGCGGCCGCGACGGCGATCGTCAGCGACTGGGTAACGCCAATCGACAGGCGGGTGGAATTGCCGCTCATGAACGAGACGAACAGCCCGCCGGATCTAAGGAAGCCGATCGCATCGACCGCGCCGGCAAGCATGGCGTAGCCCATCGCCAGGATGCGCAGGTTTCGGCCATATCGCAGCATCGCTGCCCTCCAATGCGGCGCGCGGGCGGGATGCCGCCGATCAGCCCGCGCCGCACCCTAGAGCGCGCTGCGCCAAGCGCAATCGGGGCCGTCCGAGCGACGCGAGATGCGCGACCTGATCCAGGTTACGCAGAAAACGGCGCGTACGTTCCGTGGCGGTAACGACTTAGCGCCGGCTGGCCCGTTGATGCGGAAAGGCTATGCGCCGCCCGATGCGGCACGGCCTTGCAGATGAGGAGCCTTGGCATGGAACGCACCGACCATCCCGCCGTCGACGCCGAGCGGCAGACGCCGAAGAACCCGTTCGATCACGGCGAGGGGCTGTACGGCCAATCCTATTCGCCTGCGCGGGAGGAGGCGCTGCGCCGTGAGGATCCGTCTGGCGCCGTCAATGCCGATCCGGCCGGGGCCGGGGAGGGGGCAGGGGCGCGCGCCTCGGTCGACCCGGTCACCGGCGAGGCGCGCGGCAGCGGCGCGGGCGCAGCGGAGGACCCGTCGACCAAGCCCGCCGCGTGGAAGCCGGGGGCGGGCAGGAACGCCGCGAGCCGCTGAGGGGGCGGCCGTCCGCGTGATCGCGGCCCCGGATCGTCGGTCAGGCCGTCGCGCGTTCGGCCGGCTTACGGAATTGCAGGTGCCTAGCGTTATAGCCGGCAAACCGGTGGATCGCGCGCAGATCGTTCAGGGTGATCTCATCGCCCTTGCGGCTGATGAGGCCGCAATCCTTCAGTTCATCGAGGCAGTTTGTCGCGGGCATTGCCGGAAGGCCGCACACCGAGGCGACGTCGTCATCCGTGAGGGGAAGCACGAAGCGATTGGCGCGCACGCGCCCGATGATCCCCAATCGCGCATGTAGCTGGCACAGCAGATGCGCGACGGTTTTCAGCGGGTCATGTTGATCGGCGCTGGCGACCCATTCGCGCAGGATGGTCAGATCGATCAGCACGCTCCTCCAGATTGCGCGTGCAAGGACAGGCACCTCGATGATGACATTGTCGAGTGCCGCGACATCGATCTTGCCGACGCGACAATCCGTCAGCGCCGTCACCCCATGGTCCATGGCAGGAAGGATCGTGGCGTGAACGTTGCAGAAGTCCCCCGGGATCAGCAATTCGGTCAACTGTCGATTGCCGTCGGCCGTCATCCGGTAGCGGGCGGCCCAACCATCCAGGATGACACGGAGGCTCTCGATCCTGGTCCCTGCGGAAACAATGTCGCTTCCCGCGGTGGTTTTATATTCGTTGATCCAAGTGCTATTTACCTTCGCAGCGTCTTCGTCCCGTATTCTTGTCACTGCGCGCAGTTTTGCGATCAGGGGAGAGTATGGCATCGGGTTGCGCATTCTACACGGTCACGTCCGATCCATTCATTGCTCCTTCCATCGTTCTTGCGCAAGCGTATGGTTAACGATGGTAAAATGACATCGCTGTCGACCAAGGTTTCGTGGTCCTGTACGATCAGAAGGTGCATCCTTTTCTCGCCCCGATGCGCCAATGCAGCGCCGGGCCTGAAGCGGGCGGCGCCAAGCCGGTAAGGCTTTGATCTGGAACAAGAGACTGATAGTCTGGCGCGTCGCATGACCAGTATCTTGGCGTAACTGATGGGGTTTATCGTGCTGACCGGGGGCAGCCGATGCGGAGGGGCAGTTGGCAAACCGGGATGATGATGGCTCGCCGCAGCGAGTCACAGACGCTCTCTTGGCGGGGCGGGATGCGTTTGCGAAGGGCGATCCGATCTCCGCATGCCCTTTCAACCCGAACACGGTTGAATATGACGCATGGCGCCGCGGGTACCGAAGCGCCTATTTCGATGTGACCGGAAAATCCGGCAAATGAACACAGCGGCGGGGCGCCTCTGCTCACGCCTCAATTACACCGATCTGCCCTGCCTCCGCCGGGCACATCAGCTTCCCGTCAGAGAGTATAGTCCGAGATCATCCTTTCCGCAGCTCATTCTGCCGCAGAGGCGGGCAGGTTGCGTAACTGACCACCATGCGCACGATTGAGATAGTGACCGGCCAGCGTGTAGTGCGCGCGCTTCGCGGCGGGATTCTGTGCTGCCTTGGCCATCTGCAGCTCACTTTCGGCGCGGACGCAGAAGTATTCCTTATCGTAGATCGACATGGCAACCTCCTCGCTACTCGATAGCTGTGAGTCGGATCGTCCGCCACAACGTGGGTTAGACAGGTCTGCGACAGGGCAGGATCACTGCGCCCCGCTGCCGTTTGCCGCGACATCGCTCGCGGCTTCGGTCCTGCCGGTCGTGAGCGTGGCCTCGACTTCAGCCGGCGTGTCAGGTGAGGGCGACGACGCTCCAGCGCCCGGTCCGGCGGACAAGGCGGGACGACCAGCGGCGGCCGCTCGCGGCGGCGAAGCGATCGTGGATGCCGGCCGCCTGCTGCGCGAAATCGTAAAAGGTGATGCGGTGATGCGCGAGCACAAGCCGCCCGCCGGGGCGCAGCACGCCGGCCACCTGCCGCGCCAGCGCGTTCATCGCGGCGGGATCGAGATAATAGAGCAATTCGGCGATGACCACCGCGTCATAACAGGGGCGGGGCGGCGGCGCGGGCACGGCGAGCTGGCGGGCACGGGCGCGCGGGGCGTGGCCGGCGATCGCGCGGGCGACCAGCCGGGTGCCGTGCGCGGTCGCCTCCGTCGCGTCGAGGCGGAGGGCGCGCGCGGCGAGCGAGCGGCTGTTGGAGCCATTGCCCGCGCCAAGTTCCAGCACGCGGCCGAGCGGGCCGGGGCCGAGCGCGTGGAGGATGGCGTGGCGCTTCACCACCTCGTCGGGCTTGTCCCACGTCGACCAGGGATCATCGCTCTGGGCAAATTTTGCCTCGAACCCGGCGAGGTCGATCGGTTTCATGCGTCCCATCCGAACCGTTCGCGCGGGGCGGCGAAGGCGGCGAGGTGGTGGTGGGTGATGGTGAAGCCCGCGGTGGCATCGGTGATCAGCCCCGCCTGCGTGCGGTAGCGGCGGATCGCGGCGCGCTTCATCGGCACCTGCGAGGCGGTGAGCGGCAGGTGCGGGCCGCGCAGCCGGCGCCCCGCGCCTGCCGGCCAGACGTTATACACCGCGCGTGCCTCCCCGCGGCGGGGGGCCGCGCGCAGGGCGCGGGCGACCGCGGCGTGATCTTCATGCGCGTCCTCGGCGATCGGGGCGATGATCAGGTCGGGCGCGCGGCGCGACAGCAAGGCGCGGCGCAGCGCGTGGGGCAGGCGCGATGCCGGCGCGCCGAGCCCACCGTCGGGCAGGCCGAGGAAGCGGATCGCCGGCGGCGTGATGCCGATCGGGCGCAGCGCGCGCCGCGTCTCGCGCCGCCGCTCCGCCACCAGCCGGGGGCGGGGCCAGCGCTGGCTGCCGGGATGTGAGGCACCACCGTCGCTGACCACCAGCACCTCCACCGTCGCGCCGCGCGCGCGAAGCCGCCGCATCAGCGCCCAGGCGGCAACTGCCTCATCATCGGGGTGCGGCGCGATCACCAGCAGGCGGCGCACGTGGCCGAAGCCGCGTTTCCCTGGGTTTGTCACAGTGTCGGGGTCAGCAGCCCGGCGGCGACCGCCGCGCCAGCCCGGTCGCGCTGCAGATCGGGGGCGGGCTGGCGCAGA
The DNA here is from genome assembly GCF_003950435.1 of Sphingomonas sp. ABOLG. Classification (NCBI taxonomy): domain Bacteria; kingdom Pseudomonadati; phylum Pseudomonadota; class Alphaproteobacteria; order Sphingomonadales; family Sphingomonadaceae; genus Sphingomonas; species Sphingomonas sp. ABOLG. The sequence goes on from NZ_QQWW01000015.1 coordinate 34,573, forward strand.
TAGACGGTGAGGTCGGCGAGCGCGGCATTGAGCGGGTGATCGAGGAACATCGCCTGCACGCCGACCGCCGCCTGCGCCAGCGTCAGCACGGCTTCGCCCGCGGCATAGACCGCCGCGCGCGCCGCGGCGACATGCGCCAGCGTGTCGTCGGGGCGGTCGACGCGCCAGTTGGCGGCCGCACGCGCGACCGCGTCGGCGGCGCCCTGCGCCGCGCGGTAGAGATCGGCGAGGCGGCCGCGCTGGTGCGGATCGCCATCCCGGCCGGCGGTGACGAGATGGTCGCGCGTGCGATCGACCACGCCCGCGATCCCGCCCGCCTGCACCGCGGCAAAACGGATCGCGCCGCCGCTGAACCATGGTTCGCGCACGTAATCGCCCGGCTGGCCGATCAGCGCCTCGGGCGGCAGCGCTGCGCCGTCCCAGCGGGCAAGATGCGTTTCCGACCGCTGCATCCCGCTGACCCGCCACCAGGAGCGGTCGATCGCCGGCGGCGTCTCCGTCAGGTCGATGAGCAGCAACTGTCGGCCGCCGTCGACATCGACCGGGACCAGCGCATGGCTGAGCAGCCCGGCGCCAGAGGCAAAGGCCTTGGCCCCCGACAAGCGGCCGTCGCTAAGCGTCGCGGGGTCGCCGGGCTGATCGGCGTTCCACACGCCGAAGGCGCCGCCCGCCTGCGCCGCCGCCTGTGCCGCCTTGCGCTGCGCGGCGTTGCCGTACCGGGCGATGATCTGCAGCGCATCGACATGCCCTTCGAACAACCGGCCGAGCGGAAGGTCGCTGCGGCCGACCGCGTAGAGCAGCCGCAGCAGGCGCAGCAGCGCGTCGGGATCAGCAGGGTCGGCGAGGCTCTCCAGCCGGGGTGTGAGCGCGGCGATGGCGGCGCGGTCCAGCGGGGCGATCATGCCGCGCCCTCCAGCCGGTCCTGCTCCAGCCCCGCGATCAGCCGCTCGGCATCGGGCAGGGTGACCGTGCGCATCCCGCCCGGCGGGGCGCCGACGATCCGGGCGGCGAACGCCTCGCCATTGGTACATTCGGCGGCCACCGCGACGATCTCCGCCAGCGGCAGGCGCAGCGGGGCGGCGAGCCGGGCATAGAAGCGCCGGTCGCAGCCGTGGCGCTGGCGTGCCTCCGCCTGCATCGCATAGCGCCATGCCTCGTCCGCCGGATGCGCCACCAGCGGCGGCTGCTCCGCGGTGTCGAGCGTCGCGAGATGCGCGGCAAAGCCGCCGCCGGCGCGGCCATCGCGCCGGGTCGATGTTGCCACCCGTACCGCGCCATCGCGGCGCAGCGCGAAGCCCAGCCGCGCCGCGGCATCGGCAAAGGTTGCATCCTCGCCATGCCCCAGCGGGGGGAAGCCGCCGGCCGCGCGATACACTGCGCTCGTCATCGCCAGGCTGGCGGCGCTGGTCCAGTGATGCGTGTCGGCCGCCTCCCACGGGACGGGATCGAGCCGGCGGCGCAGGGCGTGGAGGCGATCGTAATAGACCTCCAGCCGCGCCTGCAGCGGCGCGGCGTGGCCGGGTTGCTGCACGATCCGCCCGGCGACCACATCGGCCTCAGCCAGCCCCGCCAAGGTCGCCGCGACCCAGTCGGGCGCGGGGCAACTGTCGGCATCGGTAGTCAGCAGCAGCCCGTCAGGCGCGACCGACAGCGCAAGCGCCGTCGCCCGCCTGCGCGCGAGCCCGGCATTGGACGGGCGACCTGCGTCGCAACAGTCGGTGATGATGCGATAGGGAAGCGTCGGGGCCAGCCGCCGGGCGATCGCAAGGCTGTCGTCGGCGCAATTGTCGAAGAACAGCGCCAGCGTGAAGCGGGGCGCGCCGACCTGCCGCGCCAGCGCATTGAGCAGCCGGGGAAGCCGGTCCGCCTCGTCACGCACCGGGACCGCAATCGCGACCTCAGCGCCGGTCACGACATCCTGTCGATCGCATCTCGATCATCGCCCCTGCCCCTTGTCTATCCATGTTATACGCCCGAACACAGGTTAGGCTCCCGTGGTGAAGGTTGCGGTCAGGGGAGATCGTGGCCGATCCGTCGCGCCTCGCGCGACGCAAAGGCGCCGTGCCGCGCGCGGTGCATCTATGATAGCCTTCGCACCGGAAGGGAGCGCCATTGCTGTTCGACGGCCGGATCATCGCGGGGATCACCGTGTTCGTCGCCGTGGCGCGCACGGGCAGCTATGCGCGCGCCAGCGAGTTGCTTGGCCTGTCGCGTTCGGGGGTGGGGAAGGCGATCGGCCGGCTGGAGGAGCGTACCGGCCTGCGGCTGTTCGATCGCAATGCCCGCGCGCTGAAGCTTACCGACCAGGGACGCCTGTTCCTCGACGAGGCGACGCCGATGCTGGAGGCGCTGGGCCGCATCGCCACGCCAGCGGCGCCGGCCGAGATCCGCGGGCGGCTGCGCGTGTCGACCGACGGGGCATTCGGGCCCGATGTGCTGATCCCGATCCTGCCCGATTTCCTCGCCGAGCATCCGCGCGTCCGGCTGGACGTGCTGGTGCGCGACCGGATCGACAATCTGTTGACCGACGGGTTCGACGTCGCGCTGCGCTTTGGCGATCCCGATGCGCGCGGGCTGGACAAGCAATTGCTGATGAAGAGCCGGGTGCTGACCTGCGCCAGCCGGGGCTATCTCGCCCGGCATGGCACGCCGATGGTGCCGGAGGACATTGGCGAGGAGCATCGCTGCGTCCGCCTGATCGACGATGTGACCGGGCGCCCGCATGCGTGGCATTTCATCGACGCTGCGGGGGAGACGCGCACGATCGCGCCCGAATGCGGCCTGACCGTCAACGACGCCGCCTCACTGATCGCCGCGGCGCGCTGTGACCATGGCATCGTCCGGCTGCTCGACGTGGTGGCGGAGGGCCCCTTGCGGACCGGCGAACTGGTCGAGATCCTGCCGGAGTGGAACTGCCTGCGCTGGCCGGCCTATCTCTACACCCCCGACGACGCGCATCGCTCCCCCGCGCTGGAGGCGTTCATGGGGTTCGTGCGCAGGCGCCTGTCGGCCTGATCCCGTCGCGGCGCAGGCCTAGCCCGATCTGGCCGCGTTGCGGCCCGTCCCGCCAGGGGGGACATTTCGGCGACGAACTCGCGCGCCCGCTGCGCTGTTCTTGCAGCAGCATCCGGGAGAACAAGTCGTTGCGATCGTCCATCATGCCTGCCGCGCTGGCGGCGGTTCTGCTTGCCGCCCCCGTTGCCACACCCGTTGCCGCCGTGCCGCGTCAGGATCCGGTGGCGGCGCCCAGCCGCGAACCGGTCAATCGCCAACCGGCCAATCGCGCGCTGATCGAGCGGGCCTTTGCGCAATGGGCGCGCGGCGAGGCGGACGTCTTCGACCTGCTCACCGATGACGTGGTCTGGCATATCACCGGCCAGGATCCGGCGGTCGCCACCACCTACCGGTCGCGTGAGGCGCTGCTCGCGGGCGCGGCGCGGCCGCTCGCCGCGCGGCTCACCGCGCCGCTCACCCCGACCGTGCGGCGCATCTGGGCCGACGGCGACGACGTGCTGGTCCATTGGGGCGGCACTGCGCCGCTCGCCGACGGCTCCACCTATCGCAATACCTATCTGTGGATCATGACCGTGCGCGGCGATCGGGTGACCGCCGTCACCGCATTTCTCGACAATGCAGCGTTCAAGGCCGCGCTCGCCAAAGTGCCGCGGCGCGACGCCCGCGACTGACAATTCTGTCCCCGCTGCGTCGACAGATCGGCGCGGAACGGCGGGCGTCGGCCATGCGATACGATCGCATCGCACAGAGGAATGGAGCCCGGAAACGCGGGCGCCGAGGGAGTGACTGTGGATTGGATCGACGCGGAAGCGACCACCGATATCGACCTGACGATCAACGGCACGACGCACCGGCTGGCGATCGACGCGCGCGTGACCTTGCTCGACGCGCTGCGCGAGCATCTGCACCTGACGGGCACCAAGAAGGGCTGCGATCATGGCCAGTGCGGCGCCTGTACCGTGCTGGTCGACGGCCGCCGCATCAACAGCTGCCTGACGCTGGCGGTGATGCATCAGGGCGATGCGATCACCACGATCGAAGGCATCGGCACGCCCGAGGCGCTTCACCCGCTGCAGGCGGCGTTCGTCGCGACCGACGGATTCCAGTGCGGCTATTGCACGCCGGGCCAGATCTGCTCCGCGATCGGCATGCTGGGCGAGGTGGCGGAGAACTGGCCGAGCCATGTCAGCGACGACCTTGAGGCGCCGGTGACGCTCGACGCCGCGCAGATCCGCGAGCGGATGAGCGGCAATCTGTGCCGCTGCGCCGCCTATCCGCGCATCGTGGAGGCAATCGCGCAGGTTGCCGACCAGCAGGCGGCGGAGGCGGCGGCATGATCGCGTTCGACTATATCCGCCCCGCCTCCGTCGACGCGGCGCTCGCGGCGCAGGGTGCGCGGGGGGAGGGCCGTTTCATCGCAGGGGGAACGAACCTCCTCGACCTGATGAAGCTCGGCATCGAGCGTCCGCGCCAGCTGGTCGATATCAACGGCCTTGATCTGAAGGCGATCGAGGAAACGGCGGAGGGCGGGCTGCGCATCGGCGCGCTCGTCACCAATGCCGATCTTGCCGCGCACCCCCGCGTGCGGGCGCGCTATCCCGTGCTGTCGCGCGCGATCCTCGCGGGGGCGTCGGCGCAGCTGCGCAACAAGGCGACGACCGCGGGCAATCTGCTGCAGCGCACGCGCTGCTTCTATTTCTATGACCCGGCGACGCCCTGCAACAAGCGCGAGCCGGGCAGCGGCTGCAGCGCGATCGGCGGGTTCAACCGGATCATGGCGATCCTCGGCACCTCGCCGGCCTGCATCGCCTCGCATCCGTCGGACATGGCGGTGGCGATGCGCGCGCTCGATGCGCGGGTGGAGACGGTCGGGCATGACGATGGCCCGCGCACGCTGACGCTGGAAGCGTTGTACCGGCTGCCGGGCGATACGCCGGAGCGCGAGACGATACTGGCACCGGGTGAGCTCATCACCGCGGTGACGCTGCCTCCGCCGCCGCCCGGACGCCAGAGCTATCGCAAGGTGCGCGACCGGGCGTCCTATGCCTTTGCGCTGGTGTCGGTGGCGGGGATTGTCGCGGTTGCTGACGGGCGGATCAGCCATGCCGCGCTCGCCTTCGGTGGGGTCGGGACGATGCCGTGGCGCGATCGCGCAGCGGAGGCGATGCTGGTGGGCGAGGCACCCGATCGCGCGCTGTTCGCCCGTGTCGCCGACGCGGTGCTCGCCGAGGCGCGCGGCAGCGGCGCGAACGATTTCAAGCTGCCGCTGTTCAGGCGCACGCTTGTCGCCAGCCTTGCGTCCCTTGCCCAGGAGAGTGCCCGATGAGCGCGACGATCAAGCTCGACGCGCCGTTCAGCCACAGCCTGGTCGACAACGCCGCCGATCCGCAGGTGGGGCGGCCGCTGCCGCGCGTCGATGGCCCGCGCAAGGTGGCCGGGCAGGCGCGCTATGCCGCGGAGCATTTCCCTGACCGCCTCGCGCATGGCGTGCTGCTGCGCGCGCCCGTCGGCAAGGGGCGGATCACCCGGCTGGAGGCGACGGCGGCGCGGGCGATGCCTGGGGTATTGGCGGTCGTCACCGACCCGCGGCTGATCCGCAACGGCGGCGATTTCGCCGGATCGGCCGCGCCGGTGCAGGGGGTGGAAGAGGTCGTCTATTTCGGCCAGCCGGTCGGCGTGGTGGTGGCCGAGACGTTCGAGCAGGCGCGCGCCGCCGCGCTCATGGTGACGATCAACTGCGCCGCCGACGATGACGGCGTGTTCGACATGGAAGCCGCGCTGGACCGCGCCGCGCCGCCGACCGACGACATCTTCGGCCTGTTCCTGATCCACACCGAACAGGGCGATGTGGAGGCGGCGATGGAGGCCGCGGCGCATCGCGTCGATGCGGTCTGGACCACCCCCAGCCACAGCCATTCGGCGATGGAGCCGCATGCCGCAGTCGCCACCTGGGAGGGCGACCGGCTGACGCTGGACGCATCCTATCAGTCGCCCGTCACCTCGCGCGACCAGCTTGCCACCGTGCTTGGCATCGCGCCCGAGAACGTGCGCGTTCGGTCGCCCTTCGTCGGTGGCGGTTTCGGCGGCAAGCTGGGCCTGATGCCGGAGGCCGCGGCGGCAGCGATCGCGGCGCAGCAGCTGGGCCGGCCGGTCAAGGTCGCGATGACCCGCCAGAACGTCTATGAGACGACGGGCCGCCGCCCCGCCACGCACCAGCGGCTGCGGCTGGCCGCCGACGCCGACGGCCGGCTGACCGCGATCGCGCATGAGACGATCACCGACCAGCTGGCGGGCGAGAGCTTCTTCGAGCCCGCCGGCATCGCCACGCACCTTCTGTATGCCGGGGCCAACCGCCTCGTCGATCACAAGGTGGTGCGGGTGAACAAGCTGCTGGCGGTGTCGATGCGCGCGCCGGGCGAGGCGGCGGGGCAGCTTGGGCTGGAATGCGCGATGGACGAGCTGGCCGAGCAGCTCGGTATCGACCCGGTCGATCTGCGCCTGCGTAACGAGCCGGATCGGCACCCGGAGGAGGGCATGCCCTTTTCCAGCCGCGCGCTGGTCGATTGCCTGCAGCGCGGGGCGGAGCGGTTCGGCTGGTCGAAACGCAACCGCACGCCGGGCGCGATGCGCGACGGCGAATGGCTGATCGGGCACGGCATGGCGGCATCGGTGCGCGGCAATCTGTACGGGCCGAGCGCGGCGCGCGTGTCGATCGGCGGCAACGGCCAGGTGACGATCGAGAGCGAGATGACCGACATCGGCACCGGCACCTATACGATCCTGACGCAGATCGTTGCCGATTTGCTGGGCGTGTCGTCCGACCGGGTGGAGGTGCGGCTGGGCGATACCGACAACCCGCGCAGCGCCGGGTCGGGCGGCAGCTGGGGCGCGGCCACGGCCGGGTCGGCGGTTTATGCCGCGTGCGAGGCGCTGCGTGCGCAGCTGGCGGCGGCGGCCGGTGTCCCGCTGGCGGAGGCGCGCTTTGCCGACAATGCGCTGATCGCGCGCGGCGCGCGGCATCCGCTGGCGCGGCTCGCCGGTGAGGGGATGAGCGTCGAGGGGTCGACCGAGCCCGGCGAGAACAATGCGCGCTACAGCCAGGCGGCCTATGGCGCGCATTTCTGCGAGGTGCGCGTCAATGCGGTGACCGGCGAGACGCGATTGTCCCGCTGGAACAGCGTGTTCGCTGCGGGCCGTATCTTGAACCCGCGCACCGCCACGTCGCAGGCGATCGGCGGCATCGTCTTTGGCATTGGCGCGGCGCTGACCGAGGAACTGGTCCACGACGCGCGGACCGGCAAGGTCGTCAATCGCGACCTCGGCGAATATCACGTCCCCGCGCATGCCGACATTCCCGCGATCGACGTGCTGTTCCTCGACGAGCGCGATTCCATCGCCAATCCGCTGCTCCTGAAGGGAGTGGGGGAGCTTGGCACCTGCGGATCGGGCGCGGCGGTGGCCAATGCGATCTACAATGCAACGGGTGTTCGCGTCCGGGAGTTTCCCGTGACGCTCGACAAGCTGCTGCCCGGCCTGCCGGACTGACGGCTTGTCCCTCAGCGCACAGGAGCGACGATGAAGAACAGCGGCAACACGATCCTCATCACCGGCGGCGGATCGGGGATCGGGGAGGCTCTGGCGCATCGGTTCAACGATGCCGGCAATACGGTGATCGTCGCGGGGCGGCGGCGCGCGGCGCTGGAGGCGTCGATCGCCGGCCGCGCCAACATGCATGCGATCGAGCTCGACGTGACGAGCGCGCCAGCCATCGCCGATTTCGCGCGGCGCCTGCTGGCCGAGCATCCGGACGTCAACGTTCTCGTCAACAATGCCGGCATCATGCGGATGGAGCCGCTCGACCGGGCACGCGACCTCAGCGATGCGGAGGCGACGATCACCACCAACCTGCTGGGCCCGATCCGGCTGATCGATGCGCTGATCGACCATCTGGTCGGCCAGCCCGATGCCGCGATCGTCAACGTCAGCTCCGGTCTCGCCTTCGTCCCGCTGGTCGCGACGCCGACCTATGACGCGACCAAGGCGGCGATCCATTCCTACACCGTCGCGCTGCGCCATGCGCTTGCCGGCCGGGTCGAGGTGATCGAGCTGGTGCCCCCGGCGGTGCAGACCGGGCTGACGCCGGGGCAGGAAACGCGCGAGGGGTATCTGCCGCTGGGCGCGTTCATCGATGAGGTCATGACGCTGTTCGCGCAGGACCCGACCCCGCCCGAGATCCTGGTCGAGCGGGTCGGCTTCCTGCGCGATGCCGAGCGCGAGGGGCGGTTCGACGAGGCGTTGGCGGCGCTCAACAGCCGCTAGGCGCCCCGCCGGCGGCCCCGCTAGCGTGCGCCGCGCACCCTCGCATGCCAATGGTCGTACAGCGCGGCAATGTCGCCGCTGGTCAGGATCGGCATCGCCTCCTGCAAGGCTTCGTCGGTCCAGTCCCACCAGCGCATGTCCAGGAGGCGCGCGATGTCCGCCGGTTCGAAGCGGTGGCGCAGTACGCGCGCCGGGTTGCCGCCGACGATCGCATAGGGCGCGACGTCCTTGGTCACGAGGCTGCGCGTGCCGATGACCGCGCCGTCGCCGATGGCGATGCCGGGCATGATCACCGCCTCCGACCCGATCCACACGTCGTTGCCGATGACCGTGTCGCCCGCCGGCTGGAACCCGTTCGCCGCGCCGGCAAAGCTGGGGACGTCGGGCATCCAGTAGAAGGGAAAGGTGCTGATCCAGTCGCTGCGATGCCCCTGGTTGCCGGCCATGATGAACGCCGCGCCCGATCCGATCGAGCAGAAGGAGCCGATGATCAGCCGGTCGACACCCGGATCGGGCAGTAGATAGCGGGCGCAATCGTCGAAGCCGTGGCCGTGATAATAGCCCGAATAATAGCTGTAGCGCCCGACCGAGATGTTGGGATTGGTGACCTGCTGGTCGAGCGTGATGCCCTTGAACGGGCTTTCGAAAACCTGCTGCATGGGTGAAGATCCGTAGGAAATTGGCAGAGCAACGGGGCAGGGGATCGCATGGATACCCTGCCGCGGCCGCTCCCGTCATCGACGGAAGGGCGCGATTCAGCGGCTACTCGGCGTGATCTTCATGCCGCGATCATGCGCCAGGCGCACCGCCCTGCCAACCCTCGTGCACGCAGCCGCGCCGCCGATTGACACGGGCCGGGCGGCGTGGCTCATTCGTCCTTTCGGGACAGGGCCGCGCTCGTCCCGGCATGATCATGCGAGGGAGGGGGCGCCATGTCTGCTGTCCGTGACCGGCCATCGCCTCCGTCGTGCAGCGCCGCGATCGCATCGTGACAGCGCCGCCGCCGGTGACCCTGGGTGAGGCCGTCCGCGTGTGGCTGCGCATCGCCCTTTTGTCCTTTGGCGGGCCGGCCGGGCAGATCGCAGTGATGCACCGCATCCTCGTCGACGAGAAGCGCTGGATCGGCGAGCATCGGTTCCTGCACGCGCTCAATTACTGCATGATGCTGCCCGGCCCCGAGGCGCAGCAGCTGGCGACCTATATCGGCTGGCTCCTGCACCGGACGAGGGGCGGGATCATCGCCGGCGTGCTGTTCATCCTGCCCGGCGCGATCTCGATCATGGTGCTGAGCTGGATCTATGTCCTCTACGGCCGGCTCGGCATCGTCTCGGCCTTGTTCTTCGGGTTGAAGGCGGCGGTGCTGGCGGTGGTGGTGCAGGCGGTGGTGCGCATCGGCAGCCGCGCGCTGCGCAGCGGCGCCGCGCGCGCACTGGCGGCGGCGGCCTTTGCGCTCATCTTCTTCGCCGGCGTGCCCTTTCCGCTGATCGTTCTGGGTGCCGGCATCATCGGATGGTGGTCGGCGCGACGCGGGAGCGCGGCATTCCGGGCGGGCGGCCATGGCAGCACGACGGGGACGATCGTTGCCGACGCCGACACCGTGCTGGGCGAGGAGCTGCCCGACCATGCCCGGCCCGGCTGGCGCGCGGCGGCGCGAACCGCGATCGTCTGGCTGGCCTTGTGGCTGGTGCCGGTCGCCGCGCTGATCGCGGCGCTTGGCCCCGACAATGTGTTCAGCCGCATCGCGACCTTCTTCTCCACCATGGCGATGGTGACGTTCGGCGGCGCCTATGCGGTGCTTGCCTATGTCGCGCAACAGGCGGTGGAGAGCTATGGCTGGCTGGCCCCGGGCGAGATGCTGGACGGGTTGGGACTGGCCGAAACGACACCCGGGCCGCTCATCATGGTGCTCCAGTTCGTTGGTTTCCTCGGTGCCTATCGCGATCCCGGCGTGCTGTCGCCGCTCCTCGCGGGTACGCTCGGCGGGCTGCTCGCGACCTGGGTGACGTTCGTGCCGTGCTTCCTGTGGATCTTCCTCGGCGCGCCGTTCATCGAACGGCTGCGCGGCAATGTGGCGGTGGCGGGCGCGCTTTCCGCGATCACCGCCGCGGTGGTCGGCGTCGTGCTCAACCTGGCGATCTGGTTCGCGCTCCACACGCTGTTTCGCGAGACGGCCAGTATTTCGGCGGGCCCGCTGCGCTTCGACGCGCCGGTGCTGTCCAGTATCGACCCCGCGGCGCTGGCGCTGTCGCTGGGTGCCGCTGTGGCGATCTTCGTGCTGCGGGCGGGGGTCATCACGACGCTGCTCGCAACCGCGGCGGCGGGGCTGGCGCTCTACGCCCTTGGCTGGATCCGGTAACGGGGCGGCACGGGCGGGGGCGGGCGCCCCCGCCCGCCGTTCCGGCTCAGTCCTTGAGGCTGGCGGGCACGATCCCGCCGTTCTTCTCCAGCTCGCGCATCACGGCCTTGTGCAGCCAGATGTTCATTTCCGCCGACCCGTCCTTGGCGCCGGTATAGCCAAGCTCTGTCGCCAGTTCCTTGCGGTTGGCGAGGCTGGAATCGATCCCCAGCAGCTTCATCAGGTCGACGATCGAGGTGCGCCAGTTGAGCGCGGGGCCGCCGTGCTTTGCCGCGAGATCGCTCAGCACCTTTTCAACGTCGACCGGGGCCGCGGCAGGCGCGGGGGCCGCAGCGGGCGCAGCGGCCGGCGCAGAGGTGTGCGGGGAGGTCTGCGGCGCCGGGGCGGCCTGTGGCGCGGGAGCGGCTTGCGGGGCAGGGGCGGGCTTGCCCGAGAACTGGCCACCAAGCGGCCCGCGATCGCCAAAGATCGCCTTCTTGATCGAGCCGAAGATACTCATGACCTCACTCCTGTCGTTTCGCTGCGACTGCAACGCGGCGCACGGAGGATGGTGCCCGCCCCGACCGCCCCGACCCGCTCAGCCGTCGATGCTCACCACGTCCAGCCGGCGGTCGCGGGGGAGGGTGTTCAGCGCGGGGCTTTGTTTCGATTTGTCGAACCCGGCCATGATCTGGTCGAACCGGTCGCGCACCACGCGCTCATATTCGACGTGGCTGAGGATATAGAGGTCATTGTCGCGGACCCCCTCGACCACGCGCTGGCCGACGACCAGCGGGTCGATGCCGCCCGCCATCCATTCGCGCTGCCGCTCGATATCGGCCTGGCCGTAATCCTTGTCCCGCTCGCCATAGACCGCATGCTGGCGATTGCGTCGGCCGGCATAGATGTTGGTGCTCACCAGCCCGGGGCACAGCACCGAAACGCCGATGTTGCGGGGGGCAAGCTGCTGGCGCCAGCCCTCGCTCATCGCCACCACGGCGAACTTGCTGGCACAATAGGGCTCCATCCCCGCCGGGCTGATCAGCCCCGCCATCGAGGCGGTGTTGACGATGTGCCCGCCCTCGCCGTGGCTTTCGATCAGCGGCACGAACACCTCGACACCATAGACCACGCCCTTCAAATTGACGTCGATCACCCAGTCCCAGTCGCCCTCCGGCACGCTGCCCAGCGCACCGCCCGCGCCGACCCCGGCGTTGTTGGCGATGAGGTGGACCTTGCCGAAGCGGGCGATCGTCTCGATCGCGCCCTTGCGCACCGAATCGCGGCTCGTGACGTCGACCTGCACCCATTCGGCGCGGATTTGGCGTGCGCGCAGCTCCTCCACCTTCCGCTGCGCGGCCTCGGCCTCGATGTCGGCGATCATGATGTTCATGCCGTCGCGCCCGAGCGCCTCGGCCATGGCGAAGCCCAGCCCGCTCGCGCCCCCGGTGATGAACGCGGTCTTTCCACGCAGGTCCTTCATGGCATCTCTCCCGATACCCGTCCTTTGCGGACGGTGTTGTCGCGCGTGATGCTAGGTGCTTCGCCGGCGCGGCGCCAGCCAGCGCGTGCGGCGGCGTCGGGAGATGGGGGGAGGGTGCTACCCGAAGGCGCATATGCGCGTTGAGCCGGCATGACCGACACGATCGAGGATCTTCACCGCCGGATGGAGGAGGCAGCGCACGCGCTCGATTTCGAGGAGGCGCGTCGTCTGCGTGATCGCATCAACCTGATCCGCGGCGGCGCGAGCGGTGACGAGGCCGCGCGGGCCGACACCTCCGGCCTCGCGCGGCAGCAGCCGGGCGCGATGGGCCTCGGCACCAGCCGGCAGCGCCCCGTGCCGCCGCCCGGATGGAAACCGCCGCCCAAGCCCGATCTGATGACCTCCGGCAGCAAGGCGCCGCGCGGATCAGCGCCGAAAATCCCGCCGCTCAGGAACGACAAGAAGAGGTGACGGTATTACCGGCGTGCATATACTTTAAGATATGTTAAACTTGCGCCGGCTATATTAGGCCGCCACTTCCGCTTCTTCCCCTGTGAAAGATTACAACATAATGACGGACAATTCCCCCTATGACGGGACGCTCGACACGATTGATTTTGCGGTTCAGCTGACGACCGCATGGCTGTCGAATCCCAGCACGCGCGCGTCGGAGGATGATGTGCTGGCCTTTCTCCAGAACATGCATCGCGCGGTCGATGATCTTTCGGGACCAAAGGAAACCGAGGAGCCGTCGGAAGCAACGCTCGACTATATTCCCGCCGTGTCGGTCAGAAAGTCGCTCGCTTCGCCGGACCACATCCTGTCGATGATCGACGGCAAACCCTATCGCACGCTGCGGCGCCATCTTGCCGGCCACGGATTGACGCCGGAGGAATATCGCGCGCGTTACGGGCTGAAGCCAGATTATCCGATGGTCGCGGCCAGCTATTCGGAAGCGCGCCGTGCGATGGCGAAGAAGATCGGGCTCGGCCGCAAGGCCGGCAAGACGGCAGAGGGCGCGACCGCGCCGAAGCCGCGCGCCAAGCGGGGCTGACGCCAAGCGGCGGATCGGGCAGCCCGGGCGCCGGTCGCGTCCGGCCTGCCCGGCGTTATCGGACGCAGACCTGCCGCGGGATCATCGTCATGCTGCCATCGCTGGTGATGGGGCGCATTTCGGTGCGCGTCCTGGTGCAGGGGCGACCATGTTTGTCGGTGGGGGGTGCATTGCGCTTTGCCCGCAAGGCGGCGCGCGCCTCCGGGCATACCCGGGTGCGGACCCATTCCTCTGCGACTGCCTTGCCCTTTGTCCGCACGCGGAAGCGATAGCGCGATCCATATTGCTTCTGATCCGTCGCAGGCAGCGTGGCGAAGGATGAGCAGCGCGGCGGCGACGGAGCCGGTGCGGCGAGGAGCATCAGGGCAAGGGTCGTGATCATCGGCACCTCTTCATGCGGGAATGAAGCTGGTAGGGAAGACGCATGAGCGGCGCGATAGTCGCCGCGCGCCTCGAGGACCGTGTTGCCTGCCGTTTTCCGGCGTTCGCCTGACGGGTTGCGGGCGGCGACCCGTCACCGCGGCGGCGCGGGCGCCGCGACCGGGGCGTCGCCGGGAGGAGGCGCCGGGAGCGGCTCAACGTCGGGCGGCGGGTTTTCGGTGGCGACCGCCGGCGGCGCTTGGACGACCGTCTCCGGCGTGGAGGCACCCCCCGCTGGCGCCTCGATGACTGTTTCCGGCATGACGGCGCCTGCTGCCGGTGCCTCGATGACCGTTTCCGGCATGACCGCGCCCGCTGCCGGTGCCTCGATCACGCCTTCCGCCATGGCTGCGCCCGCGGCAGGCGCCTCGATGACGGTCTCTGGCGTTGCGGTGCCGACGGCCGGCATGTCGCCGCCGACCGGCGCGGCCACGCCGACCGCCGCCACCGCAGCCGGTGGCTCCTCCGGTGGCAGCGACGCCTTATAATAATCGCGCCACTTGTCGTAGGCGGCGAAAAACTCGACGAACGGCCGGTCCAGCCGCAGCAGGGATTCACGCGCAAAGGCGGGCAGATCAGCCTCGGCGACCTGGCCTACCTTCGCCACCTCCTCGCGGGCCACCGCGCAGAACGCCTGGCGGACCGCCGGCCGGGCATAGAAATTGTAGATACGCGTCTGGTTGTCGTCATAGACGCGCTGCCAGTCCCACCAGCCGGGCGCCTGCCATTCGCGGATATAGGCCTTGTAATAGCGATCGATCGCGGCCGCCTGGGTCGTGACCCACGCGCTGTACAGTTCCGCGACCCCGCCGCCCGCCTGGTCGCATCCGAGTGCCGCGACATTCAACGCATTGCGCAAATGCCAGACCGCGGCCTGATCGGTATTGTCCAGATTGGGCGTGAAATACTTTCCGTCGGTGGTGCGCTTGGGCGGGATCTTCATCCCGATATAGCCGCCCGCCGGCATGACGGGGGGCGGCGGCGTCACCGTGGGGACCACGGCCGGCGGCTGCACAGGCGCGGGCGCCGTCGCACAGCCCGACAGCGCGATCGCCATCCCGCCCAGCAATCCCCAGCCAAGGTTCGCACGTACCGTCATCATCTCGCCCGAATAATCATCAGCAGCGCGCCTATGCCGCGCCGGCTGAACATCACAAATATGACCGACCTTCATTCGTCCCTTCATCCGCGGCGCCCGCTCGTCAACTGTGGTCGCGGCCGACCGAGCCGGCACCCGGTTGACGAGGCGGGGCAGCAGCGCGGCGGCGCGAAGGTCTGGTCGACGGCGTGGTCATGAACGGTCTCCTGCGCGCCCACAACGCACGAGCCGGAGGAAAGTGGCTGGGACTGTTGCGTGCCGGCCTGCGCTGGCAGAAAACGCGCCATGGCGGACGGGGAATTGATCAACTATCACAGGCGGATGCTCGCACGGTTGATCCCGCTCGCTGCTCTCATGCTGACCGGCTGCCTGACAGGGGAGAACGTCGGGCGCGGCAGCGATCTTCGCGCGCCGGACGATGCGAAGCGGACATTCGCCAGCTGTCCGGGCGCGGACGCGCTGGCGACCGCGACGGACGTGTCATGGGCGCCGCAGGCCAGCCGTCTCGCCGAGCATCGGGCGCTTCGCACGCGCATGAAGATACCGCTGCCGGAAGGCACCAGCCGCATCCTGTTCTGGTCGTCGGGCACGCACCACACCAGCTTCGACTTCAGCGTCATTGCCGTACGCGACGCGCAGGGCCAGTGGCGGACGAGCGGTATCGGTGAACAGGGGCCGGGGCTTCCGTCGATCGCGCCACGTCCGGCTCTGACGCTCGAGCGCGACCTGTCGGTGGACGAGGGCCGCGCGCTGGACCGCGCCCTCGCGGACCCCTGCCTCTACGCCTCGCCAACATTCCAGCGAAACCCGGGGATCGTGGCGGGGGGTGCCATTCAGACGATGGAGATCGAAACGCCGCAGCGTCGCTGGACGGGCAGCTGGGCCGGCATCCGCACGCCGCAACAGGCGTCGGTCGTCAACCTGATTACGGAATGACCGGCTGATCACGCTATGACCGGGTCGGCGCAGCAATCCAGCCGATTATTGACCGTTCAATGACGTCCGATTGCGGGGCACAGGCTTTCCGCGTGTGTCACAGCTGCTTCTGCATCCGGATCAGCGGTATCGCAATCCCGTCGACGACTGCCTCCACCTTCTCGACGGGGACATAGCCGGCGGTGGCATAGAGACGCTCGCCGCTCAACGTCGCCATCAACTCGACACTGGCAAAGCCGTGGCGGGCAGCGGCCCTTTCGCATCCGTCCAGGATCAGCCGCCCAATTCCCTGCCGCGCGAAATCGGGGTCGGTGTACATCGCCCGGATCTTCGCGGGGTCGCGCGCGGGATCGAGCAGTGCGGGATTGCGCAGGCTGGTGCTGTGATCGCCACCGTACAGCGTCGCCCTGTTGCTCCACCCGCCGCAGCCCGCGATGATCCCATCACGCACTGCGATCAGATAGGTGCCATCCTCGATCAGCTGGGTGTCCAGCCCCATGATCGCGTGACTGGCGGCGACCTGCTCAGGGGTGAGCAGGCCGGTCTGCAAGGCGTCAATCGCCCGCTTCATCAGCCTTTCGAGTGCCGGGAGGTCGGCGTTGGTTGCCCATCGCGTGTCGAAGGCAGTGTTGGTCGTTGGGGTCATGTCATGCCTTGCAGGTCTCGTCCGCCGCGACCTATCTCATGGCTGCCGCCCGTGTCAGCCACGATTGCCTGAGCCGCGGTCGTTCCGGGCGGACGCCCGGAACGACGATGGCGGCATTCAGGCTAGGCGCGCGACTTGATCCAGTCGTTCACGCGGCGCTCCAGGATCGACAAGGGCTGCGATCCCGACGCGATCAGCAGGTCGTGGAAGCCCTTGATGTCGAACTTCGGCCCCAGCGCGGCCTCCGCCTTGCGGCGCAGCTCGACGATCTTGAGCATGCCGATCTTGTAGCCGGTCGCCTGCCCCGGGAGCGTGATGTAGCGGCGCACTTCCGACCGCGCCTTTTCGATCGGCTGCCGGCCCGTCTTGTGCAGATAGTCGACCGCCTGATCCTCGGTCCAGCCGAGCGCGTGGATGCCGGTGTCCACCACCAGCCGCGCGGCGCGGAACAGCTCGGCATCGAGGCGCATGAAATCGGCCGCAATGTCGGGGAAGGCGTTCATTTCCTTGCACATCGCCTCGGCATACAGGCCCCAGCCTTCGCCGAACGCGACATAGCCGGTGACCGAGCGGAACTTGGGTCCGCCCTTCTGCCGGACCTGGATGTCGCCCTGCATGTTGTGGCCGGGGATCGCCTCGTGACACATCAGCGTGTACATCGCGGCGGGATCTTCCTGGTTGCCGACCATGTGCACATAGGTGCGCGCCGGGCGCGACCCGTCCGGGCTGGGCGCCGAGGCATGTGCCGCGCCGCCGGGTACTTCGCTGAACGACGGCTCGCGCACGACCTCGATGCGATATTCCGGCAGGGTGCCGAAGTAATTGGGCAGCAGCGTGCGAGTGCGGGCGACGAACGCATTGGCGTTGGCGAGATATTCCGCGCGCGAGGCGTCGGTCCACGGCCGCGAGGGGAAGAGGCGGGCGCGCTCGGCATAATAAGCCTGGCGGTCCTTCAGCCCGGCCTTGCGCGCCAGCGCGTCCTGCTCCGCCTCGATCCGCGCGACTTCCGACCGGCCGATCGCGTGGATCTGGTCGGCGGTATAATCGGTCGTGGTGTTGAGCTTCAGCTCATCGGCGTAGAAGGCCGCGCCGCCGGGCAGCGAGACCGCGCCGACGCGGCCGCTGGGCGCGGTCGGCAGCGCGCTTTTCGCCCAGGCGATCACGCGGCCATAGGCGGGCTGCAGCGCGAGGATCGCGGTGCGCGCCTCTTCCAGCAGCGTGTCGGCCTGCGCGCGGTCAAGCTTGCCGGCGGCGACCAGCTTTTCCGTCTTGGCCTTGACGTCGGCCCATAGCGCGACGTCCGGCCCGGTGCCGAAGGGCGCGCCCTGGGTCAGCTTCTCGCTGCCGGCGATGATCGTCTCGATCTGGAAGCGCGGCACGCGGATGCCGGCGGCCTCGCTCGCGCGGGTCCGCTCGATCGCGACATCGAGCACGGCGGGCAGGCCGCGCAGCCGGGCGATGTAGTTCCTAAGGTCGGTCACATCGGCGACGGCATGGGTGTTGATCAGGAAATCGGGCAGCTGGCTGTGCGTCGAATAAAGGCGCGAATAGAGCGGCGGCTTGAACCGCCGGTTGGCGTTGGCCATCGCCGCACGCTCGGCCTCGAGCAGCCAGATGTCGTAATTGACCTGCGCCTGCGGGGACAGTTTGGCGCGGTCGAACCCTGCCTTCAGCCGCGCGGCGCTGGCCTGCCGCCACGCGACAAAGGCGTCGGCGGCGGAATCGCTGATGTCGTTCCACCGGTCCCCGCCGTCCTTCAGCCCCAGCCGGGTCGCGGTTTGCGGCTGGAACTTCAGCATCTCGGCGAATTCGGCGTCGAGGAAGGCGGTAAGCCGCGCGTCCTCGGCGTTGGCGGATGTCGCCGCCGGCGTCTGCGCGGCAGCCGGCAGGGCCAGTCCGCTGGTGGCGAGGGAGGCGATCGCAGTGGCAAGGAGGAAGGGCTGCACAATGGCTCCTATCAAGGGTGGCAAGGCTTAGGGTCGGTCAGTCGATCGCTGGCGGCGCTCACTTCTTCGCGGTCAGCGCGGCGCCGAGCTCGGCCGACTTCGCATCGCGCAGCGCGCCGCACAGGCGGATCCCCTCCAGCGTGCGCTCGTAATCGAGCACGCCGGCACCTGCTTCGCGGATCTTGCCGCCGACCGCGGCATCGATGCGCGCCGCACGATCGGCGCCGCATTGCGTGGCGAAGGATTGCGCGAGGCGGCCGGCGAAGATGCCGTTGGCATTGCCCAGCAGCGTATCGATATTCTCGACGATCCAGTCGCCGGTCATCGCGCTGGAGCCCCGTGCCTGCGCCAGCCGCAGCAGCATCGTCGCCCGCTCGAGCGAGCGAAGCCGCGCATCGCCGAAGCCGAGCGCCCAGGTGGCGATTTCCGGCTGGCCGCTGTCGGCGACCGCGGTCAGCGCGGCGCTGCGCACCACCGGGTCCTCGCTGGTGAGGCCAAGGTCCATGATCTTCTTGGCCGCGGGGAGGCCGCCCTGCCCGACGATCGCGGCGAAGCCATCGGCAAGATAGGTCGGGTCGAGCGCGGCCTTGTCGCCCGCGATGTAGCGCTGCGCCGCGGCGGACAGCTTCGCCAGCACCGCCTTGTCCTCCGCCTCATGCGCCAGCAGCGAGACGAGGTCGGCGCGCAGCTTCTGCCGGTCGGGATCGTCGCTGGCATAGGCGCCCGCCGCCGGATCGAAGCCGAGCGCGGCGAGGCGCGGCGCAAAGGTACGGTCGAGATAGGCGCGATACGCCGGCACGGCGGCGGCAGGGATCACGCCCCGGCGATTGAGCCCGGCAAGCCGCTGCGCCCCGTCGAGTGCAGCGTTGGAATCAGCGTTGGCCGCAAGCGCCGCGGTGCCGGCCAGCAGGCGAGGCGCATCCATCCGGCCGGCGCGGAACGCCGCCCACAGGCTGTCGCTGGCGGCGATCGCCTCCGCGCCCGACATCGACGGGAACGTTGCGATCAGGCGGTCCCAGTCGGCCGGCTCCAGATCGAAGCGGTAATAGCCGGTGCCGCCCGCGTTGGGCATCAGCGCGGCATTGCCGGCCGGCGCGTCGATCACCGCCGACGGGCCGTCGATCAACGTGCACTTCCGTGTCGCCGCGACGCTGTAGCAGAACGGCACCGTCCAGCGCGTCGGTTGCGGCGTCTGGCCGATGAAGGTGTAGCGCGACTGGCTGGCGACCAGGCGGTTGCCGTCGCGCTTCAGCGTGATCAGCGGCACGCCCTGCTGGTCGACGAAGCTCTGCATCGCCGTCACCACGCGCGGGTCCTGCGCCGCATCGGCCAGGCTCTTGAAGAAGTCGGCGGTCGCGGCGTTGCCATAGGCATGGCGCTTGAGGTGCAGGCGCACGCCGTCGCGGAACTTCTCGTCCCCCAGATAGCCGGCGATCATCGCGATCACATGGCCGCCCTTGCCATAAGTGATGCTGTCGAAGGCGGAATCGATGTTCGCATTCTCGGTGATCGGCTCATGGATCGGCCGCCCGACGGTGAGCGAATCCGTGTTCATCGCGGAGAAGCCATCCTCCAGCCCGCCGACGCCGATGTTCAGCTCCGGCCGCCATTCGCCACCAATGCGGAAACCCATCCAGTTGGCGAAGCTTTCGTTCAGCCACAGGTCGTCCCACCAGACAGGGGAGACGAGGTCGCCGAACCATTGGTGGGCAAGCTCATGCGCCACCACCATGCCGAACACCTTCTTCTGCGACACCGGCGCATCGGGCGCGAGCGCGATGATCCCGTCGCCGTAAATGTCGGCCCCGGCATTCTCCATCGCGCCCGGCATGATCGGGGAGCCGATCTGGTCCAGCTTGGGGAAGGGGAAGGGGGTGCCGAAATATTGCTCCAGCAGCGTCACGATGCGCGGCGTTTCCGCCTGCACATAGGCTGTCCGGTCCTTCAGCGGCTGGGTGACGGCGATGCCGAGCGGCAGCGGCTCGGCACGCTCCGGCGTCGGCGCGATCGCCGCGGTCTCGTGCACGAACGGGCCGGTGACCAGCGCGACCAGATAGGTGGGCAGCGGGCGCGTGGGGGCGAACTGGTGCTTCTCCAGCCCGCCGACCCGGGTCACGCCCTGCTCGGGCGCATTGGTGATCGCCTTGGAGCCGGGGTCGGTGGTGATCGAGATGGTGAAGGGCGTCTTGAACCCGGGCTCGTCGAAGCCGGGGAAGGCGGCGCGCGCGTCGATCGACTGGAATTGCGTCCAGCTATACCATTGGTCGCCGACCTTGACGCGGTAGAGGCCCGACGCGCTGTCGCCGAAGCTGCCGGTCCAGTCGAACACCAGCGTTACGGCGCCGGCAGGCACCGGCTGCGCGAAGTCGAGCCGCGCGGTGCCCGTCTTGTCGACCTGCGTGAAGGTGGCCGGGATCGTCCGTCCGCCGACGCGCGCCGATGCCTTTACCTTGAGGTCGCGGCCGTGGAGGTAGAGCCGGCTGGTCGGCGCCTTCACCATCACGTCGATCTCGCCATGGCCGGAAAAGTCCGGCTTGCTCGGCTGGATCGTGAAATCGAGCCGGTACGCCTTGGGCATGGCGGCGTCCGACAACCGCCCCTTGGGCGCGGCGGGGTCGGCGGCGATCGTGGGAGCAGCGGTGGCCGCCGGGGCTGCGGTCTGCGCGCCGGCGGTGGTTGCCAGCAGGGACAGTGTCGTCGCGAGAAGGATGGCGCGCATGAAGGCTCCGAAAACCAGTTCCACGCAACCGGTACGGCGCGCCGCGACGCGCAGCAAGTATCCGTCGCAACGACGCGCAGGTGCGTGCGGCGGTGCGGGCGTTTCCGTCAACAGTTGTCGGCCGGGCCGCGCGCGCTCCACCGGCCCGGGCCGGGAAGAATGGCACGGTTTCGCCGCGATAACCGCAATTTAGCCCCTCCTGCCCATTGCCAGTCAGGCGCCGCTCGTTCAGCCTCCGTCTTGGTATAACGGGGGGATGAAGTGATGCTGGTCGTTGCAGCGTTGATGTCGGCGGCGCTGGTCCAAGATGCGGACGCTCCACCGCCGCCGCAGAACACCGCTCCCGCACCTTCCGTCGAGCAACGGATCGCCGAGGCAGCGCGGCTTGGCCAGTTGATCTTTGTGTTCGATCGCGCGGCCTGGGTCAGTTCCGACGCGCTGGTGGCCGTGCTGCAGAAGGATCAATTGTCGGACATCGGCGGCTATGTCGTCGAGCCGGCGGGGCCGCAGATGCTTCGCGTCACCTATTATCGTGGCAATGCGGCGGCGGCGCAGGCGGTCTTCGTGGCCGAGGTGAAGGGCGGCAAGGTCGTGCGCAGCACAGTGCTCGCCACGCCCGTCCCGCTCAGCGCGGAACAAGCGGTGCTCGCCCGTGCGCGCGAGGTGGCGGCGCAAACGGCTGAGGCGCGCGCGTTCACGCCATGCACGCCCGTCCCCTTCAATACCGTCGTCGTGCCACCGCGCGCGGGCGGTCCGGTTGCGGTCTATCTGCTGACGGCGCAGCAGGAGGCCGCGACCTATCCGATGGGCGGCCATTTTCGCGTCGTCATCGGTCCCGACGGCAAGGTGCTCGCGTCCCGCCCCTATACCGCCAGTTGCATGAACATGACGGCGCCCAAGCTGCCGAAGGGCGCGCAGCCGGTCGGCTTCACCGTCTCGCACCATCTCGATCCGGTGCCGACCGAGATGCATGTCGTCGCATCCTACAACCTCCGCCTGCCGGTATTTGTCGCGACCCCGGACAAGCGCCTGTGGGAGGTGAAGGGCAGCAGCATCACCCTGGCCGCCGCGCCGTGACGTGGCGCGCGCGGACGCTCAGTTGGTGGGGGACAGGTGCGCCAGGCCGGCGTGGACATGAACGTCCGCCCCGTCGTGATGCTCATGATGCTCATGCGCGTCGACGCGCAGCAGATTGATCGCGCCTGACCGCACCCCGCGTTCGGCGCGCACCTGATCGGCAAAGGCCCGAACCGCCGCGGCGGGCCCCCTCATCAGAACGCTTTCCATCGTGTGGAAATGGTCGAGCCGCACCGCGGTGGTGGCGACGATCAGGTCATGGCTCGCGTGCTGCATCTCGGCGAGCCGCTTGGCGAGCAGGCGAATGCGCCGGTCAAAGACATAGGACAGGTTGCCGACGCAGATCGCTGCGATCTCATTTTCCTGCTGCCAGCGATCGATGCCGTCGCGCACCAGATCCCGCACCGCCTCGGACCGGGTCTGGTACCCGCGCTCGGCCCGTATCGTGTCCAGGTCTGCACTGAGCTGGTCGCCGACGGAAATGGTGATGCGCTGCATGGACGTGATCCAATCACACGAGGCCGGCAAGAAGCATACGTAAAGTGCCGAATTCGCGGCCATTCAGCAATGCGTATGAAGGTTGCTCGGAAACCTCTTACTGAGGCGAGCAGCACATGGGGCAGCAGCAGATCGGCGCCGCAGGCCCGCACGGCTCGCTGCTGCCGCGGGCGCTCGCCTGGCTCGTCACCTGCGGGGCCTTTACAGCGACGGCGGCTGTGGCGCAGGAGCGACCGGCCAGCTCCGCACCTCGGGACGCCGGGGATGACACGGACGGCGATCGCGCGACGGATATCGTCGTCAAGGGCCAGCGGCTTCGCGCCAACAACGCCTTCTCCTCCACCAGCTTCGATACCAAGGCGATCAAGGACCGACGGCTGACCGAGGTGGAACAGATTTTCCGCGAAGTGCCGGGCATGAACGTGCGCGATTACAACCTGTCCGGCGTCGCCAACCAGATCGTCATCCGCGGCTTTGGCAACGGCGGGCATGGCGGCGACCTCGGCATGGTGATCGATGGCATCCCGCTCAACGAAGCCAACAGCCATGCCGACGGCTATGTCGATACCAACGTCCTCGTCCCGCTCGAGATCGGCGCGATGACGATCTATCGCGGCCCCGTCTCCGCGCTGTACGGCAATTTCAATCGCGGCGGGCTGATCGCGTTCGAAACGCGCAAGGGCGGCCGCTATTGGGAGGGCGACGTCAGCGGCGGCGGGTTCGGCACGGGCGATGCCCAGGTCGCGCTGGGCACGCCGCTGGGCAGCAAGGTTCAGCTGAACGCGGCCGCGCAAGCATTTCGGACGGACGGCTTTCGGCCGCAATCGGATGCCCACCGGATCACCGCGGCCGCCCGCCTCGCGCTTGCGCTCAGCGACCGCCTCGACCTGTCGGTGTCGGCGCGCGGGCAGCATGCCCGGGGCGACTCCCCAGGCTATCTGACGCTCGCGCAATATCGCGCCGATCCCTATGGCATCGACCCGCGGGTGCAGAACGACGGGTCCAGCAAGGACTTCGCCACGCTGCGCGCCGATCTTGCCTACACTCTTCTCCCCGACGTCAGGTTGCTGGCCTTTGCCGATACCACGCAGCAGGATTTCACCCGCTTCTTCACCCGCGGCGTGGCGGCGCCGACCGCGATCTGGCGCCAGCGTGAGGAGAGATATGACCGCTCCGTCTATGGTGTCGGCACCAGTCTGAACGGCGCCACCAACCTGTTCGATCGCCGGCTCGATTTCGTGATCGGGCTGGAGGGGTTCAGCGAGGACACGCAGTATCAATTCTATGACGATCTGAACTTCCGCCGCCGCACCGCCCCGGCGCAGTTCGACCGGACGCTGAAGCTGAACAGCGTCTCCGCCTTTACCGAGGCCAATCTGGTGATCGACCCTTTGCTCCAGCTGTCGCTCGGGCTGCGCTATGACCGGTTCACCGGCGATTGCACGGTCGATGGCCCCGAGCAGCCCGGCGGCAATTGCGGCCGCTTCCGCAACGTCGACAATCTCAGCCCCAAGGCCGGCATCCGGTCTCAGGTCACCCCCTGGCTGCAGCTGCGCACCAGCTATGCGCAAGGCTTCGCGCTGCCCGAGGCGCAGGCCAAGTTCCAGACCGGGGCGCAGGGGCTGGACCCCAATACGATCGACCAGGTGGAAGTGGGCGGCAAGCTGACCCCGACGGAGGGGCTGGAGCTGGATGCCGTCGTCTATCGCGTCGATTCCTCCGACGAATTCGCCAGCACGGCGCCGGGCGTGTTCGTCAATTTCGGCAAGACGCGCCGCCGGGGCGTGGAGGCGTCCGCGCTGTGGCGGCCGAGCGCCGCCGTCGAACTGCGCGCGGTCTATGCCCATGCCACCTCGCGTGTCCGCCAGAACCTAGACCCGCTGCTGATCGGAAAGCACGTCACCGGCGTCCCCCGCGACGCGCTGACGATCTATGCGTCCGTCCGACCATTGCCGCGGCTGCGCCTGCAAGCGACCTACCGCCACGTCGGTTCCTACGCCGCGGATGCCGCCAACACGCTCTTCTCGCCGGCCTATGATATCGTCGACGTCGGCGTCTCTTATGATCTCGACCGCTGGCTGCACGTTCCTTCCCGCGCCTATCTCAACGTCGATAACCTGTTCGACACGGTTTACGCCTCCACCTTCAACTCCCTGAGCTCGGTGGGAACCGGCGCGCCGCGTTTCGTGCGGGTGGGCGTGCAACTCGGCTTCTGAGAGGGACGCGCAGCCCGAGCCGCAGGTTTGGCTTTCCTCGCCACCGAAATCGCCCGCGCCGCGCAATCATTGTTTCGTTTAACGGATGTGAAACAAAGCCTACATCACGGCGTCATTTTCCCCCCCGACAGGCACGCGCACCGGTCGCGGTAAATCAGACAAGATCCTGACAGGGGAAATAATGCGTAAGGCTCTTTTGATGGGCGGCGCTGTTGCCGCTCTTTGTTCGTTTACGGCTGGCATTGCACAGGCGCAGGTTGCCGTTGCCAGCACCGCCGCGACCGCGGCTGCCGATGACACCGCGGGGTCGGACATCATCGTTACCGGCACGTCGCGGGCACAACGCCGCTTCGATGCGTCCTACGCCATCAACTCGCTCGACCAGGCAGCAATCGAAAAGATCGCGCCGGTCAATTTCGCCGACCTGATCGGCCAGCTGCCCGGTTTCCAGACCGAGATCACCGGCGGCGAAGTGCAGAACATCTATCGCATCCGTGGCCTGCCGAACGACGGCGGCTTCGTTTCCTTCCAGCAGGACGGCCTGCCGCTGTTCCACGAGAATGACGGCGTCTTCTTCCGCGGCGACGCGATCCTGAAGCAGGATCTGATGACTAAGCGGGTCGAAGTGGTGCGCGGCGGCCCGGCGCCGGTGTTCTCCAGCTATTCGGGCGCGATCATCAACGCGATCACCCGCGAGGGCAGCGCCACGGCCGAGGGTGGGGCGCAGATCACGCTGGGCGATACCGGCCTCTACCGTCTCGATGCCTTCCAGTCGGGACCGCTCGGCAAGGACACCTATTATGCGGTTGGCGGGTTCATCCGCCA
Source organism: Sphingomonas sp. ABOLG (assembly GCF_003950435.1). Classification (NCBI taxonomy): domain Bacteria; kingdom Pseudomonadati; phylum Pseudomonadota; class Alphaproteobacteria; order Sphingomonadales; family Sphingomonadaceae; genus Sphingomonas; species Sphingomonas sp. ABOLG. The sequence continues at coordinate 60,161 of NZ_QQWW01000015.1, forward strand.
TCATGACGGCTATCGCGACAACGGCTTCCCCAATGATCGCGGCGGCCAGATCCGCGCCAACATCCGCCACGACCTCAGCAATGGCTTCGTCAAGCTGAGCGCCAATTACGTCAACGACAAGAACGTCTTCTACCTGCCGATCCCGATCGCCGACCCGCGTGACCCCTCGGTCAGCCTTGATCCGTACATCGATTATTTCACCGGCACGATGAACTCGCCGGCGTTCCGCAACGTCACCATCCCCTACCGCAACGGCCAGGGGCAGACGGAAAGCCGCACCACCGACCTGTCGGACGGCCGCCACATGCGGATGTTCAACATCGGCGCGCAATATGAGGGCGATTTCGACGGCTGGCTGCTATCCGCCAAGCTCGGCTACACCGAGGGGAAGAACCGCTTCACCGCTTTCTATTCGACCACCAATCCGGCCGATGCCGGCAGCTTCGCCGCCGATTACCTGGCGCGCGCGACCGCCGCATTCGGCCCGATCGGCTCGTTCGGCTATACGCTGGCGGGTACCAATACCGTCTATGATCCGTCGGCCGCGTCGGGCCTCGTCATGCAGGGCCAGTATCGCGACATCGCGTCCGATTTCTATTCCGCGCAGGGCAATCTGTCGGTGTCGAAGCGGTTCGAAACCGGGCTTGGCAGCCATGATCTGACGGCCGGTCTCTATGGCAGCCTCTATGGCCAGGATCGCTTCTACGCCTATCAGAATTACCTGATCGAGGTGGCGGGCACGCCGCGCACGCTGGACCTGGTCGCCTACAGCCCCACCGGCGTCGAGATCGGCCGCGTCACCGACAACGGCGTGCTGAACTATGCCGCGACGCTCAACCAGGGTGATTCCGACGCATCGATGTTCGCCATCTATGCGAACGACACGTGGGAGATCGTCCCGGGGCTGCGGCTCGATGCCGGCATCCGGCACGAACGCTATGATTATCGCGGCTGGGGCGCGCTCACCGATCAGGTCAACCTCGGCGATGGGACCACGCTGGCCGATGATGCGACGCGCGGGTTCACCGGCGTCATCCTCAACCGCAAGCTGAAGACCGAGGCGACCAACTGGACGGTCGGCGCCAATTACGATTTCAACGGCAACATCGGCGTGTACGCGCGCGCCTCGCACCTCGAAACGCCGCCCAACGTCCAGGCGGCGATGGATGTGAACCCCAACCCGGTCTACATCACCACCGTCGCCGACCAATATGAGGTCGGGCTGAAGCTCGCGAGCGGCCGTTCGTACCTGTACGCAACCGGCTTCTATTCCAACTTCGACCCGCTGAACGCCTCGTTCCTGGCCTATGACCCGACGACTGGCCGCAACGACGTGAACGTGCCCTTCATCGGCGAGGCGAAGATCCTGGGCGTCGAGCTGGACGGTGCGCTTTCGCTCACCCCATGGTTCACGCTCAATGCCTCGCTGACGGTGAGTGACCCCAAGTACAAGAACTTCGCCAGCGCGACAGGCGCCGATCCGGAGCAGGTCGAGGGCAATCAGATCGTCCGCCAGCCCAAGGTGTACGGCAACATCCGCCCGTCGTTCGACTTCACCAGCGGGGAGACGGACATCTCGATCTACGGCCGCTACACCTACATGGGGAAGCGGTTCGTCGACCTCTACAACAACACCGCGCTGCCGGCGTACGGCACGGTCGGTGCGGGCGTGACGATGGTCCGCGGGCAGTGGAAGCTGCAGGTCGTCGGCGATAATCTGTTCAACCAGAAGGGCCTGACCGAAGGCAACACCCGCACCGACGCGCTGGCCGGGCAGGGGAGCACGGAGGCGATCTATGGCCGCCCGATCTTCGGCCGCAACGTCCGCCTGGTCGTGGGGCTCAACTGGTGAGCCGCTGGCGGTTCTCCATGCAGGCGGCGGCGTTCGTCGCCGCCTGCGCGGTGCCGCTGGGCGCGGCGTCGGCTGCGGCTGGGTCTGGAGCCAGGGCTGAGCAGGCTCCGGTCGCAGACAAGGCGCTCCAGGCCTTGTCGCAGCGACTCTTTCCGCTGTTCACCGCGCTTGGCAGTGACGGCAAGGCGCTGGCCGCATTGTCGCGCCAGCCCGCGGTGGCATCGCTGATCGCTGCCCGCGCCGAGCGCGTCGCCGCGTGCCGGCAGGAGCCGGGCTGCATCGCGCAGGCATTGATGTGGCGCGAGGACGAGATCGCCGCGGTCACCGCGGCCCTGCCGGGCGGCTTGCCGGCGTTCGACGATGGGATCGCGGCGCAGGCCACCCGCGAGCTTCAGGGCGTCAACGTGATCCTCGGCACCTATGGCCTTGGCCAGGTGCCTGCCTATCCCGTGATCGACGGCGCGGGCAGCATCAGTCCGCAAGAACGGCGGGCGTGGCTGCACGCCGCGCAGTGGATGGCGCAGACGCCGCGCGCGGGCTCGTTGCAGGGCTTCGACACCTCGTTCGACTTCGCGCTGGCGCTGCTTGACGGCAGCACCCGCACCGATGCCGCGGCCTTCCTGCCGCTCGGCAGCGGGCTGAACGAGGCGGCCTTTGCGCGCGCCCGGCAGACCGACTGGCGTGCCTTCCGCTACAGCGCGCTGGTCGTCACCGGCATCGGGCCGGAGCTCGACGACATGCCGCTTAGCCCCGGCGGCAAATATCATCTGCGGCTCGCAGCGCAGCAGTTCGCGCGCGGTGACGCGGCGTTCATCATCGTCTCCGGTGGCCGCGCGCATCCGTTCAATACGCCGTTCGTCGAGGCGGTCGAAATGCGCCAGGCGCTCATCGATCGCTATGGCATTCCCGCCGACCGGATCGTGATCGAGCCGCACGCCCGGCACACCACCACCAACATGCGCAACGCCGCCCGGCTGCTGATCGCGATGGGCGCGCCGCTGACGCAGGACACGTTGGTCATCTCCAACCCGATCCAGAGCGCCGCGATCGGCAGCGCCGAATTCGTCGCCCGCAACAAGCGCGAGCTTGGCTATGCGCCCGGCATTGCCGGCGCCCGGCTCAGCCCGACCGCGATCGAATGGCGCCCCGCCGCCGCCGCGGCGCGGATCGACCCGCGCGACCCGCTCGACCCCTGAACACGGAAAAATCCTCATGCGCCATCTGCTCGCGGCCGCGCTCGGCCTCTTCGCCTTCACGTCCCAGCCCGCCCTTGCCTGGGGTGAGCGCGGCCACGCCGTCATCGATACCGCCGCGATCGCGGCGATCCCCGCCGACGGGCCCGTCTTCCTCAAGAAGCACGTTGACTATATCGCCGCCTCCGCCTCGCAACCCGACGGCTGGCGCGGCAATGCCGAGGGCTTTTCCAAGATCAGCGAGGATCCCAACCACGGCTGGTTTCGCGAACAATTCACCTTCATGAAGACGATCCCGCGCAGCCGCTACGAATTCGTCCTGGCGCTGTATGACGAGCATCTGCGCATCAAGGCCAGCGATCCGGAACGCGCCGCGCGCACCAACGTCCGCTGGACGGGCACGCTGCCCTATGCCGCGATGGAGGCCTATGACCGGATCGTGGTGTGCATGCGCCATGTGCGCCGGCTTACGGCCGAACGCCGCGACCCCACCTTTGCGGAGCAGAATTGCGCCTTCGACGTGACGCGGCTCGGCCATTATATCGGCGACGCGGCCAATCCGATGCACAATTCGATCCATTCGGATGGCTGGCGCGGCGACAATCCCGATGGCTTCACCACCGACCGCAGCGTTCATGGCCGGTTCGAAAGCCGGTTCGTCGACGCCATGGCGCTGACGCCCGCCGACATCGGCCCCCGCATCGGCGCGCCCGCGCGGCAGAGCGGCGACCTGTTCGACCATGTCCTGCGCTACGTGAACGAATCCGGCGACAAGGTCCGCGACGTCTACACGCTGGAGAAACGCAGCGGCTTTGCCGACAGCAACGATCGCGAGGTGCGCGCGCTGGTCTATGAACGCACCGCCGCCGGGGCCGCCATGCTGCGCGACATGCTCCAGCGCGCGTGGACCGAAAGCGCCCGCCCGCCCGCGCAGATCACCCCCGCGCCGCTGGACTTCTCTAACCCGGCATTCAATCCCGCGACCGGCTCCGCACCGGCAGGACCAAGGTGATGCGGTGATGCGAACAACCACCGGGCCGCCGCTCTGGATGCTCGCATCAGCAAGCGGCACGCCCACCCTGCTGCGACCGCGTTAGCTCGGCTTTCAACGGATGAAGCCGTTCTTCGTGGCTTCCTCTTAATCCTACCAAGAAGATAGGAATTAGGAGGTGCCCAATGAGGACTCAGTTCATCAACACGCCCAACCCTGCCAGCCCGCTGGCAATCACCCCTGTCGCGGGCCGCATCGGCGGCGAGGTGCACGGGATCGCGCTTTCCGCCGATCTTGCGCCCGAGACCTATGACGCCCTTCATGCGGCCCTCGCGCGGCACAAGGTGCTGTTCTTCCGTGGTCAGCACCAGCTGGACGATGCCGGGCAAGAGGCATTTGCGGCGCGCTTTGGCGATCCGGTGTCCCACCCGACCGTGCCGGTGCGGCAGGGAACGCAGCATATCCTCGACCTCGATTCCACCGACGGGCGCGCCGCGAACTCGTGGCATACCGACGTCACCTTCGTTCCGGCCTATCCGGCCGCCTCGATTCTGCGCGGCGTAACCATCCCGGAGGCGGGCGGCGACACGCAATGGGCAAACACGGCCGCTGCTTACGACGCGCTGCCGGAGCCGCTGCGCGTGCTGGCCGACACGCTCTGGGCGGTTCACTCCAACGCGTATGACTATGCGGCGCTGCGTCCCGAATCCTCGGCAGAGCGGATCCGCTACCAGCGCGAGGTGTTCGCCCGCGTCGTGCACGAAACCGAGCATCCGGTGGTACGTGTTCATCCGGTCACCGGAGAACGGACGCTGCTGCTTGGTCATTTCGTGCAGCGGTTCGTCGGCCTCGGGCAGGCCGACAGCCTGGCGCTGTTCCAGATCCTTCAGAACCATATTCTCCAGCCGGAGAATATCGTCCGCTGGCGCTGGCGCGAAGGCGACGTGGTGATCTGGGACAATCGGGCTACCCAGCACCGCGCCACGGCCGATTTCGGCCTGCAGCGCCGCACGGTCCGCCGGGTCACGATTGCCGGTGACGTTCCGGTGTCGATCGACGGCCGCCGCAGCCGCGCAATTCGGCCGGAGGCCGACGAGGCCTTGCTGGAGGCCGCAGAATGACCGCGGCCGCCGGCCGCAGCCCGCTCGACTTCCTCTGGTTCCTGCCCTCAGCCGGGGACCAGAGGTATCTGGCCTCTACCGATGGCGCGCGCGCGGCGACGCCGGGCTATCTGAAACAGGTGGCAATCGCCGCAGACCAGCTCGGCTTCTCCGGCGCGCTGATGCCCACCGGATCGCATTGCGCCGATGCGTGGATCACGGCCGCGAGCCTCGCGCCGGTGACCGAGCGGCTGCGGTTGTTGGTTGCGCTGCGGCCGGGGCTCACGCTGCCGGCGGAGTCGGTTCGGCAGGCGGTGGCGCTGGATCGCATCAGCGACGGGCGGCTTCTGCTCAACGTCGTCACCGGCGGCAGCAGCGAGTTGCTGGCGAGGGACGGGATCTTCCTCGATCACCGCGAGCGATACGAACAGACGGCCGAGTTCCTCGATATCTTCCGCGCCCTGGGCCGCGGTGAGACGGTGACGCGCGAGGGGAAGTACCTGTCGATCCGCAAGGGCCGGCTGGAATTCCCGTTCGTGCAGAAGCCGCATGCGCCGATCTGGTTCGGGGGTTCCTCCGACATCGCGCGGGAGATCGCGGCCGAGCATGTCGACGTTTATCTGGCGTGGGGCGAGCCGCCTGCCCAACTGAAGGACGTGATCGACGACGTGCGCGCCCGGGCGGCGGCGCGTGGGCGCACCATCCGCTTCGGCGTCCGGCTGCACTTCATCGTGCGCGAGACGGAAGCCGAGGCATGGGACGCGGCGAACGACCTCATCCGCCATGTCACCGACGATGATATCGCCCGCTTTCAGGCGGCGCTGGCGCGCACTGAGTCGGTAGGCCAAGTCCGGATGCGGGATCTTCACAAGGGCAATCGCGCGGATCTGGAGGTCAGCCCGAACCTGTGGGCCGGCATCGGGCTGGTGCGGACGGGTGCCGGCACCGCGCTGGTGGGCGACCCCGCAACGATCGCCGAGCGGCTGGAGGAATATGCCGCGATCGGCATCGATACCGTGATCGGTTCGGACTATCCGCATCTCGAGGAGGCCTATCGGGTGGCCGAGCTCCTGTTCCCGCATCTCAATCTGGTAAACGGCCCGAAGGCGCAGGAAGCGGCGCCGCAATTACCCTTCACCACATTGCGGCAGGCCGCGGCGAGCTGAGCAATTGCTCCCCTCCGCCGCAGGGAGGAGGGGCGCGTTGCCGCCTTATTGCTCCAGCAGTCGTTCCAGTATCTCACCCTCGATCAGTGCCAGCCCCGTATCGCCATGGCGACGCGGCCGGCCCGCCGGGATGGCCCGATCGAGCGTGATCCGCCCGCCTTCCATGATCACCACGCGATTGCCCAGCGTCACTGCTTCGGTCACATCATGCGTCACCAGCAGCGCGGTGAAGCCCTGGTTCAGCCAGACCCGTTCGATCAGCCGCTGCATTTCGATCCGCGTCAACGCATCAAGTGCGCCGAGCGGCTCATCCAGCAAGAGGAGCCGTGGCCGGCTGACGAGCGCGCGGGCCAGCGCGATGCGCTGGCGTTGGCCACCTGACAGGCGCGAGGGCCATTCGCCCGCCTTTTCGGTCAGGCCGACAAGCGCGAGCGCCTCGACCGCCTGCTCGCGCTTTTGGGCCGGTGTGCCCTCAGCGCCCACCACGACATTGTCGAGCACGCTGGCCCAGGGCAGCAGTCGCGGTTCCTGAAAGACGACGCGGGTGCGATCGCGATCGGTGTCGATCGCGCCGCCATCGGGTTGCTCCAGCCCGGTGATCGCGCGCAGCAGCGTGCTCTTGCCGCAGCCGGACCGGCCCACGATCGAGACGAAGTCGCCAGCCGCGACATCCAGGTCGAGCGCGTCGATCACGCGATTGCTGCCGAACGCAATGCCGAGGCCGCGGATCGTGATCGTCGCGCCGCCCTGCGCGGCCGCGCGGGCAAGGGTATGGACGGTGGCTATGTCAGCGTACTCCATAAGCCGGGTTCCAGCGCAGGAAGCGCCGTTCGATCAGGCGCGTGATGCTGTCGGCGAGCTTGCCGAGGCAGGCATAGACCAGGATCGCGAGGACGATCACGTCGGTCTGGCTGAACTCGCGGGCCTGGTTCGCCATGTAGCCGATGCCCGAATTGGCCGCGATCGTCTCCGCAACGATCAGCGTCAGCCACATGATGCCCAGCGCGAAGCGCAGGCCGACCAGGATCGACGGCAGCGCGCCGGGCAGGATCACGCGGCGAAACAGGGTCATGCGCCGCATCCCGTACACCCGCCCCATCTCGATCAACCCCGGGTCAACGGAGGTCACACCGTGGTAGGTGTTGAGATAGATGGGAAAGAACACGCCCCACCCGACCAGCAGGATCTTCGCCCCTTCGTCGATCCCGAACCAGAGGATGACGAGCGGGATCAGCGCGAGGTGCGGAATGGTCCGCACCGCCTGCAACGTCGGATCCAGCAGGCGGCGGAGCCCCGGCGACAATGCGGTGGCAAGGCCAAGCGCGAGGGCGATCGTGCCGCCCGCCAGGAGACCAACCAGCGCGCGTGCCGCGCTGACGCCCAGGTTGGCGATCAGCGTGCCGTCGCGGATCAGCTCACCCCCGACATCGATCACTGCGGTGGGGGCGGGGAGGATCGTCGCCGGCAACGCACCGGTCGTCGAGGCGAGCTGCCAGGTGGCGAGCAGCAGCACCGGCAGGAACGCGGGGGTCCAGCGTGTGCGGGCGAGCCATGAGCCCGCTGGTGCCGGGGAAGTGGTGCGTGACGGTCCAGGCGGGCTCGCAGGGGCATCGGCACGTGTCAGTATGGGGGCGAGACTGGCCATGATCGTCTCCTCAGCTTTTCGGGGTCCAGCCGGTCCAGGCGATGGCGCCGGCGTCCAGCTTGCGGTTCAGCACGCCCGCCTCCGTCAGATAATCGGCGACACGCTGCTGGTTGGCGATGTCGACCGGCGTGACCGGATCGACGACAAAGGCCGCCCCGCTGTAGCGCGCCAGCATCTTCTGCTGGACGGCGAGCGGGAGGCGGGTCGCGGCGGCGGACAGCTTGCTCACCGCGTCCAGGTTCGCCCGCGCCCAGGCAGCTTCGCCTCTCAGCGCGTCGAGTGTGGCGGTGATCGCTTCCGGCCGTTCCTTCACTATCGCGCCGCGGGCGATGTAGAAGACGGTGGAGGCAAGGCCGGCCCGGTCGATCGGGACCTCGCGTGCGCCATGCCGCTCCTCGGCGAGCCCGCGGTAGGGATCCCAAGTGATCCAGGCATCGATCGACCCGTTGCTGAACGCGGTCATTGCGTCGCCCGGCGCCAGGTACACCGGCGTCACGTCCTTCAGCGTCAGCCCGTGTTTCTTCAGCGCGATGACCGCGCTGAGCTCGCTGGCCGAGCCCTTGGTGAAGGCGAGGCGCTTGCCCTTGAGGTCAGCGGCGGTGCGCACCGGCGACCGGCGTGGCACGATCAGTCCGCCGGTGATCGCGCTGGGGAAGCTGTGCGTCGCGACATAGACGATGTCCGATCCCGACGCCTGCGCATAGGCGACCGGCGTATCGCCCACCGCGCCGATATCGACCGAGCCTGCGCGCATCGCCTCGATCAGGGGCGGGCCGGAGGGGAATTCTACCCATCGTACCGGCGCAATGCCCTGTGCCGCGAGCGTCTTCTCTACCGCGCCACGCTCCTTCGCGACGAACAGCACGCCGCCCTTCTGGACACCGATGGTCAGGCCCTTGCCTGTGCCTGTGCTGTCACCCGTGCCGCAGGCGGCGAGCATCAGCGCCAGCGTGCCGGCCAGCACTGCACGGCGCCTCATTCCGCCGCCTCCGCCAGCGCGGCCGCTCTTCGGGCGGGGTGCTCCGGAAAGGGCAGGCCCAGGTTCTCCCGCAGCGTCGTTCCTTCATAATCGGTGCGGAAGCGGCCGCGGCGGCGCAATTCGGGCAGCACCTCGGCGATGAAGTCATCCAAATGGTCCGGCAGGTGCGGCGGCATCACGTTGAAGCCGTCCGCCCCATGGCCATCGAACCAGGATTCAAGCTGGTCGGCGATCTGCCCGGCATCGCCGAAGATCGTCCAATGGCCGCGCGCGCCGGTGACACGCAGGTGAAGCTCGCGGGCGGTAAGGTCCTCCCGCCGCGCCATGTCCAGAAGCAGCGCCGGGCGGCTCTTGCGCCCGTCGACCTGCACCCACTCGGGAAGCGGCTGGTTCTCGTCATGCTCCAGCAGGCGATCGTCCTCGAACAGCCGGGCGAGGAACCGTTTGCCGATCTCGGGATGGACGAGGGCCTGGAGCTCCTCGTACTTCTCGCGCGCGTGGCGCTCGCTGTCGCCTACAACAGCCATGACACCGGGCATGATCTTCAGCGTCTCGGGCCGCCGCCCGTGGCGCGCCATCCGGCCCTTCACATCGGCGTAGAAGTCTGCGGCGGAGGCGAGCGTCTGATGCGCGGTGAACACCACTTCGGCAGTCGCGGCCGCAAGCTCGCGCCCCGGTTCGGACGAGCCCGCCTGGACCACGACGGGGTGCCCTTGCGGCGACCGCGGCACGTTGAGCGGCCCGGCCACCGAAAGATGCGCGCCCTTGTGGCCGAGGATGTGGAGCTTCGACGGATCGGCGAAGAGGCCGCTGTCGCGATCGCGCGGGAAGGCATCATCCTCCCAGCTTTCCCACAAACCCTTTACCACCGCGGCGAATTCGGCGGCGCGGGCGTAGCGAACCTCCGGTTCGGGATGCTGCTCCAGCCCGAAATTCTGCGCCTCGCCTGCCGCGGCGGACGTGACGAGGTTCCACGCCGCCCGGCCGCCGCTGACAGTGTCGAGCGAGGCGAACAGGCGAGCGAGGAGGAACGGCGGATAGTAGGTCGTGGTCGCCGTCGCGACGAGGCCGATGCGCTGCGTCCGAGCCGCAATCGCGCTCAGCAGCGTGATCGGCTCGAACCCGGCGACGCCCGCCATGCGTGCGATGCTTTCCGGATCGTCCCGATCGACGAAGCCGCCCTGGCTGTCGGCCAGGAACATCATGTCGAATTTCGCCGCCTCGGCCTTTTGCGCGAGCGAGACGTAATGCTCGATGTCGACGCCTGCATCCTTGGCGGCGCGCGGGTGCCGCCACGCGGCGACATGGTGGCCCGTTGCCATCAGGAAAGCGCCCAGGCGGATCGTGTCGGTGCGTTTGGTCATGGTTGTTCTCCTGGTCAGAGACGGTGACGCAAGGTGAGGCCGAAGGTGCGCGGATCGCCGGGCTGGCCGTAGAAGACGGCGCCGTTCTCGCTGATGCCCTTTGAGTAGAAATACAGCTTGTTCAGCAGGTTGCGGGACCACAGCGACGCTTCCCAGCGGCCGTCCTTGCCGCGCACGCCGAGCCGCGCGTTGAGGAGGCCAAAGCCCTCCACCAGTGAGAAGCGGCTGAGGTTGTACGTCGTGTAGAAGGACGAACGGTACGCATAGTCCGCGCCGACGAAGCCGGTGACGGTGTCGCTCAGCGCCGCGTCATAGCTGGCGCCTGCCGACCAGGCCCAGCGCGGCGCCGCGGGCAGGCGGCGGCCGGACAGGTCGCACACCGTGGGTTGCCCCGGCGCCCGTATCTCGAACGGGCATTGCGCGTTGGAATAGCGGCGGTATTCGGCCGGGTTCCAGGTGCCGCTGGCATAGAGCGACAGACCCGCGACAGGACGCGCCCGCACATCGCCCTCGATGCCATAGGATCTGACATCGCCGACGTTGGCGATATATGCGCGGGGCGGCACCACGCTCGCGTCGACGATCGTCGACTGATAGTTGGAGACGTCGGTCAGGAACGCCGAGAAATTGGCCGTGAGGCGCCGGTCGAACCATTCGCTCTTCAGGCCGACCTCGTAATTGTCGACCTTCTCCGGCGAGACCACTGCGAGATCCAGCAGCGGCGCACCGTCCGGAGATAGCGGCAGGGTGGCGAAGTTCAGCCCGCCTGATTTCTGCCCGCGCGCATAGGTGACATAGACCAGCGCGTCCTCGCCCAACTTGCCCGACAGGCTCGCAGTGCCGGAAAGGTCGCCCCAGCTGCGATCGAGATCGTAGCGCGCGTAAATGGGCGTGTAGGCGTTGCGCAGCGCGATCTGCGCCGGGGTCAAGGTCGCAAGCGGTGACCCGCCGCCGCGCACCTGCTCGTAGAAGCCGTATTTGCGCTCATGCGTGTACCGCAGGCCGACCGTCAGATCGACCGCGTCGGTCAGGTGCCGCACACCCTGGCCGAACGCCGCAACGCTTGTCGTCTTTGGCTCCGAGGACGCGTAAGTGTAGGTGCCTTCCAACGTGGCGCGGCGTTGTGCCGGCGTCAGGCCGGCGGTGCCCGGCGCAATGAGAAATTCGCCCGCGTCGCGGCCATATTCGTTGATGAACCAACCGGGAATTTTCTGGTGGAAGGCATAGAGCCCCACCACCCAGTCGAGCGTTCGCCGGCCGCTGGAGGCAAGACGAAATTCCTGGCTGAACTGCCGCTGGCGGTCGTACTGATTACCCTCCAGCGATATGTTGAGGGCCGAATAATCAGGGTCGTTGCGCGGCGTCCAGTTCCAGAAGCGCGCCGCGGAGACAGAGGTCAGCGTAGCCCCGCCGAAATCATATTCCGCGTTCACCTGCACGCCGCCCTGTTCCATGCGGATCGGGCCCAGCCAGTCGCTGTCGGTGATGCGATCCTTGGGGTCGGCGAGCGGCGGGGTGTAGCCGAACTGCGCGATCCGCTGGGCATAGTTGAAGGCGATCGGCGCGCCATTGTCATAAGCGGCGAGCGATCCGAGGAGCACCGGAACGCAGCAATTCTGCTCCTGCCGGGCATAATCGCCGATGATGCGCACGGTCAGCGCTTCAGTCGGCGTGAACAACAATTGCCCGCGCACGGTATAGTTCTGAAAATCGTGGACGCGGCGATCCTGGAAGATGTTGCGCAGGAAGCCGTCGCGCTTCGTCGCTTCAAACGACAGGCGCCCGGCGACGTTCGTCGCGACCGGTCCGGAAAGCGATCCGCGCGCCTGGAACAGCCCGTAATTGCCGACCGAAACGTCCCCTGATGCCTCCGGAGTGAAGCTGGGCCGCTTGGTGGTGACGACGATTGCGCCCGCCGTGGTGTTACGGCCGAACAGGGTGCCTTGCGGCCCGCGCAGGATCTCGACCCTGTCGAGGTCCACCAGGTCGAAGCCAGACTGGCCGACGCGCGCATAATAAACGTCGTCGACGTAGAAGCCGACGCCGAGGTCCAGCCCGTTGTTCGCCGTGGCGACGTTCGATCCAAGGCCGCGGATGTTGACCGTCACGTTGCGCGGGTTCGAGGTATAGACCGTCAGGCTCGGCACCTCCTGATAGATCTGCTGGAGGTGATAGGCGCCTTTCTGCTCCAGCGCCTCGCCGCCCAGCACGCTGATGGCGAGCGGCACGTCCTGGACGCTCTCCGCGCGGCGCCGCGCGGTGACGAGAATGTCGGAACCACTGTCGGCAGAGACAGCGGATGGGGTTGTGGTTGCGGGGTCGTTGCCCGGGGCGGCCGCCTCCGCCGCGGGTCGAAGAGTGTCCGGGGCGGTGGCGGTATGAATGGAGGGCGCAGAAATGCTGCCTGCGCTGGCCAGCAGCCAGGCAGTGAGAGGCAGGGGCATCGCGATATGGTCCCTTTATCGATCTTTAATCGGCGCGCGCGCTCGTTGCCCGCCAGTCATGCTGGCGAGTGGGCGGACGCTGACGATGAATGCGTGAAGCGGCCTAGCGCGGCGGGTCGACCATGCTCGTTCTCCCGAGATGCGGGGACACGCGCCGTGTCGCCAGTCGACACGCCGGGTGCGCTTTAGCCGTTGGTGACGCGGAGCAAGCTGATCCCATCAAACGCCGCGGGCCGCAGTCGGGCGGCCTCCGTTGAATCCATACTGAACCAGTAGGAATTAACGGCAAGATAGCTTTGGTTCACCGGTCGAGAGATCTGCTTCGCGCTACGCCGGCGGTCGGCGTCGCGCCGCAGCGTCGCTCTGCCACGGCCTGACGGCGGGAAGTCCCCGCTTACGGCAGGGGTGATCCCCTCCCATACCCCCCGGGCACGTGACAGACTGCCCGGATCGCTTGGCCAAGCACTGCTGCCGACTGCCCGATATAGACAAAGATCAATATAGAATATCAGCAGGCGTCGTTATCGAGCGCGTTGCATGATTACGCATAGTTACTGGATGCCTGCGGCGATCGTATTAACAGGTGTTGGTCTTCAGGAACCGGGAAAAGCGCCGCGAATTCCTGCAACATGCCCGTTTATACTTTCCATCTATGTTCGGGCGCAACAAGTCGCCCGATCAAGACATCGCGCTCTGAATTTCCCGATCGTCTCTCGGCCCTGGCCGAGGCAAACCGGATCGGGTTCGCCATGGTCCGCTCACGGGTTGGGCGTGAGGCATGTCAGCTGCGCTCCCGGCTTGATGTTCGCGACGAAAGCAACCTGCCGGTGGCGCGCTTGCTGCTGGCCGATCTCCTCCAGCGGATCACGTGAAGGCGCTTCATGACCAAAAACCTTCGGGACCTGGACTTCACGGTCCCGGCGCCCTGCGACATTGCCTATCCCGCTCCCATCCGTTTGTACGTGGATGCGCAAGATGTGTTGCGCGGAATCCTGCAGGTACGCCAGGTCATACCTGTCAGGTCCGGCGGGCCTCTGACGCTTCTGTTTCCAGAGTGGCTGCCGGGATATCATGCGCCGCGAGCATCGATTGCGCTGTTCGCTGCCCTGCGCATCGAGGCGGGTGAGAAGGAGCTGCCTTGGCGGCGGCACCCGGTTCAGGTTCACGCCTTTCAGGTGGAGGTGCCCGCCGAGGCGGAGCAGATCGTGGTGTCTTTTCACTTCCTGACACCAACCGATTCTTCGCAGGGCCGCGTGGTGGTCGGCAAGGAAATCCTGACCATTCAGTGGAACAGCGTGCTTCTGTACCCGGCCGGCTATTACGCGCGCCAGATCGAATTTCATGCCTTTTTGACCGTGCCGGCGGGTTGGCAGCATTCATGTGCAATCGCCGCTGTCGACCGGCAGGATGATACCATCCGTTTCGAGCCCGTAAGCCTCGACGTGCTGGTCGATTCACCGGTATTTGCCGGCCGGTACGCCGCCCGCGTCCCGCTGGATGACCAGGAGAAGGTTCATCTGAGCATCTTTGCCGACAAGGCAGAACTGATCGACATCTCCGAGAAGAAGATCGCGCCCCATCGGGCTGTTGTGGAACAGGCGGGGAAGCTGTTCGGGCCCGCTCCCTTCGACCGTTTCGAGATGCTCCTGGGGCTCAGCAGCGAGCTTGGCCGTATAGGGGTCGAGCATCACCGCTCCTTCGAGGCCGTTACCGTTCCCGACTATTTCACCGATTGGGAAGGGTGCTTCTCTCTGCGCGAGACCGTGCCGCATGAGTTCATCCATGCGTGGAACGGCAAGTTCCGGCGCGGCGCTGACAGCTGGACGCCCAGTTTCGACACGCCGATCCGGAACAGCCTGATGTGGGTCTATGAGGGGCAGACCCAATATTGGGACCGGGTATTATGCGCGCGTTCCGGGCTGTGGACCGCAGACCAGACGCTGCAGGCGATCGCTGTCACCGCAGCGACGCACCAAGTGCGGGCTGGCAGTAGATGGCGGCCCATCAGCGACACCACGCGAGACCCGATCATCGCCGCCCGCGCGCCGCTGCCCTGGCCAAGCTGGCAGCGAAGCGAAGACTATTATTCCGAAGGATCGCTCGTCTGGCTCGACATCGATACGCGCATCCGCATGCTTTCGGGTGACACGCGCTCGCTCGACGATTTCGCCAGATCCTTCTTTGCGGCGGATCAGCAAGGACCTGCGCAGACGCTGACGTACACCCTGGACGATGTGATCGCCGCCCTGACCGATCTCGCCCCCTTCGACTGGGGCGAGTTCCTGCGAGAGCGGATTGACGGAAAGCACACCGGCGCGCCGCTCGAAGGCATTGAGCGAGCGGGCTATCAGCTGGTCTTCCGGAACGATCCAGGCGAGTTTTGGACCAACACCGAGAAACTGGCAGGCAACCTCAACCTGATGTTCTCGCTTGGCCTGACCGTGGACCATGACGGCAAGGTGGAAAAGGTCCTTTGGGAAGGCCCCGCCTTTGAAGCGGCGATCACTGCGGGCACGAAAATCCTGGAAGCGGGTGAGCGGCCCTTCTCGGTGGAGGCGCTGCGGGCGGCGGTTCAGGAGGCAGGGCGATCGAACGGCAGGGTGCGGCTTCGCGTGACGTCGGGGGCTTGCGAAAGGGAGGTCGAGGTCCACTACCCCGGGGGCCTGCGATATCCGCACCTCACGCCGCTCGAGGGTGCCAGACCGCGCCTGCTGGAGATCCTTTCCCCGCGCGTCTAGTCCGCAGTCTGCTGCCGAATACATGACCTCGATCAGTCACTTATGATGAAGCAGCCGGGCGCTTTGGTGGTACGATCCCATCGGGCTTAGGGATGTGACCCTGCGCCAAAAGGCGCAGGGGAATGTCGGCCGATGGAAATGCCAGATCGAAATGGCGCTAGCGCCGACGACCTGACGACCCAGCAAAACATGGACGCCTTCCTCTCCGGTTGCGCCGCCCATGCAGACGGCGCGCTTTCACCGCCTGTCCTTTTGGACACGGAACCGCGGAGCAGGATAGCTGGCATCGCGGCTATCGTTTGAGCCGGCTGAAGGCCCTGGCTTCAGACTAGGCTGCTTTAGATTAGGCTGCTTCAGACTAGGCTGGCGTGAGCGATCCACCGATTGCCTTGGGGCAGGCGGGTCTGGAGCCCGCGACCACCCGCAACTTTGACAGGCTGTCGACGACCTGGTGAGCGGCGAAGGGGAGGGTCAGAACGGCTGCATATGGAAATGGGGGCTCACGACGACGCTGGTCCTTCCTCACCAGCAGCACGGGAGCATCAAGATCGGCCAGCGCCCGCGCCAGGCATGTTTCCGCAACGCCAAATATCGTCGCACTCACCAATATGGCGTTCGGTTTCACCCTGAGCCGCTGGATCAAGCGTGCACCTTCGTCAGCGTTCCGCGCCGGCCCGATGATCTGCGCGCCTGCGCTTGCGACGGTCTCCCCAACATAGTTGGCAAGGAATGAATCGTCCTCGATCTGAACGATGAGCTGGCCGGCAAGCGGCTTGGTTACCCCGGGCATCGCCCTATTTCTCCCACGGACGTAAATAGCGTGGATCAAACTGTCCGGCCCGGCGCAGTCCTCCTTCATCCACGATCCACAAAGTCTTGTTTGTCAACGCGATCAGCCCTTCGTGTCGCAGCCGCCTGAGCACGCGGTTGACGTGTACCGAGGTCAGGCCGAGCGCGTCTCCGATGTGCTCCTGCGTGATCGGCAGGGGCATGTCATTGTCGGTCGCCAGCCCGATCTGCCTGCCGCGTGTGATCAGTTCGCATAGAAGGTGCGCCATCGCATGATAGGCGTCATCCGAAATGGTAAGCCACTTGCGCAGGGTCGCCGCCTCGATCAGCGACGCGCGCCACAATGCCGCGTTGATACCAGGGTGACGCGTGGCGAGGTCCGCGATCACTTCCCCCGGGATCCAGCCGATCTTGCAATCGGTCAGCGCAATCAGATCATGCTCGAACGTTGATCCACAAGCCGCGTGGAGCCCGCAAAGGTCACCCGGGAGCAGAATAGCGGTTATGCGGCGAGATCCGTTCATCCGTACAGCCGCCCGGGCCGCCCACCCGTTGAGGACAAGGTAGAGCTGGTTAGGCGCGACGCCGTCTTTCAGGATCACGCCACCGTGCGCAGTGGCGACCGGTTCGACGTGGACAGCGTCGACCGCCTCGATTTCCTCCGGCGTCAGATCTGACAGTGTCCTCATCCGCCGGCTCAACATCGTGCCGACCTTGTCACGACACGGAGGGGGAGTGAATTGAAGTGGGTTAGGAAAACGGCGGATTCACGAGAACGGGATCGGCCGGCGGCCGGTGAAACATGCGCGCGAAAGCCCGGTCAGCCGTCAGCCTTGTCTGCACAGCACCCTGGCGCCTCGTCGGTTCTTGCGCGCCGGGCTCATTCGGCTGTGGTCCAGGCGAGACAGCCGGCACCAACCAGCGATGAGCTCACGAACAGCGCCCCCCGCGGATAGAGCGTGTCGACGCGCGCAGGGTCGTTCCAACGCACCGCCCACAGGCCGCGCGATTGCCACAGCACGCTGCCGTTTGCGGCGCGGATGGCGTTGACCGCTGCGCCCTGGCTGGTGCCCGGTCCGAACAGCACGATCATGGTCTCGCTGCCCGCCGGTGCGCGTGCCGCCCAGGCGCCGCAAATCAGCGCCGTGGCGGTAAGGCCAAGCGCTGCGATGCCGCCGCGCGGCCCGCTGCCACCGTCGTTGCCGCCGCCGCCACGATACAGCAGCCGCCCCGCGACGATCGGGATGATCCCGAAGGCGACGAACCAGCCCAGGTCCCAGGCGAGCGGATTGGCACTGTCCAGCTTGATCCGGTGAATGCCGAGAACCCAGTGCGATACGATGCCGTCAGCGACGTGCCACACGCCCGCGCCGATCAGCGCCGCCGCGAGCAGGCGCCTGCCGCTTCCCGGGCGAGCGAGGCTGCGGCGCGTTCGGAACAGCGCCACGAGGCCGATCGCCGCGACGGCATACATCAGCGCATGAAACAGGCCGTCGAACAATATCTGGTCGGTGACGCCGTCCACCAGGCTGAGCAGATGATGCCATTGCAGGATCTGGTGGAGCAGGATGCCGTCGAAGAACCCGCCCAGCGCGAAGCCGATCAGATAGCCGGACCATGGCAGGCTGGTGGCGGCGCGCGCCATGTCAGCGCACCGGCCGCGGGCGGCGGCCTTGCTGGCCTTCCAGCGCCTGCGTCGTCGGTCCGAGGCGGCCGGCATCGACGAGGCGCTTCACCTCGGCGAGGATGGCGGGCGCGGGATCATTCATGGGCGGCGGCATCGCGCTGGACGCACAGGCCGATGGCCGCGATGCGATCAACGCCGGCGTAGGGTTCCTTTTCGAGTTCGTCCCCGAAGATGTCGGGATCGAGCAGGCGGTAATCGTAGCGATAGCCCGTCGCCGGCATTGCCTCACGCAGCGCCTCGCGCACCACGTCGCGCCCGGCCACGATCGACACGCCGGTGTGCATGACGAAGCGGCCGCCGGGCGCCAGCTTCTCGATCGCCATCAGCGTCCAGTCGAGGGAGAGTTTGCCGCCGTACAGGTCGCCCCCGTCGCGATAGGCGCGGCGATCGGGGTCGATCATGAAGGGCGGGTGGGTGACGATCAGGTCGAAGCGGCCGTCGACTTCCGCCGGGGTGCCGGCGAGTGCGGTGCGGTGGTCGATTGCGGCAAAGGTGGCGTTCACCGACGCGAGCGATAGCGCCTTCGGGTTGATGTCCGCCAGCGTCAACGTGGCATTGCCGTGCAGCGATGCGGCGATGATCCCGCCTACGCCGGCGCCGGCGCCGTAATCGAGGATCCGCGCGTCGCTGGGCAGGCCGGCGAGGTTGCGCGAGATATAGTCGGCAAAGCGATAGCTGTCGGGGCCGAGGAAGACCGAATCCCGCTCGCTGGTCGGGTAGCTGGAATGCACGAACAGGCGGCCGAGCACGTTCGACACGCGCACCTTGGCGACCAGCAGTCCGTCGCGGCGACGTGTCAGCAGCCCGGCCGCGTCGAGTGCATCGACGATGGCGTGCGGAAGGTCGTCCCGCCGGCACGGCAGCGACCAGCCGAGCAGGTCCGCCACGGTGGTGCCGACCTGTCGGTCGGCCCGTGACAGGACGCGGGCTTGCGATGCCGGTGTCGGTGCGATGAAGTCATAGTGGATGGAGCGCAGATGCTCCAGAAGTTCAAGCAACGCGGTGCGCGGCGCATCGTCAAGAACACCCGCGCTGTGGTTTTGGTCATTGATCGCCGACTCATTTACATAGATCAAGTTCATGTTTTCAGGCCGGAAGTTTCCTGTTCGGGACCAACAGGACGGGCGCGCCTTCGTTCCGGTACATTAACACTGATCTCCATCAGCATGACGGAAAGACAGGCAGGTCGGGGAAACATAAATCATAGAGACTAGTGTATGTTGCACTAGGTTGGCGACTGACCAAGTAAACGAAGGGACAGGAAAACAAGCAAGACGCACTTGATAACTTGGATTGCAATACGGGAACCTGCGTGGACAATAATGTTTGTTCCCCGGACAGATGCCGCGGTGAAAGCCGGCGTTCAGGCTTAAGAAGACGCACCGGGCAAGGGAGGCATCCGCGCCATGAAGGCTGCACTGAAGACCGCCGAAGGCACGTTTGCTTTGACCGAGGTGAAACGCCCAATCATCCCGGCGCCCAACTTCGTATTGGCCCGCGTTCGCGTGGCAGGAATCTGCGGGACGGACCTGCGCCACTGGAAGAAGCACGATCCCGCGCTGGAATGCCATATCATGGGGCATGAGCTGGCGGGTGAAGTCGTCGAGGTGGGCGCGGACGTCAGCAACGTGAAGCCAGGCGACCGCGTCGTCATCGAGACGGTGATGGGCGACGGCGTCTGCGAATACTGCCGCGTACAGCGCTACAACATCTGCGAGCACCTGTATGACGTGCGCACCAGGTACGTCTCGCGCGCCTATGCCGAATATGTGTCGGGACCGGCGGAGAAATTCTACCCGCTCCCCGATCATGTCAGCTTCGAGGAAGCATCGTTGATCGATACCTTCTTGGTGTGCCTGCATGCGCAGCATCTCTCGGGACTGGGCATCAACGACAAGGTCGCGGTGATCGGCGCCGGGCCGATCGGTCTCGGGCAGATGATGCTCGCCAAGGCGAGCGGGGCGGACGTGATCATCTGCGACAAGGTGGCGAGTTCGCTGGACTTGGCACGCGAGCTTGGGGCGGATGCGGTCGTTGATAGTGGCCGCGAGGATGCGGTCGAGCGCGTCAGGGCTTTCACCGGTGGCAAGGGGGCGGACATCGTCTTCGAATGTGCAGGCGGCGACGCCATGCCGACGACCTTGCCGCAGGCAACGAAGATGGTGCGCCGCGCGGGCAAGGTGGTGATCGTCGGCGGCTTCGACGCTGGCGAGACGAGCATCCCGCTGGAATGGCAGCGGCTGCAGATGAGCGAGATTCAGCTGATCCTCAGCGCCAGCTTCGCTATGCACGATATCTATCGCGAACAGGGCATGGTGCTGGATCTGATCGCCAAGGGGCGCATCGACGTAAAAAGGATGATCACCCACCGTTTCCCGCTGGATCGCATCAACGAGGCATTCGACACGGCACAGCGCAAGGAGGAGACCGGGGCGGTGTTCGTCGCCATCACGATCTGAGCGCACCGGGAAAGTAATCGCGTGCGGCCGAGGTGAAGCCTGGCGCACCGGTTTCAAGCACGGGCGTCGTGTTCATTCGATCTTTCCCCGGTCCTTAGATCGTCCTCCACACCTCACTGTAACCCGCCCCTCGGCCGCTCGTTCAGCGAAACGACATGACGCCTGCGTTACGATCCCTCATGCCGATCCGCCTTTCCCCGCTCTCGCTCTGCCTCGTCACTGCCCTTGCCGCCGGATCGCTGCCCGCCGCCGCGCAGGTGATCGGCGCGCCGCCGGCGATCCGCACCATCGACATCCCGCCCTCGCGCATCGCGCCGCCGGAGGCCGCGCCGCAGGAAGCAGAAGCCTTCCCAGAGGCGCAGCCCGCCGCGGTCGAGACCCCGCGCGCCGGCGGACTGGTGCTCGACCTGCCGCGCACCGGTGCCTCGGACACGCGCGTGCCGCCGCCGCCCACCGCCCCCAGCGCCGAACAGCTCGCGATGGAGGCGATCGCTGCGGCCGAGGCGGAGAAGCTGCGCCAGGTGAACAGCGCGCAGCTTTCCGCCGCGCAGGCGCAGCTTGACCGGATCGCCGCCGACAAGGCCGCGCAGCAGGAGCGGCTGGCCCGTTATCGCACGGAGGCCGCCGCCCATGCCGCGGCAATGTCGGACTATGCGGCGCAGCTCGCGGCCGCCCGTGCCGACCGCGAACGGTGGGAGGCGGATGTCGCTGCCTGCCGCGCCGGCGACCGGCTGCGCTGCGGCGTCACCGACGGCCGCCGCTAGGGCGCTCACCGCAACGCGGCCGGCTCAATAGGCCCAGTCGAGCTGCACCCACGTCTTGTCGGTGTCGGTCGCGAACGTATCGGCGCGGTAGCGTGCGTGGCGCAGTGAGAAGAGCGCGCGGCGCACCTTCACGCTGGCGATGAGGTCAATTTCCGTCCCGTAGCGCTGCCCCAGCCGGTCGCTGCGAAAGCGATGCCACGTGCCCGACAGCGAGATCGCATCCGCGCCCAGCACGTCCTTCACGCCATAGCCGCCGCCAACATACAGGTCGCGCACGCCATTGGGCGGCGTGGTCAGGAACTTGTCGGCCCAGCCCTGGAACTTGAAATTGGTGCCGAGCGGCGTCTGGAAGCTGGTGAAGGCCACGCCGTCGTCGGCGCCGAGCACTTCATAGCCCAGGTTGAGCGACCAGCCCGATAGCGAGAGCGTCGCATCGGCGAGATAGTAATTGGCGGCATAGCGATTGGGGTTGCGGTGCCAGTCGCTTTGCCGCGCATAGCTCAATTGCCAGGCAAGCTTCGCCGCCTGCGTCAGGGCGGTCGATCCCGCCAGCCGCGCGCCATAGCTCTGGCTGGACAGGCGATAGCCCTGCACCGCCGCCTCGTCCTGATCGACCAGATAGGCAAAGCCGGTGAGCGTGCCGACCGGCGTCGCATAGGAGAGGTTGGCGAACACATTGTCGCCGCCGATGCTGGGCTGGCGCGCGCCGGTGCCGTTGATCCCCCAGATGGTCCGCACGTTCCAGGCATAGGTCACGTCGAGCTTCAGCTTGGCCAGCGGCGTCAGCACCGTGCGCACCGCGTCGAACGTCTGCGCATTGTCGCGGAAGCCGACATTGCCGACGAAGCGTTCGTCGTCGAGCGCGATGACCTGCCGACCCGCCGTCACCGACACGGCATCGTCCTGGTAGCGAAGCTGCGCGCGGTAGAGCGCGATGTTCTGCGGATCGGCGATCAGCGGGCGGTTGGCGAGCCCGGTCACGCCGTCATAATAACGGTCGATCGCGGCCAGCGTGCCCTGCGCCTCGACCAGCGCGCTGAACGGGCCGCGGGTCGCCTCCACGCCGGTGCGCAGGCGGAAGGTGAGCGCGTCGGCATCGCGCGGCTGCCCGTCCTCATCGACATGTTCGTAGCGCACCCGCGCATCGACCAGCGGCTTCATCTCGACCTGCTGAGCGGTGGCCGGCGCGGCGGCGGCCAGCGTGCAGGCGGCCAGCGTGGGCGGAACGAGGGCGGCAATCGATCCGGGGATGTGCTTCACGGCAAACTCCTCGATCGGGCAGGGAAGCGGATCGCACCGCGCCGCCCCGGCGCGGGAACGGGGCGGGAGCGGGTGGGGGGCCTTCAGATGATGAGATAGCCGGTGACGACCAGGCAGATCGCCAGGACGATCAGCCAGATCACCGGCCAGCCTTCGCCCTCCCCCTCGGTCGCCGATGCGGTGTCGATCGGCGCCGGCGAACTCGTCTGGGTATCATATTGGGTTTCGGTGCCCCGCTTCATCGCGGGGTTGATCTGATTCTTGGGGGTGTCAGCCATGGGTCGCTCCGGCCTGATGAGTGTCCGAATGGGCGCGGCAGGCAGGCGCGGTCAGCCGCCAGTGGACCATCGCCGCAAGGCAGGTGGTGCCGGGGTCCTGGCTGTCGCGAAGCCCGGACATCAGCGTTGCCCAATCCTCCTCGCCCGCCAGCCGGGTGAAATCGGCGATCGCCATGCGCGCATAGCCCGACATGCTGATCCCCAGCCGCCCGGCCGCGTCGGCGGCCTCCCCGGCGAGCGCCGGATCGGTACGGCCGAGCCATTGTTCGAGCCCGGCCGACGAGCGGCGCGCGGCGGCGAGCGTGTCGCCCAACGTCGGCATCAGTCCGCGCCGATCCTGATGCCCTCGACATTCCCGCGCTCGGCAAGCGCGGAGATGTAGCGGGCCGAGGCCATGGTCCAGCTGCGCGCCTCCAGCATCTCGGCGATCTTCGGCTGTACCACCTCGAACGGCAGGACCTGCCCCGGCACACGGCGATGCAGCCGCAGCACGTGCCAGCCGAAGCGCGATCGCACCGGGCGCGGCGTGATCGTTCCGCCGGCCAGCCGCTCCAGCGCCTCGTGCACTTCGCTGACCAGTTCACCGCGCCGCACCTGGCCCAATGACCCGTCCTGCTGCGCCGACGGGCAGGTGGAACAGGCGCGCGCGGCGACGGCGAAGGCGGTCGGATCATTGCCCACCGTCTGCGCGATCTCGAACGCGCGCCGCTCCGCCGCGGTCCAGGCGGCGGCATCGTCGCCCTCCGGCTCGATCAGGATGTGCGCGGCGTCGAACAGGTCGGGGGTACGCAGCCGCTGGCGGTTGGCGGCATAATAGCGCCGGCATTCGGCCTCGTCGGGAAGCTCCGGGCGGACCGCCTGTTCCAGCACGCCGCGGATCAGCGCATCCTCCTCCGGCTCGACGCGGCCGGCCTCATCCTCCTCGGGTTCGGCGACCAGATCGAGCCGGCGCGCCTCCTGCAGCAGCAATTCGCGCACCGCCAGCGCGCGCGCCGCCTCGGTCCAGGCGGTTTCCATGTCGGGCGCGGGGTGATGCTGGATTTCCTGGGCGATGCTCTCGGGATCGATCTCCACGCCATTGACCCGCACGTCGCCGAAGCTGGGCGGCGGGGGGAGGAGGGGTTCGGCCCCGCCGCACCCGCCGCTGGCACAGGCCGACGGCATCGCCGTGCGGGGGGTGAGATCGAGCGTGTCTGCCTGCCGTGTCATATCGCCTGGCTCTCCTCGGCCTGCTGACGAAGCATCGTGTCGCCGCCATAGCTCGCCGCGCCGCCCGCGGGCCCGCGGGTGGGCGAGAGATAGCGTTTACCGATCGGCATCCGCGACCGGACGATCTGATAGCCGGGGCGGAACAGGAACCAGACCGGCGCGCTCCAGATATGCACCAGCCGGGTGAACGGCGTGATGAGGAACAGCGTCAGCCCCAGGATGATGTGCAGCTTGTAGACCAGCGCCACGTCGGCGATTTCCTCCGGCGCGCCGGGGTTCAGCGTCAGGATGCCGTTTGCCCAGTTCATGAACCGAAGCATCTCGCTGCCGTCGAGGTGGCGGATCGTCCAGAAGGTGGTGAGGATGCCCAGCGTCAGCTGGCACCAGATCAGCACCAGCACCGCGATGTCGCCCCAGGACGAACTGCGCCAGATGCGCGGATCGACCAGCCGGCGATGCAGCAGCAGGGTGCAGCCGATATAGGCCATGACCCCGGCGATTCCGCCGACGATCAGCGCGGCGAGCTGCTTGAACTCATGCCCGATCCCCAGCCGGTCGATCACCGTCACCGGGGTCAGCAGCCCGACGAAATGGCCGAACAGCAGGATCAGCAGCCCCATGTGGAACAGGTTCGATCCCAGCACCATCTGGCGGCGGCGCAGGAACTGGCTCGACTGCGATCGCCAGCTGAACTGGCTGGCGTCGAAGCGCAGGATGCTGCCGACGATCAGCACGGTGACGGCGAGATACGGGTACCAGCCGAATGCGAGTTGGTTGATGAACGCGTTCATGCTCCCGTTTCCCTCTTCTGGGCCCGGTTGGAGGCGCGGATCTTGGCGACGACGCCGGTCGGCCCGCCCATGTCGTGCGCGGCGGAGGCCATGAAGCTGACCGGCGCCTCTTCCCATTCCTCGTCGATCTTTGCCGGATCCTCGGACGGCTGCCGTTCCTTGAGCTCCGCCAGCGCGCCGGCATCGGGCTTCACCCCGGCCAGCGCGAGCAGCGCGTGGAAGATGCCCGCATAAGGCGCCTCGCGCTCGTCCAGCCGCTCGGCCAGCGCGGCGAAGACATGCGCCGGCTGGCCCAGGAAGTCGCGCGCCTCGCCGGGCGGCAGGTTGGACGCATATTCCAGGAACACCGGCACGAAATCGGGCAGTTCGCGCGTGTCGAGCAGCAGCCCGCTGGCGGCATATTGCTGCCCCAGGTCAATCATCGCCTGGCCGCGTTCGCGCCCGTCGCCATGGACGTGTTCGAACAGGTGCAGCGACAGCCGGCGCGAACGGTCGAACAGGTCGCTGTAGGTGATCTGCAGGTCGAGCAGATCGTCGTTCGCCATCGCATCGAGCAGCGGCTGGAGCCGCGCCAGCACCGGCTTGCGCAGCGCGCCTTCCTCGCGCAGCAGCGCGCCGATCGCGACGGCATTCTCCTGCAGCTCGGCGGAGGGATAGTCGAGCAGGGCGGCCAGCGCCTTCAGCGTCATCCTCATGTCGGGGCATCCATGTAGCGTTTGCGCGGCGTTCGCTTCGCCCCGCCGAACAGGTTCACCTTGGTCGATCCGTTGCTGTCCTCGCGGAAGCCGAAGCCGCTGCTGCCGCGCAGGACATAGGCGTCCTCCTCCAGCTCGCGGTGGGTGGTCGGGATGACGTAGCGGTCCTCATAGGCGGCCAGCGCCATGATGCGGTACATGTCCTCGACCAGCGCGCGGGTGAGGCCGACGCGCTCGGGGATCGCCTCGTCGATGCGGCCGTCGATCGATTTCGCCCGCATATAGGCGCGCATCGCCAGCATCCGTTCGAGCGCCAGCGCGATCGGTTCCTCCTTCCCCGCGGTCAGCAAATTGGCGAGGTAGCGAAGCGGGATGCGCAGGCTGCGCACGTCGGGCATCCCGTCGCGCGAGGACATCTTGCCAGCCTCCGCCGCCGACTGGATCGGCGACAATGGCGGCACGTACCAGACCATCGGCAGCGTGCGATATTCGGGATGGAGCGGGAAGGCGACGCGCCATTCCACCGCCATCTTGTAGACGGGCGAGCGGGTGGCGGCCTCCAGCCACAATTCGGGCACCCCGTCGCGCCGCGCGGCTTCCTGTACGGCGATGTCGTTGGGATCGAGGAACACGCCAAGCTGCGCCTCGTACAGATCCTGCGGATCCTCGACCGAGGCGGCGGCCTCGATCCGGTCGGCGTCATAGAGGACGACGCCGAGATAGCGGATCCGCCCGACGCAGGTTTCGGAGCAGACGGTGGGCTGCCCCGTCTCGATCCGGGGATAGCAGAAGATGCACTTCTCCGACTTTCCGGTCGACCAATTGTAATAGATCTTCTTGTACGGGCAGCCCGACACGCACATCCGCCAGCCGCGGCATTTTTCCTGATCGATGAGGACAATGCCGTCCTCCGCGCGCTTGTAGATCGCGCCCGACGGGCAGGAGGCGAGGCAGGCCGGGTTGAGGCAATGTTCGCACAGACGCGGCAGGTACATCATGAACGTCTGTTCGAACTGGCCGTAGATCTCCTTTTCAACCCCGTCGAAATTCTGGTCCTGGCTGCGCTTGGCGAATTCGCCGCCAAGCATGTCCTCCCAATTGCCGCTCCATTCGATCTTGTTGAGCGCCTCGCCGGTCAGCAGGGAGCGCGGCCGGGCGGTGGGCTGCGCCTGAAGTTCCGGCGCTGCCTGCAGCCATTCATATTCGAACGTATAGGGTTCGTAGAAATCGTCGATCTCCGGCAAATGCGGATTGGCGAAGATCTTTGACAGGATGCGCCATTTCGATCCCTGGCGAGGCTGGATGCTGCCGTTCTTCTTGCGGATCCAGCCGCCCTTCCAGCGTTTCTGGTTCTCCCAGTCCTTCGGGTAACCGATGCCGGGTTTCGTCTCGACATTGTTGAACCAAGCGTATTCGACGCCCTCGCGGTTGGTCCACACGTTCTTGCACGTGATCGAACAGGTGTGACAGCCGATGCACTTGTCGAGATTGAGCACCATGGCGATTTGTGCGCGGACTTTCATTCTGCGGCCTCCACGCTTGATCCGGTGCCCCAGTCGGCCGTGCCGCCGGTGACATTGGCGGCATCGTCGGCGCGCTTGTCGAACCAGTTCACCTGGCTCATCTTGCGCACGATCACGAATTCGTCGCGGTTCGCGCCGACGGTGCCGTAATAATTGAAGCCATAGGCAAGCTGGGCGTAGCCGCCGATCATGTGCGTCGGCTTCATGTTGATCCGCCTGATGGAGTTATGCACCCCGCCGCGCTGGCCGGTGATTTCGGACCCCACGGTGTTCACCAGTTTTTCCTGCGCGTGATACATGATCGCCGATCCGGGCATGATCCGCTGCGACACGATCGCCCGCGCGGTCACCGCGCCGTTGATGTTGAACACCTCGATCCAGTCATTGTCCTCGATCCCCGCGGCGGTCGCATCATCCTCGCTGATCCACACCGTCGGCCCGCCGCGGCTGAGGCTCAGCAGCAGGAGGTTTTCCGAATAGGTCGAATGGATGCCCCATTTCTGGTGCGGGGTGAGGATGTTGAGCAGGATCTCCTTGTTGCCGTTGGGCAGCCGCCCGACGACGTCATGCACCGTCTTGGTGTCGATCGGCAGGCGCCAGGTGACCAGGCTCTCGCCGAACGCGCGCATCCACTGATGGTCCTGGTACAGCGATTGCCGCCCGGTCAGCGTGCGCCACGGGATGCGTTCGTGGACGTTGGTATAGCCGGCGTTGTAGCAGACCTTCTCGCTTTCCAGCCCCGACCAGATCGGCGAGGAGATGATCTTGCGCGGCTGCGCGGCGACATCGCGGAAGCGGATCTTCTCCTCCTCCTTGCCCTCCGCCAGATGCCGGTGATCGCGCCCGGTGGTATGGCCCAGCGCCTCCCACGCCTTCAGCGCGACTTCGCCATTGGTCTCGGGCGCGAGCATCAGGATCGTCTCGCAGGCGTCGATATCGGTGTTGATCCGCGGCCGCCCCTCGGTCAGCCCGCCGGACACCCGCCCGTTGAGGTTGCCGAGCAGCTCCACCTCGTGCGCCGTGTCCCAGCTGATCCCCTTGCCGCCATTGCCCAGCTTCTCGAGCAGCGGGCCGAGCGCGGTGAAGCGCGCGAACGTTTCGGGATAATTGCGCTCGACGATCTGCACCGAGGGCATCGTTTTGCCGGGGATCGGATCGCATTCGCCCTTCAGCCAGTCCTTCGGCTCATAGGGCTGGCCCAGCTCGCCCGGGCTGTCATGCTGGATCGGTGCCAGCACCACGTCATGCTCGATGCCAAGCACCTCGGGGCAGACCTGCGAGAATTTCTCCGCAATCGAACGGAAGATGTTCCAGTCGCTGCGGCTTTCCCACGCCGGGTCCACCGCCGCGGTCAGCGGGTGGATGAACGGGTGCATGTCCGATGTGTTGAGGTCGTGCTTTTCGTACCAGGTCGCCGTCGGCAGCACGATGTCGGAATACATGCTGGTGGTCGACATGCGGAAATCGATGTTGACCATCAGGTCGAGCTTCCCGACCGGCGCCTCGTCGCGCCACACCACGTCGCGCGGCCGGTCGATCTGCTCGATATCGCTGTCGGTCCCGACGATGCCGTGCAATGATCCGACGAGGTGCTTCAGGAAATATTCGTGGCCCTTGCCGCTCGCGCCCAGCACGTTCGACCGCCAGAAGAACATGTTGCGCGGCCAGTTCTGCGGATTGTCGGGGTCGAGGCTGGCGGGCTTGATGACGCCGGTCTTCCACCCTTCGGCAACGGCATTGCCGGGATCGGCCTTGCTGTCGTGGAGGTGGCGGCCAAGCTCGATCGGGTTCATCTGAAGCTGCGGCGAGGAGGGGAGCCAGCCCATCCGCTCCGCCTTGGCGTTGTAATCCAGCATGCTGCCCGACCAGTCGCCCTCAGGCGCCAGCGGCGACAGGATCTCGGACATGCGCAGCGTCTCGTACCGCCACTGGTCGGTATGCGCGTAGAAGAAGCTGGTGCCGTTCATCTGGCGCGGCGGCCGGGCCCAGTCGAGCGCGAACGCCAGCGGCAGCCAGCCGGTCTGCGGGCGCAATTTCTCCTGCCCGACATAATGCGACCATCCGCCGCCCGACTGGCCGACGCAGCCGCACATCACGAGCAACGCGATGATCCCGCGATAGCTCATGTCCATATGGTACCAATGGTTGAGCCCGGCGCCCAGGATCACCATCGAGCGGCCATGTGTCGCCTCGGCATTGGCGGCGAATTCGCGCGCCACCTGGATGATCGCCTGGCGCGGCACGCCCGTCACCTTTTCCGCCCAGGCGGGGGTGAAGGGCACGTCGTCGTCGAAGCTCGATCCGACGTTGCCGCCGCCAAAGCCGCGGTCGACGCCGTAATTGCCGCACATCAGGTCGAACACGGTGGTCACCGCCGCGCTGCTGCCATCGGCCAGCGTGATGCGCCGCACCGGCAGGTTGCGCAGCAGCACCTCGTCATGGCTGGTGGCGACGAAATCGTGCGGCGCGGTGGAGCCGAAATAGGGGAAGGCGACCGGCTCGACACCATCATTGTGCGCCGCCAGCGTGGTGCGCAGCCGCACCTCGTTGCCGTCGGCGTCCTTCTCCTCGAGGTTCCACTTGCCGACCTCGCCCCAGCGGAAACCGATGGTGCCGCGCGGCGCGACCAGTTCGCCGTCCGCGTCATTGATCGCGACCGGCTTCCAGTCGGTGTTGTTGAGCTCGCCCAGCGCGCCGTCGAGATCGGCCGCGCGCAGCAGGCGATCGGGCACCAGCCGCCCGTCGCGCTCGACCAGCCGGACGAGGAACGGGAAGTCGGAATATTGCCGCGTGTAATCGGCGAAATATTCGACCTGCCGATCGACGTAGAATTCCTTCAGCACGACATGGCCAAGCGCCAGCGCGAGCGCGGCATCGGTCCCCTGTTTGGGGTGGAGCCACATGTCGGAGAATTTCGCCGCCTCGTTATAATCGGGCGCGATGACGACGCTCTTGGCGCCGCGATAGCGAACCTCCGAATAGAAATGCGCGTCGGGCGCGCGGGTCATCGGAATGTTCGATCCCCATACCAGCAGGAATCCGGCATTGTACCAGTCGGCGCTTTCGGGAACGTCGGTCTGCTCGCCCCAGGTCTGCGGCGACGACGGCGGCAGATCGCAATACCAGTCGTAGAAACTGAGCAGCGTGCCCCCGATCAGCGACAGATAGCGGCTGCCCGCGGCATAGGAGATCATCGACATCGCCGGGATCGGGGAAAATCCCGCCACCCGGTCGGGGCCATATTCCTTGATCGTATAGGCGTTGGCCGCAGCGATGATCTCGGTCGCCTCGTCCCAGCCGATGCGGACGAAGCCGCCGCGCCCGCGCTTCGACACCCAATCGCGCCGCTTGTCGCTGTCCTGCACGATCGATTGCCACGCCGCGACCGGCGGCAGCGACTTTCTCGCCTCGCGCCAGTGGCGGATCAGCCGCGCGCGGACGAGCGGATATTTGATCCGCGTGCCGGAATAGAGATACCAGCTGTAGCTGGCACCCCGCGGGCAGCCGCGCGGTTCGTGATTGGGCAGGTCCGGGCGGGTGCGCGGATAATCGGTCTGCTGCGTTTCCCAGGTGACGATCCCGCCCTTGACGTAGATCTTCCACGAACACGATCCGGTGCAGTTCACGCCATGCGTCGACCGCACGATCTTGTCCGCCGCCCAGCGCTTGCGATACGCATCCTCCCACGCGCGCGTCTCATCGGTGGTGATGCCGAGACCGTCGGAAAACTTGCCCTGCTCGCGGCGGAAGAACGTCAGGCGATCGAGGAAATGGCTCATGAATAGGCTCCGCTGGTCAGGTCGCGCTTGCCAGCGCCGGAAGGGGGGGCGCCGAGGCGGGGGCGCGACCCGAACATGCCGCGCGGCCCGGTGTATGCGACCCAGGTCAGGGCCGCGCAGCTGAGGTAGAAGGCGAAGAACGCCCACAAGGCGCCGTCGGCAGACCCGGTGCTGCTGATCGACCAGCCGTAACCCTTGGGGATGTAGAAGGCGCCATAGGCCGCGATCGCCGAGATGAAGCCGACGATCGCCGCCGATTCACGATCGGCGTGCAGCCGCCGCTCCTCGACGGGCATGTCGGCATGTTCCACGTCGAACACGCGGCGCATGATCGCGGGCACCATCTGGAAGGTGGAGGCATTGCCGACGCCGCTGACGAAGAACAGCAGCAGCACCATGCCGAAGAAGCCGGCGAAGCTGCGCGCGTCGAGCGACCAGATCATGCCGATGATCGAGGCGGCCTGGACCAGGAACACCCAGAAGCTGACCTTCGCGCCGCCGATCCGGTCCGACAGGCCGCCGCTGCCCGCCCGCGCCAGCGCGCCGACCCGCGGGCCGAGGAAGGCGTAGTGCAGCGCCTCGACCTCCGGGAACACCAGCTTGGAGAGCAGCGGGAAGCCCGCCGACATGCCGATGAACGTCCCGAACGTGCCGGTGTAGAGCCAGCACATGATCCAATTGTCGCGCCTGCCGAAAATCGTGGCCTGGTCGGCGAAGGAGGATTTGGCGCTGAGGATGTCGTTCATCCCGAACCAGGCGAGCACCGCGCCCAGCATCACCGGCGGCACCCAGATGAAGCCCGCATTCTGCAGCCACAGCAAAGTCCCGTCGCTCGCCACCTGCGCCTGCCCGCCAAGCGCGCCGAACAGCCCCATAGTGATCGCCACCGGCACGACGAGCTGCATCACGCTGACGCCAAGGTTGCCGATGCCCGAATTGATCGCCAGCGCGCGGCCTTTCTCGGCCGCCGGGTAGAAGAAACTGATGTTGGCGACCGAGGAGGCGAAATTGCCGCCGCCAAAGCCGCACAGCAGCGCCAGCACGAGGAAGATGAAGAACGGCGTCCCGGGGTTCTGCACGGCATAGCCGATGCCGAACGCGGGGATCAGCAGCGACGCGGTCGACAGCGTGGTCCACAGCCGCCCGCCGAAGATCGGCACGAGGAAGGCGTAGAAGATGCGCAGGGTCGCGCCCGAAATGCCGGGCACCGCGGCGAGCCAGAACAATTGGTCGGTGGTGAAGGTGTAACCGATGCTGGGCAGCCGCGCGACGACGACGCTCCACACCATCCACACCGCAAAGGAGAGGAGCAGGCAGTAAGTGGAGATCCACAGGTTGCGCCTGGCAATCGGGCGGCCGGTCGCCTCCCAGAAGTCGGGATCCTCCGGCCGCCATTCGGCGATCGGCCCGGCGCGCATCGCCGCGCGACGGGCCTCCGGTTCCCCCATGCCGCGAAACTCGGGCAGCTCGGGACTTTGCGGCACGTGCGCCGCCGCCGACGCCTCGCGCTCCATGTGCTGGATCGCGCCATGCATCCAGAGCAGCGAGACGAGCACGATCAGGAACAGCAGGGCAAAGCTGCTCGTCCAGATCCCGGTCAGGTCGAGCAGCGCGCCAAAGGCCAGCGGCAGGACGAAGCCGCCGAGGCCGCCGATCATCCCGACCAGGCCACCGACCGCGCCGACGTGATTGGGGTAATAGACCGGGATGTGCTTGTAGACCGCCGCCTTGCCCAGGCTCATGAAGAAGCCGAGCACGAAGATGATGATCAGGAACGGCACCAGCCCCATCGAGGTGCTGAAGGTGATCGGGCCGTTCACCCCCTCGATGACGTAGCTGGTCGGCGGATAGGACAGCAGGAACGTGCACAGCACCGAGACGATGAAGGTGGCGTACATCACCTTGCGCGCGCCGTAGCGATCCGACAGCGAGCCGCCATAGATGCGGAACAGGCTGGCCGGCACCGAATAAAAGGCCGCGAGCATCCCGGCGGTGCGGATGTCGAGGCCATAGACCCCGATCAGGTAGCGCGGCAGCCACATCGCCAGCGCGACGAACCCGCCGAACACGAAGAAATAATAAAGCGAGAACCGCCACACCTGGACGTTGCGCAGCACCTTCAGCTGGCTCGCCATGCTCTCGGCCTTCTGGAGGGCATCGCGTGGAAGGTACGCCAGACAACGCTAAGCGAGAACATTTCAAGAACCGCATGATGGCCGTTACCGCCGGAGGTCGCTAAGCCCCAGTTCTTCCCACATCCATGTAAAGTCATAGGTG
>NZ_QQWW01000016.1:0-82399 GCF_003950435.1 Sphingomonas sp. ABOLG
TGGGATCGAGCAGCCGCTTCCGCTGGCCGCAAGGCCCTCAATCTGCCGCCGGATAGCCGCGCCGCCTAAGCGTTCGCTGATTGTTCGCCCTTAGCGTTGTTTAGCGTACCATCCACGCTATGCCCTCTTCATGACAGAGGCCGGCGACGGCCACGGTGCGATCGGGAATGAGAATGCCGGCTCGATCCTCGCCAGGGCGTCTCCCGGGACGGCGATGCAGGGGGTCGCGCACGCGGGTTGCGGCGCCTTTTTGTCGGGCGCCGAAGAGCCTTTTTCGTCGCACCCAGCCATTGCCGAGGCGATCGGCGCGGCTTGAGCGCTGGCCTCGCAGATCGGCCCCAACCGGACGAGCAGCATCATCGCAAGCACGGCCAGGACGGCCATGCGAGAGACGCTGACAAGAGGACGAGACCCGGACTTCACGCCAGCTACCGGCAGCCTTTTCGACCTAAAGTCAACGGCTCAGTGCGGCATCGAGAGCGCAGTCGGGGCGATCACCATCCATAGCGCCATGGCGACCATCATCACGTTCTCGGTCAGCGAGAGGAAGCCGAGGGGTACGTTGCTATCCCCGCCCACGCAGGCGCACTTGAGTTCGCGCTTGTCGACGTAGACCGCCTTGATGACGGACACGGCGCCGATCGTCCCGATGACGAGCGCAATAGGCACCGACAGCCAGGTGAGCAAACCCGCCGCCATTAGCACGCCCGCGGCACCTTCCGCGTAAGGATAGACGTAGGAATAAGGCACCCAGCGTTTGGCGAGCAGATCGTAGTTGAGGAACATGCTCGAGAAGCTCTCGACGTTCTGGAGCTTCAGCATGGCGAGCACGCACATCGAGAAAGCGATGAACCATTCGCCGGCGCGAACCGTGAACGGCGCACCAAAGGCGGCGTAGCTGGCCGCGAGCGCCATCAGCGCGGCCATGGCAAACACCGCGGCTACGGGCCGGTAAGTGACGGCTTTGGGATCGCGCACCGCCTTGCCGAAGAAGCGGCGCAGATCGTCATAGCCTCCTACCCGCTCGCCTCCGATGAAGGTCTGCGGCGTGGTTTTGACGCCGTGCTCCGCCTTGAACGCGTCCGTCTCCTCGCGCGTGCGCAGCCAATGATCCTCGACTTCGTAACCTTGCCGGCGCAGCAGGTCCTTGGCCTTCACGCCATAAGGGCAGGTGTGCGCCGGCATCACCATGCGGTAGATTGTCGCTTTCTTGGGTGCCGCGGTCGCCATCTCACTTCTCCGTGCTGTTCGCGGAGCCTATATAGGGTCCGTACTATAGTACGGAGTCAAGGTATGGCGACGCTGACGATTGCGGGTCTCGCGCGTGAAGGGGACGTCGGCGTCGAGACCGTGCGCTACTACCAGCGCCGGGGTTTGCTCGATACGCCAGACCGGCCCGGAGGCGCCGGCGCGAGCGGCGGTATTCGGCGCTACGGTGTCGATGACGTGCGCCGCTTGCGCTTTATCCGCTCGGCGCAAGCCGCCGGGTTCACGCTGGAGCAGATCGGCGAGTTGTTGGCGCTCGACGCAACTGACGATCGTGCCCGCGCACGCGAGCTTGCCAATGAGCGGATCGCAGCGCTGGACGCCAAGATCCAGGAGCTTGAGCGGGTGCGCGCCTCCCTTCGCCGGCTCGCGAGAGAGTGCGGAAGCGGTTCGGCCGGGCCGTGTCCGATCCTCCAAGCGTTCGATCACGCATGAGGTTCAGGCGCGCGCGATGGCGATGCTCGACAGGTCGGTAGCTTCGTCGACCGGTACGCCGGCCTGTTTGCGCTCTGAATAGCGATCGACGAGCTGGACCGCATGGGGGCGCAGGAGGACGGTGAAGCGTACCAGCTCCTCCATCACGTCGACGATTCGATCATAATAGCTCGACGGCTTCATGCGTCCCGCTTCGTCGAATTCCTTGTACGCCATGGCGACGGAAGACTGGTTCGGGATCGTGAACATGCGCATCCAGCGGCCGAGCAGGCGCAGGGTGTTGACCGCGTTGAACGACTGCGATCCGCCCGACACTTGCATGACCGCGAGCGCGCGCCCCTGGGTCGGGCGCATTCCCTTCATTTCGAGCGGCAGATGATCGATCTGTGCCTTCATGATGCCGGTGATCTGGCCGTGTCGCTCAGGGCTGCACCAGACCTGTCCCTCCGACCACATCGACAGCTCGCGCAGCTCGTGGACCGCAGGATGATCGTCGTCCTTCACCTGATCGGGAAGCGGCAGCGTCGATGGATCGAAGATGCGCGTTTCGGCCCCGAACAGGTGCAGGAGGCGCGCGGCCTCCTCGACAGCGAGCCGCGAGAACGACCGCCCGCGCAGGCTCCCGTAGAGCAACAGGATGCGCGGTGCCGGATCGAGGGCGCCCAAGCCCAGCGCGGGTCGCTGGTGAACGAAGGCGGGATCGAGCGCGGGGAAGCTGTCAGGGTCGGTCAACGAACGAAGCGGCATCAGAGAGCTTTCATGAGGTAGGCGGCCGAGGCGGGGCAGAGCGCGGTGAACTCAAGCGAGGCGGTGATGGTCGCCGGAACGGACTCCCGGCTTGCATCGGCGAACCCGAGGCTCCGGAAGAACGACGCGGCCGTCGTTGTCAGCAGGTGGAGGTGCTGCACTCCGGATTCGCGAGCTTGCTGTTCGAGCGCGGCGATCATGGCACGGTCGATGCCGCGCCCTTTGCGATCGGTGACGACGACGACCGAGCGAAGCAGGCGATCGGCTCCCTCTCCTTCCAAACCACCATATCCAATCAGGCCTTGGGCATCGTCAAAACGGAAGAAGGAGCGGCCGGGTTCGCCCAGGTCTGTGATCGGCAGTTTGACTGCCGCCAAAAGGGTTGCCATCTCGTCCAGATCGCCGGATCGAAGCGGGGTTACGACCACGCCCGTCATGCGATGCTGATCCTGATCGCAAGCGCCGCGAGCGTGATGAGTAGCACCGGCGCCGTCAGCGTGACACCGACCCGGAAGTAATAGCCCCACCCGATCCGCACGCCCTTCTGACCAAGCACATGAAGCCACAGAAGCGTCGCAAGCGAACCAATCGGCGTCAGCTTGGGACCCAGATCGCAGCCGATCACGTTCGCGTAGATCATCGCTTCCTTGATCGGGCCCGTAGCGTGGCTAGCGTCGATCGAGAGCGCGCCCACCAGCACGGTCGGCATGTTGTTCATCACCGAAGACAGGACGGCCGCGATCACACCGGTTCCGAGCGCGGCGGCCCAGACACCGCCCTGGGCGGTGCGATCGAGCAGCGCGGCGAGATGATCGGTCAGGCCTGCGTTTCGCAAGCCATAGACGACTAGGTACATACCCAGCGAGAAGATCACGACCTGCCACGGTGCGCCGCGCAGCACTTTGCCGGTCTGGATTACGGGACCCCGGCCCGCGATCACCAGCAGCAGGACCGCGCCGGCAGCGGCTACGGCGCTGACCGGCACGCCAAGAGGTTCGAGCAGGAAGAATCCCGCGAGCAGCAGCGCCAGGACGATCCACCCGGCGCGAAAGGTCGCGGCGTCGCGGATCGCTTCACGCGGAAGCCGGAGCGCCCCCACGTCATAGGCTTGCGGGATGTCGCGCCGGAAGAATAACAGGAGTGCGCCGAGCGTCGTCGCGATCGACACCAGATTCACCGGCACCATCACACCGGCATATTCACCGAAGCCGATCTTGAAGAAGTCGGCCGACACGATGTTGACGAGGTTCGAGACGACGAGCGGCAGGCTCGCGGTGTCGGCGATGAAGCCGGCTGCCATGACGAACGCCAGCGTCGCCTTGTCCTTGAAGCCCAGCGCCCGCAGCATGGCGATGACGATCGGCGTCAGGATCAGCGCCGCGCCGTCATTGGCGAACAACGCGGATACTGCCGCGCCCAGCAGCACGATGAGGACGAACAGCCTCCGGCCATGCCCCTTCCCCCATCGTGCGACATGGAGTGCTGCCCATTCGAAGAACCCGGCTTCGTCGAGCAGCAGGCTGATGACTATGATCGCGACGAAAGCAGCGGTCGCGTTCCAGACGATGCCCCAAACTACCGGCACGTCCGAGAGGGTGACGACGCCAGCGAGCAAAGCGACAACGGCACCGCCCATCGCGCTCCATCCGATGCCGAGCCCTTTCGGTTGCCAGATAACGAGCGTAATCGTGGCGACGAAAATCAGGACGGCAAGAAGCATCAGGCTACGCGCTGACCCGAGGCGTCCACAACTTGCTCGCCATCCTCCTTGGCGAAGGCGCCTAACTGGCCTACCGGCAGCAGACCGAGGACCGCTTCTGACGGGCGGCAGAGCTTCACCCCCAGTGGCGAGACGACGAGCGGGCGATTGATGAGGATCGGGTGCGCCATCATCGCGTCCACCAGCGCTTCGTCGGAGAGCGCAGTGTCACCCAGCCCCAGTTCCGCATAGGGCGTTCCCTTCTCGCGCAGCAGATCGCGCGGGGTGATGCGCGCACGGCCGATCAACTCGACCAGCAGCGCGCGCGAGGGCGGAGTCTTGAGATACTCAACGACGTGCGGCTCGATGCCGGCATTGCGGATCAGGCCGAGGGTGTTGCGCGAGGTACCGCACTCGGGGTTGTGATAGATGACGATATCGACGGCCATGAGGGCGTCCTTTCAGCAGCAGGGGGTGAGTTCCGCGACAAGCGGCGCGCACAGCGCGGCATTGCCGGCGCAGCAGTCCTTGACGAGGAACAGTGTGAGCGCGCGCAGGCCGTCCAAGTCGGCGCGGTAGATGATGGAGCGGCTGCGTCGTTCGGACCGCACGAGGCCCGCCCGCGCCAGAATGCCGAGGTGTGCGGACATGGTGTTCTGTGGCACGTCGAGCTGACGAGCGATGTCGCCTGCTGCCATGCCGTCCGGTTCATGCCGTACCAACAGACGGAAGACGTCGAGGCGCGTCGCTTGCGCGAGCGCGCCCAACGCAGTTATGGCTGAATCGATTTCCATAGATCCAGCATAGCGGATATATTGGTGAGAGCTAGTCGCTTCGATCTGCCCTTTCGCACCTCAGCCTTCCGCGTTGATGGCTTCCGGGTCCGGTGCCGGGAAATGGCGGTACAAGGTCGGGACCGATACCCCGATCGCAGGCGCGATCTCACGCATCGGCATTCCCGAGGCCAAGAGCTTGCGAGCAGCCGCGAGCCGGTTGGGCGTCATCACCGTCTTCCGGCCACCCACCCTTCCCTCGCGCCGCGCGACCACCAAGGCGGCTGTTGTGCGTTCGCGATTAAGGTCGCGCTCCATTTCAGCCATGGCCGCCAGGATGTGGAAGACGAGCTTGCCGGCAGTCCCAGCTGTGTCGATCCCATCGGTCAGCGATCGGAGCCCGATGCCGCGCTCGGCCAGATCTGCGGCCAGATCGACCAACCCCTTCATCGTGCGGCCCAAGCGATCGAGCTTCCACACGACCAACACATCGCCGGGTCGAGCATGGGAGAGCGCGTCGGCCAAGCCGACGCGGTTCGCCTTCGCGCCACTTGCCTTGTCGCTGAAGGTTCGTTCGCAACCCGCGTCGCGCAAAGCGTCGAGCTGGGGCGTCAGATCCTGTTCGGGGGTCGAGACCCTCGCATAGCCGATCAGCATGAAGCGTTCTCAAAACTCATCTCGCGTGCCTAGCACGGGCACCACCAATCGAGAATGTGTTTTGATACGCCCATGACCCCTGCTAGACATTCTCACATGGTAGCGCATCAAAATCGATCGTTTGCGAGACGGGGTCGTGCGATCGCTGCCACTCCTAACGCGGGTCCGCGAAAGCACGAAAACGGGCGCCAGCTTGGCGTCCTGCCTGCCTCTCCCGAGAGAGCGAGCGCCACGTTTCGTGCTTTCACGGACCACCGCCGCCCCTCTTTCGTGCTTTCGCGGACCTCAGCGATCGGGCTGCCTCTGGAGGTCGCTGCATGACCGGGCGTGATGCGGGGCAAGGCGACCTGTTCGTCCTCGACAGCCCGTTGCTGACGGAGGTTCGTGGCGAGCAGTCGTTGATGGCCTACCCTTTCTTCGCGCTGACTAAGACAGCGTGGAAGCGATCACTGATCTACAAGACGGAGTCAGTGTCGATCGAGATCGGGCCCGGTCCCCGTGGCGTTGCGACCATCTACGACAAGGAAGTGCTGCTCTATATCGCCAGCCTTCTAGTGGCGAAGCTCGATGCCGGGGAGACCGTCGCGCAGGACTTTTACTTCACCGCCCACGATCTGTTCCGCGTTACCGGCGTCAATGGCTCGGCGCGCTCCTATTCGCGGCTGTCGGATGCCTTGGAAAGACTGCAGGGTACGCAGATCAAGACCAACATCGAGGCCGGTGGCGAGGGACAGGCAGGCTTTTTCTCCTGGCTGTCGGAAGCCCAGCTTCATTACCAGAAGAATGCTCGGGGCGAAAAGCGCCTCAAGGGCGTCAAGGTCCGACTGTGCGATTGGCTCTATCGCGCGATCCTGCGCGACCGGCGCGTTCTGGAATATTCTCCGTCCTACTTCCAGCTCGGACCGGTTGAGCGCAGACTTTACGAAGTTGCTCGATCGACGTGTACGGCCGGGGCAGTTCAAGTGGGGCTGGACGACCTGCGCCTTCAACTCGGCTATCAGAATTCGCTGAAGCACTTCCGACACGTGATGAAGGGCATTTCGGAAGAGAACGCCATCCCGGACTATCACATCGTCATGGGTGATGGCCTCGCAGCTGAAATGTCGACGACCAAACGGCGAACGACCACGGCTACAACTGTGACGATTACCCCCAAGCCATCGCTGTCGGCTGCCTAACAGGGCGTTCCGAATCGATCTGTTCGGTCAGGGCCATGCGGTCCGGGAAAACACGAACACGGGTCCGTGAAAGCACGAATACCGGTCCGCCAAAGCACGAACGCAAGGCGCTCAGGTCCGCCAAAGCACGAACTTTTTCAGGCTTCGGTCCGCCAAAGCACGAATTGTTGTTGTTCGCTGGCGCCGTGATTTCTGCAAAAATCGCCATCGTCGAACGCGAACCGCGCGCGGCAGAAACGGGGATCGGCCGTGACCACATAAACGAATGCCCGGCACGAAGGCCGGGCACCCTGGAACGTGATGAGCGATGCTTGGCGGCATCGATCGGGACATAAGACACCCTTCTCATACCCGTTCCCGAGCCTTGGTTCAAGGGAGCGCGCTTCGCGCCACGCTCTAGTTTTGCCTGGTCCCGGCCCCAAGAAGGGGACGGAAGATGGGAGCTGTTACACTCGCGCGGGCGAGCTTCATGGCGCTCGACCGCATCGAACGGGCGCGGCCGAGGTCACGATCGGGCGCACCAAACCCCACACGTGCGCACGTGCATCCGAACAGTCGCAGAGCCGGCACCTTCGAGGATGACTTCTTCTACACCTACGCAAAGGGTGAGACCGACCGGCTCTACAAGAAGGCGGTGGAGCTGCTGAAGCGCAAGAACGCTATCCGGCGTCTTGCCCGCTCCGAAGGGCGCCAGCTCACCGAGGACGAACGGCTTGTCACGCTGATTACGCCCGCGGCAGTCCGCGTGTTCGAGCAGCTTACGCATCTCGCGCGCACCTGTGCCGGTAAGGTATTCCCGACCTGGGAATGGATCGAGACGCACACCGGCCTCTCACGTGCGAGCGTCGGGCGCGGGCTGTCGATCCTTGCCAAGATGGGCTTGCTCGACAAGCAGCGCCGGTGCGTACCAATCGACCCTCCCGCCGATCGTCCGAAGGCCCGCAACGCACAG
Source organism: Sphingomonas sp. ABOLG (assembly GCF_003950435.1). Classification (NCBI taxonomy): domain Bacteria; kingdom Pseudomonadati; phylum Pseudomonadota; class Alphaproteobacteria; order Sphingomonadales; family Sphingomonadaceae; genus Sphingomonas; species Sphingomonas sp. ABOLG. The sequence goes on from NZ_QQWW01000016.1 coordinate 7,708, forward strand.
ACGTCCAATGTCTATCGGATGAGTTTCCCCAACCGGCTCGCCCGTTTCCTTCCGCGGCGGCTTCGGCCCGTCCCGCTTCCCGACGACGTGGTGCAGCGCGAAACCGACCGCATTGAGGAGATCGAGGCGATGCGTCTATGGCGCACGCCCCGCCAGGTTGTGGCCGAGGAGATCGAGGACGCCGGCCTTCGTCGTGTGTTGGACAGCCTCGCCATCGCAATCGAGAAGCAAGAGTCTCAAAAAAATGGTCAACCGCTCCCAGATTCATATGTTCTAAGCACAGATGGAGTTGGCCTAGACGGCCAACGCTTTAACGCCTGACGGCGATGTAGTCCCAAGACGAACCGGCACACTGCATTCAAACAAAACCACCAAGCCGAACCGTCGGACGCGCCGCTTCGCGTCGCGGTGCTCCCGGGAGGAGCATGCGTTTTCTGTGGCGCTCAAATGGCTGCGTTGGTGCCCGGTTCAGCTGTTTGTTGGCGTCGAATGCGACCGTAGCGCCAGCCTCCAGGACGAGGTTGCGCGATTGGGAACCGGCATCCTCCCTCTTCAAGGATCGTCGCGATCCGCCTTTCCCGGCCCCCGGGCGAGCCGGCCGATCATCACCAAGGATGTCGCTTTCTGCTCGACCCGCCGAAACCCCGCACGGGTATCCCGTTCGCACCCTTCTGATCGGCTATTCCTTGATCGATGGGAAAATGGACGCTGGCCGCCTTCTACGATCAAGCGAATAACCGGCTGCGCCTACGGCTTCCGCTACGCGGACCCTCCGTTTTTTCGCTTGATCGCGGCGTCTGCACGCCCCTTCAATTCCCATCAGGAATGAGCCTGATCGATCGAAGGACAGGACCATGCAGAACATCGCGGAGTTTCGGATCATCGGCCGGGTCGGCAAGACCATCGAGCATGACAAGGTGACGAAGGTGAACGTCGCCGCCAACTATAACCGCCAGGAGAATGGCGAGTGGGTCACGGACACCCACTGGAACGAGGTGACGCTGTTCGGCAAGTTGATCGAGCGCGCCGCCAAGGCTCAAAAGGGCGACTTGGTGCATATTACGGGCCGCGTCCGCCAGAACTCCTACGACACGACCGAAGGCCGGCGCTACACGGTGGAGCTGATCGCTGACGGTTTCGCAGTCCTGGCCAAGGGTTCCGAGGATCGCGACTAGGCGCGGTCGGGGCCGCCTACCGGCGGCCCTTCTCGCCGGCGAAGCTCCAGCTCGACCGCTTCCCGGATGAAGTCGGCTTGGCTTTCGCTTTCCCGCAGAACAGACTTGATGCGCCCCAGCGTGCCTTTGGGAAAGCGCGCGAGCGTTTGATCCTCCATCGGAGGGCGACCAACGGAACGGACCTTGCTAGACGTCATCCATTGCCCTAGTAATTACCGATACCGCATATTGACGGCATTTGCGGTATCGTATATTACAGGCTGCGCCTTTCATCAAGGCGACGGAGGAAGGCCATGTTGGGTAATCTGCTGACGATCGGGCTGTTCGTCCTGATCGCGTGGGCCGTCCTAAGGGGCGGTGGCGGTTCTACCCCGCGCATCTGGAGTGGCGATACTCCGGACGAGGAGGCGCGTCGCAACACCCGCACGGATTCCAGCTATCGCGGCTATGAGCACTGGAACAACAATTCTGATCGAGGCTGGTAGGGCGTGAAGACCATCGCCATCAATGTCGAGAAGGGCGGCGCCGGCAAGACGATGATCGCCTGCCATCTGGCATGGCTGCTGGCCGACGCCGGCCATCGTGTGCTGTTCCTCGATCTCGATCGCCAGTGCAACGCGACCGATGCCTTGGCCGAGTTCGAGAGCCTCGGCACATGCAAGCCGCTGTTCGAGCCGAAATATGCCCCGCCGGCTCCATTCCCCCGGCTCGCGATCTACTCCAATCGCATGGGCGGGGAATACGACGCGGACTACCCGCGCGCACTGTCGGCTCTAAACGCCAATTTCCCCGCGCTTGATCCGTTTTTCGACTTCTGCATCATCGACACGCCGCCCTCCTGGTCGTGGATCAATTTCGCGGCTCTGTTGGTGTGCAATCATCTGATTGTCCCCGTTGAACTGGGGCCATTCGGACCGGCAGCGACCAAGCAGGTCTCGGATTCGATCGCAACCGTGAACCAGCGCCGGAAGACGCCAATCCACGTCGTAGGGCTCGTGCCCAACCGGGTACGCGCCAACGATACGCATCAGATGAAGATGCTCGCTGCGATCAAAGAGAAGATCGGGCGCAACCTGTTCACAAACTTCCTTCCAGAGCGGGCGCACTACAGCCAGGCTATTCAAGAGCATGTGCCGGTATGGCGGTTCGATAAGGATGTGCGGACCTCGCTTCCGCCCATGCGCGCCTTTCTCGAGGAAGCCATGACCCGGATCGGGAGCCACAAATGACAGACTTCTCCGGTTTCGACGTTTTCAGCGAGAAGGCGGCCGTGGCAGATGCCGATCGCGTTCAGCTCCTCGATCCCGAGCTGGTGTATCCCGATCCCGAAAACGTCCGCAGCGAGATCGATCCTGCCAAGATCGACGAAATGGCAGAGACGATCAAGGAGCGAGGCCAGCTTCAGCCCATCACGGTCGCGCCGAAGGATGCCGAAGGACGCTATCGGATCATGTACGGCGAGCGACGCTGGCGCGCGTGCCAGAAGCTCGGCGTGCAGGTCCGCGCGATCGTCAGCAAGACCGATGACGTCGAGCAGGTGCGGATCGATCAGTTCATCGAGAACGACCAGCGCGAGGACTTGTCGACAGCCGACATGATCCGGTTCGTCACGGCACAGGTCGCGAAGGGGCGCTCGCTCGCCGAGCTGGCCCGGGCGACCGGTCGCAACCGCACGCTCCTGACCCGCTACCAGGGGCTCGCGAAGGCCCCCGACTACATCGCTGCGCTTTTCGCGGACATATCCATGCGAAGCGCAGTCGCGCTTGCCCAGGCCGCGAAGACCGACGACGCGGCGACCCGGGCTTTTGTCGCCAACACCGCGGCGGAAGACATGACCGTGCTGGCGTGTGAGCGGTTCGCGCGCGAGGTTGGCGCAAAGAAGTCGGCGCCGAAGCCTGCGCCCACCCCCACCCCTCAAGCCGAGACAACACCGGCCACAGGCGAAGATGATCCGGCAGCGGGTGAAGGAGGCAAAGCAGCACCGACGACGGATGTGATCCGGGACGAGGAGGCCGATCGTGCAATGGACGAAGTGCCGGTGCCTGTAGGTCCAGCACTGGCAGATAGTGCGTTTGCGGAGGCCCCTGCCCCTGCGCCTCGCTCGCCGTCGAAGTCCAGGCAGGGAAAGCAGCGGGTGGAGCGCCCGACGATCGAGATCGAGGGCAAGCGCGCGATGGTCGTCGAGGCATTGCTGCACTTCGAGGATGAGGCGGAGCCCCGCATCGTAAGCTGGCGCTGATCGCGCCGGGTAGCGGAGAGCGTCGGTAGCGACCGGCACTCGCGCTCAGGTCCAATCCTTCCTTCCGCGACTTCATCACTTCCGAGATGGATTGGGTGTGCCACGTGGCACACTTGAGGGCTGATTTTAGTGGGGAATGTTTGATGGCAGGATAGGTGTTGCTGCGTTTGCTGTATTACGTTACCTTTGCAGCACCATGTCGCTTGCGCCGCAATCTTCATCCCCCACCAAAGATTCAGCGATGTTGACGGCGCGCGTCGATCGCGAGCTGCTTGCCGCATTCGACGCCGTCGCGGAGGGCAGGGGAGGGCGCAGCGCGCTCCTGCGCACCGTGCTTCAGCAAGCCTTGAAGCACGTGGCCGACGCGCCGCGGATCGCGCCCCGCGCCGACAGCGCAGGCAATCGCGTGTCGCTCACCTTCACTGACGTTGAAACGGCGGTCCTCGATCATCGCGCGGCCGAGAGGGGCGTAGATCGCGCCGGATGGATCAAGGCGCTTGTGCGCCGGCACATTGCGCTAAAGGCGGGCGTCGACGATGGCCTGCGCGGTGCCATCGCGCCGATCCGGATGCAGCTTCAGCGCATCGGCCGAAACCTCAATCAAGCGATGAAGGCCGGCAACGCTGCCATGATGGCCGACAGCGGGTTGCAGATCGATCGCGAGCTGCGCCGGATTGCGGACATGCGAGAGGAGATCAACGAGCAGATCACGGCGCTGGCGGACGTGCTGCGTGGTGAGACCACCTTTTGGGAGGTCGCCGACTGATGTCGTTCGGGGATCGCGAGGACGAGCTTTGGGAGGCGATGAAGCCGAGCTTCAAGCCGCGCCCCGTCAGTGATCCGAACCTTAAATATACCCGTGACCTGGTCAACGGCTTCGGGCCGTTCGCCAGCAGGTCACCGGCGACTTCGCGCACCCAAGGGGATGCACGGGCCACGCTCGCGCGTGTCGTGCGGCGCGCGCCGGAGGTGCTGGTCAAGGTAACGGGGCGGAAGAAGGGCGCCAAGCATCTCGCCGCCCATCTCGATTACATCGGCCGCCACGGCGACATTCCCCTTGAGACGCGGGATGGCGAGCAGATCGCGACGAAGGAGGAAGCGCATCGGATCGCGGACGAATGGTCCGATCCGCTTTACTGGCGACGGGGCACGACCGTCTCGGCCGTTGCGATGGTATTTTCGATGCCGGCGGGGACCGACCCCGAGACGGTCAAGCAGTCGGTGCGTGAGGCGGCCGAGCGGATGATTGGCGACAACCATGATTATCTCATGTCGCTCCACACGGACACGCCGCGCCCGCACGTCCACCTGACTGTCCAAGCCGAAGGGATCGACCGCAAGCGGTTCGATCCGAGGCGCGAGGATCTGTTTCGGTTTCGGGAAGCGTTCGCCGAGGCGCTCCGAAGCCGCGGTATCGAGGCGGAAGCGACGCCGCGCTATACGCGCGGTCAGGGTAGGGCCGGCACAAGCATGGCACTGACGCAGTTGCGCGCGCGGATACGCAGGGGCGCTTCCCGTCAGCCGACCGAGGCCGATCTACGTCAAGCGCGCGAGGCGATGCAGGTCGCGCTTGGTAGGGCCGAGCAGCCCACATTTGTGTTTAAAACCCGGGCGCGCTGGCAGGAGACGAAGCAGCGGTATGAGGCAGCAGCCGATAGCCTGGACCGGAGCCCGGATCGGGAAGATCGCCGGCTCGGAGGCGATATCCGCCGGTTCCTCCAGGAACGGGCCAATATCGAAACAATTCCGGACCGAATGTTACGCGAAGCAGAGGCGCGCGTAAGAACTGCTCAGGCCCGGCAGGGAACGGAGCATCAACCTGATCGAGATGTGCCACGTGGCACACCTGTGCCGCCTACTAGGAACCGCTGATTACCGAGTGTGAATGCCAGAACGCTTCCGAAAGGAGGCAGATTAGTCCCTGGTTTAGCGACAATCCAGTGGTCGAGGAGATCGGAGCGCGCTTCTGCGCGGGAGCTCCCCTTGTAGATGCTCAAGGAGCAGCGCTGGGCACTCCGCGTTAGCGATTACGATCGGAACCGCTTGGATCAATACGGCCACGCACGAGCGGGCGATGTACGGCCACAAGCTATCCTCGGGAGATTTCCATGCAATCACGTCTTCTCGCCACCTCCATGGTAATCTCCCTGTTAGGTCCGATTGCCGTTTCGGCCGGTGCAAAAAGTCCGAAGTTGATGATGGATTGCCACGAGATGGATGGCGGCAGTCCCAGCCCTCACGCGAGTTTTTACGAGGTTCGGGGTAACGACCTCCTGCGACATGGGCGGACTAGGATCGTGAGGATCTCTACCGCAGGAAAAATGCTGTTCCTTAGCCGGACCCAGGACGACGAGGGACCGGAGGACGCTTTCGCCACCCATGTGAGGAGCGGGCATATCGTCGTTCGCACAGTCTATTGGCAGCGCCCCGGCCAGAAGAGGCGGAGGGCTTTTCACGACACCTACGACTTTCGCGCCAAAACGATCATCCGTTCAACCGGAGGTGGTGACACGTGCCACCATGATGCATGGAAGGGTGACGAGGAAGGATGAACCGCATCCTCGTAGCTGCGGCTTTGTTGCTGCCCTTGTCCGGCTGTTGGACGGGCGCGCCGTGGTTCACCGCGTCAGACGCTGTGAACGTCATTCCTGATGGCCGCTACAGGATAGAGGCAAAAGGCGAGGCAGCTGAAACCGGCGAAATAGTGGGCATCTCACGACAGCCTGACGGCTCCGTCCGGTTGGATGGTCCCGAGATGCCGGCCCGCGCGATCGTGGCGCGCCTGAACCAGGACGCGAAGGATCATCGGTATATCATCCAGCTTGAAGGCCCCGCGCTAGGTGCTGGCAACGCGCTTTTCCTGCTGCTGGATAACCAGGATGACCGTTACCGAGTGTCGGTGCTTCGCTGCCACGGCGAGATTGCAGAGGTTGTGCGTCGCTCTGGAGGTTCGGTCAGCCGGGACCCTCAATCGGTCACCAACTGCGAGTTCAATGATCAAAAGACACTTGTTGAACAACTGCGACTGCAAGCTCAGGAAGATGGGATTTTCGATATCGAGCTGAAAAGGATCGCTGAGTAATGACGCGTTATGAGACTGCAGACTCGTTAGAAGACATTCTGGCGTAGGGCAGGTTATGAGCGCCCAATTGATATGGGATCGCGCCGATTTGGCCCGGCTCATCGCCGCCTCTGGTGGTGGTCCGCATTACGTTTACCTGCTGCGCATGCCGGACGGGGAGCCAAAGTTTGGTGGCTTGGGCACGCCGTTCTATGTCGGGACAGGGCACGGGGCGCGGCTCTTCGCCCACGAAGAAGAGGCCCGCGATCCGGCACGCTCGGGTGCCAAGGTGGAGACGATCCGTCGCCAGCCGGCGCGCGCCCTCCCATGCCGTCCCGCCAAGCGTCCGAGTTAGAGGGTTGTCGAATGATGCAGAAGAATGGGCCAAGGCCTTGAACAGCACCATAGAAAGCGCTGAACGCGCGTGGCACGCGCTGCCCACAGAGCAGGCGCTTGCCGCGCTGGAAAGCTCCGCCAACGGATTAACTCCGGCAGGGGCTGCTGAACGACTGCGACGCCACGGCACGAACGCGCTTCCCACAGCCCCCAGACGGAGCGCACTTCGCCGTTTCGTGGCCCAATTCAACAACATGCTAATTTTCGTGCTTCTGGGCGGCGCAGCGGCGGCCGCCTTACTCGACCACGTCGTCGACGCCGCCGTCATCGTAGCGGTGGTTGTCGTAAACGCGATCATCGGCTTTGTGCAGGAGGGGCGTGCAGAGCAGGCGCTGGAGTCGCTCAAGGGTCTAATAGCCCCGCAGGCCAGTGTTTTCCGCGACGGCCGCCGTGCTACTGTTCCGGTGGCTGAGATCGTTCCAGGCGATGTCGTGATGGTGGAAGCGGGCGACCGTGTGCCTGCGGACCTGCGTCTGCTTCACGCGCGCCGGCTGCTGATCGACGAAGCACTACTCACGGGCGAGTCGGTAGCGGCTGAGAAGCTGGAGGCGGTGCTCGATCCCGGGGCTCTACTCGGTGATCGGCGAAATATGGCCTTTTCGGGCACGCTCGTCGCCGCTGGCCAAGCGACTGGGCTCGTCGTGGCTACTGGCAAGGACACGCAGATCGGGCAAATCAGCACGCTCCTCAGCGACGTGACAGTGATGACTACGCCACTGCTCGGGCAGATCGATCGCTTCGCGCGGCGTTTCACCTGGTTCGTACTTGCAGGCGGAGCGCTGTTGTTCGCCTTCGCAGTGCTCGCGCGTGGGTACGACTGGGTGGAGGCGCTGATTGCGGTAGTGGCGCTCGCTGTCGGCATCGTCCCGGAAGGCCTGCCGGCTGTCATCACGATCACTCTGGCGATCGGCGTGCGCGGCATGGCACAGCGCAATGCAGTGATCCGCAAGCTGCCTGCCGTGGAAACACTCGGCGCCACGTCCGTCATCTGCACCGATAAGACGGGAACGCTGACCCGGAACGAAATGACTGTGCGGCGCATCGTCACAGCTGGTCATCGGTGGATGGTGACCGGCTCTGGCTATGATCCCCAGACAGGCGCCTTGGAACCGGTTGACACGAGCGCGGCCGCCGACCTGCTGCTGTGTGTGCAGCTGTGCAATGACTCCGCTCTGGGTCAGACAGATGGTCAATGGCGCGTGGAAGGCGATCCCATGGAGGGCGCCCTACTCGCAATGGCGATGAAGGCTGGCATCGATCCAGACCGCACGCAGCGGCAATGGAAACGCATCGACGAGATCCCATTCGATGCCGCCCATCGATTCATGGCGACATTGCACGCTGGTCCGAAGGGAGACCGGATCGTCTTCATCAAAGGCGCGCCTGAAACCCTGTTCGGAATGGCAGGAGCGCCGTTCGACCCAGTGCCGTGGTCCGACGCCGTTGCGAACGCCGCTGAAGATGGTGAGCGCGTTCTCGGTTTTGGCATGAAGCGTGTCAGCGACAGCACCGATGCTCTGTCGTTCGAAGTGATAGGTTGTGACGTCGAGTTCCTCGGCCTAGTCGGCTTCATCGATCCGCCCCGTCCAGAGGCCGTCGCGGCCATCGCCGAGGCGCGATCGGCCGGTATCGACGTGAAGATGATCACCGGCGACCATGCCGCCACTGCGCTCGCGATCGCCCGTCAGCTCGACCTTGCCCCTAATCCGCACGCAATCACCGGCGCCGAGCTGGAGACGATGACCGACGAGGAACTGGCAGCGCGGGTCGGCACCATAGCAGTGTTCGCCCGCACCAGCCCCGAGCACAAGTTACGCATCGTAAGGACCCTCCAGGCGAATGGGCTCACCGTCGCTATGACCGGAGATGGTGTCAACGATGCGCCCTCGCTCAAGCAGGCGGACGTGGGCGTAGCGATGGGCATCAAGGGCACCGAAGCGTCAAAGGAGGCCGCCGAAATGGTGCTGCTCGACGACAATTTTGCATCGATCGTCAGCGCCGTCCGCGAAGGTCGTACCGTCTATGACAACATCCGGAAGGTCATCTCTTGGGAAATCCCCACGAATGGGGGCGAAACGCTTGCGGTGGTGCTGGCGATTCTCTTCGGCTTCGCACTCCCCATGAGCGCGACGCAGATCCTTTGGGTAAACCTCGTCCTTGCCGCCACGCTCGGCCTTGTGCTGGCGTTCGAGCCGCCGGAGCCTGGTGTCATGCGGCGCCGGCCACGGCTTCGTGATGCGCCATTGCTGTCGCCATTCCTGCTCTGGCGTGTGGTGATCGTCTCCGTCCTCCTCACCATCGCCTCGCTCAGCATCTTCTTCTATGCGCAAGGGCAGGGTCGCAGCGTCGAAGTCGCTCGCACCATGGTGGTCAACATGTTCATCGTGGGGGAGATCTTCTACCTCTTCAACGTCCGCTATCTGCACCTCAGTTCGTTCAGCTGGCGGGGCGTCCTCGGCACGAAAGCGGTTTGGATCGCCATCAGTGTCCTCGTCGCCTTGCAGCTGCTCTTCACCTACGCGCCGATCATGAACGCCGTGTTCGAGAGCCGTCCGCTGACCTTCGCCGACGGCATGCTGATTATCGGGATCGGCGTGCTTCTGATGATCCTTCTTGAGGGCGAAAAGCTGCTGATGCGTCGACTTGGATGGTTCGACGAGTTGGCGGAGTAGTATCGAATAGGAGAAGCCTGGATGCCCAACCTCAAGCCGCGCCGGATCCTTTTGGCGACAGACCTGAGCCATCGGTCCGATCGGGCCCTCGACCGCTCAGTGCAGCTCGCCCACCAATGGGGGGCGACGCTCGTCATCGTTCATGCGATCGAGGAAAAACTCGACGAGTACCATCACATCTATGGATGGGATGACCTGCCATCCTGGCGCAGGTCGACCGACCCCTGCAACACCGTTCGGAACCGCCTTCGTCGCGACCTTGCTGACGAAGGTTTCGGTCTCGACGTGAATGTCATTGTTCAGCGGGGAACCCCGTCCCAGATTGTGTTGGAGGCCGCCCAAGCCCAGCACGCCGACCTGATCGTGGCAGGTGTGTCCGGCTCGCAGCTCCTTGAGCGCATGTGGCTCGGCTCGACGGTCGATCGGCTGATCCGCAAATCACCCGTGCCGCTGCTGGTCGTAAGGGACCGAGCCTTCGCGCCCTACCCTAGGGTCGTGGTTGCGACGGACTTTGCTCCCCCTTCGCGCGCCTCGCTCGAGACAGCTGCGACATGGTTTGCCGACGCCAACATGGTGCTCTTCCATGCCTATGACGTGCCGTTCGCTTCCTACCTCAGTCGCGAAGAAATTAATCGCCAGTTTGACGCTCTGGGTATCGACGCAGCCAACAAATTCCTGACGGAGGCCGATCTGCAGGGCATCGCATCAAGCTCGATTGATCGCCTGATCGAACATGGGTCGCCGGAAGTCCTGTTGCGCGACTACGGTGAAAAATCTACCCGCCATCTGGTCGTCGTCGGCAGCCATGGCGGCGGCATAATCTATGAAACGCTGATCGGCAGCACGGCGCGGAAGATCATCGACTCAGTGCCGGGGGACGTGCTGCTCGTCCCCGACCGTTCCAGGATCGAGGCCCGGGACGCCGCCGGCTGAGATGCTCCTAGCCGTAGCCTCGGTGCTCATTGGGCTCATCGTGTTGGTGGCCGGAGCCGAAATGATCGTACGTAGCGGAAGCAATCTTGCTGGCCGCATGGGCGTTTCCCCGCTGATCATTGGACTGACATTTGTCGCTCTAGGAACGAGTGCGCCTGAACTCGGGGTCGGCATCCAAGCCGCCGTTGAGGGCGAGGGCTCACTTGCCGTCGGCAACATCGCGGGCACGAACATCGTGAACATCCTGCTGATCCTGGGGCTGAGCGCCGCCCTTCGGCCCCTTTCCCTCCACCTACAAACACTACGGCGAGAGCTTCCGGCGATCGTTATTGCCTCATTGGCTCTTGGGCTGCTCGCCTTCGACGGAATCCTTTCACGCGCCGATGGGACTCTCCTTCTCGCACTGGGGCTTGCCTTCACGTGGTTGGTGATGCGGGCTGCGCGGCAAGAGAGCTTCGCGACCAAACGCGCCTTTGCGGCGGGTCTGGGTGTTTCGGGGCTGAAGGCCGTCTGGGCCGGAGCTGCAGGTGAGGCACTCATCCTGTCCATCGGGGTAGCAATCATCGTGGGTGGCGCTCACCTCCTCGTCGGAGGTTCGGTCGAGCTGTCCAGGCTGTGGGGCGTTTCGGACGCATTCATCGGCCTTACGGTCATCGCCATCGGAACATCGGCGCCCGAATTGGTGACCACCATTGTCTCGACGATCCGCAACAACCGTGACATCGCGGTAGGCAATCTGATCGGCAGCAGCGTCTACAATATTCTCGTCATCCTGGGCATTACCTGCATCGTGCCCGCAACCCCCATTTCCGTAGAACAGGCTCTGATCTCGATCGACATCCCGGTAATGATTGCGGTTGCCCTCGTCTGCGTTCCAGTCTTCTACAGCGGGCGGCAAGTCAGCCGTGCGGAAGGTTTCATGTTCGTAATCGCCTACGCCGCCTACCTCGCCTATCTGATCGCGGCACGCACCTAGCCGAGGATTCGCTCTCGCTGTCGCGGTCGCCGTGACATCGCGGCAACGGGCTGTTAGGTAATGTCGTCCTATCGTCAGCAATCGGAGGCACCTTGAAGACGATCCTTATCGAACTGGGTGCCGGCATCGGTGACGATGGGTTGCTCGACTGCGCTGCCGACCTGGCGCGCGCTTTCGGCAGTTATGTCATTGGCCTCCACATTACGCCGCTTGACGCCTACGTCAGCCTAGATCCCTTCGGCGGCGCCTATGCCCTTCCGTCTCTGCTCGAAGCGGCTGATGAGCAAGAGAACAAGGCCCGCGAAGCCTTCGAAGCGGCAATGGCGAACGAAAGCATCAGCTGGGAATTTCGAAGCGGGAGGGGGGCGGCGAGTTCGGTGATCGCGGAGCAGTCGCGGTTCGTCGATCTCGTGCTGGTGGCGAAGCCTGGCCGCGAAAAGCAGTACCACGGCCGCATCGGGCATGTCGGGGAACTCGCCTTGACCAGTTCCGCACCGGTGCTGGCGCTGCCGCCCGAGAGCCGCTCGTTCGATCCGCTTGGCAGGGCAGTCATAGCCTGGAACGGAAGCCCAGAAGCTTCCGCGGCCGTTCGTGCGGCCCTGCCCATGTTGACCAAAGCGTCCGAAGTGACAGTGCTCACCGCAGAGGAGCCGGGGGGGAAGTGGGACGTCCCCTCACTCGAGCTTGAAAAATACCTCTCCCGGCACGGGATCAAGGTCGCGCTCGAAGTCGTCATCGTCACGGATGGGGACCTTCCTTCCTCGTTGCTACGGGAAGTGGCGGATCGGCAGCCCGCCTATCTCGTGATGGGCGCTTATGGCCGGAGCCGGGCGCGCGAGTGGCTGTTGGGCGGCGTCACGCGTCACATGCTCCTAGATCTGCCGGTGCCTGTACTCCTGGCGCATTGAGGCGCACGAGAACGGAAAGACATGATGAAAGACATTCTGCTCACCCTGAAAAGCCATCCTGAGCCCACACCTCGGTGGGCCATTGAGAGCGCCGTAAATATCGGTCGTCATCTCGGCGCGAAGGTTTCAGGCGGCATGTGCATTGTCGGGATTCCCAAGGTTTCGAACTTTCTGGCTGATCGACTGGTTGGAGCGAATGACGCGATCGCCGAGGAGAACCTAAAGAGCCGTGACAATGCGCAGACGCTGATCGATGCGCTTCAGGAATGCGCTGGGGCGGACGCCGGGAGCGATCCGATGCTCATCGAGTGCGGCCACATCATAGACCCCAGGGTGCTTACCGAGCATGCCCGCGTCTTCGACCTGACGATCGTTCCTGCATATGGCCATCCCGAGACCCAGTCTGTCGTGGAATCTCTGATCTTCTCCTCAGGGCGGCCCGTGCTGTTGCTACCCCAAGAGGTGGGCAGCCAGCCGTTCGGCAGCATTGTCGTTGCTTGGGACGGTAGCCGAGGAGCAGCACGTGCCGTGCACGACGCCTTGCCGCTGCTGCGCAGCGCCGCTGCGGTGAAGGTCGTATCGATCACGGGGGATAAGGAGCTCCCTGCAAGCGCTTCGGTCGACGCCCTGCTGACGCACCTGGCCAATCATGGCATCAAGGCGAGCGCGCATGCGGAGGAGGCCAGGCGGGAGGACGCTGGATCGGCGCTCGTCCGCTTCACCCACACATCCGGCGGCGAATTGCTAGTCATGGGCGCCTATGGCCAGTCGAAGCTCAGGGAGTTTGTGCTCGGAGGCGCCACGCGCACGATACTCACCAGCGCGACCGTACCCGTGTTCCTCTCGCACTGAAGGCCTGCCTCGCCTGCCATTCTGTCGGCGATCATACAGAACAGCTGTTTCCTCGCGCCGCGCCGGGTTCAATCGCCGAATATCTGGGGATTGCGCTCGATGAACCGTCTCGCCCAGCTATCGACGTAGGAGGTTCGCGCCCGACTGAGATAGCGCCAGCCGGCAAGGCTTATGATCGCGGCGCCGACCGCATCGACGATGAGATCCCACATCGTGTCGGTCAGGCCAGAAGCATCCCCAAGCATCGGCTTTTGCATGGTCATGCCGAAGATCTGGTCCATGGCGAACTCGAACACTTCCCAGACCGCTCCAATCGCGAGTGAAAAGCAAAAGGCGAACAGCGCCAGGAACGAGGGACGCATGTGCATGTCCACCTGCCGGTCTTCGTTCAGCATGTAGACAATCATGAACCCTAACAGGCCCAGCAGCAGTCCGGCCGTGGCATGGAGCGCCAGATCCCACCACCAGAAGCGCTCGTAATAGTCGCGCACCTCGCCCAGGAACAAAGTGGCGAAGATGAAGAGGATCGCGAGGATCTGGATCTCTGAGGGTATTGTCACGGATAGCCGCCGCCCCAGCAGAACCGGCAGCAGCATCATCGCGGTGATGGCAGCGACGAGAAAGACATGGAGCCATTGCCGGTCGAGCACGAGGAATACGAACTCGCCCGCCAGGACCAGTTGCAGGACGATAAGAACGGCCAGATGAACCCGCCGGGCGCGGCCTTGGGGAAGCGATTCCTCCTGCTCTAGCGCTCCGATGCCCGGTTCAACCATCGCCACGCTGCCGCACGAGCAGTACGTCGCATTCCAGATCGGCGAGCAGGGATCGCGCCGCGCTGCCCAGCGCCGCAGCCACTAAAGCAGTCCGCCCACGTGTCCCGACGACGGCAAGATCGGTATCGCTCGTTCGAACATGGTCGCGGGCAACCTGCGAGACAGGGCCATAGTCGATATTTACCTGCAGGCGCTCGCGCGCTTCCTCGCCGATGTCGAGACTCTCCACAAAGGAAGACAGTTCGAACGCAATCTCCGCCTGAAGCGCTGCAGCCGGTCCTTCCCGTCCGCGCAGCGTCTCGAGCGGGACGCTATAGGCGTGAAGAAGGGTGACTTCCGCGTCTGGAAACATGGCAAGGCCGGTGCGAAGCGCTGCGGCGGAGCAGTCGGAGAAATCCGTGGCGACCATCATCCTTTGGTAATCCTGTCGTGCCGATTCCTTGACGACCAGAACAGGAGCGTGGGCATGGCGCACCAGACGTTCCACCGTGGTCCCGACCACGAAGTCACCGATTTCGTCGTGTCGCGAGATGCCGGCCACGATCAGATCTGCTTCCACCCGCTTGGCGGCCGTGAGGATCGCATTCGCCACGTCACCATGGGCAAGGATCGTCGTGACCGTGACAGTCACGTCATCCACCTCTGCACGGAGCCTCGCCTCGACATGCTCCAGCTCCGCGCACCGCTCGCTTGCCATGAGTTCAGTATCGGGTTCGGTCAGGACGTGGAGCAGAACGAGCTGCGCGTCCGACTGGCGCGCCAGCTGAACGGCCCGGGCGCGGGGCCTGTCGCAGCGACCACTGAAGTCTGTCGGGAACAGAATGGTGCGGAGGGTCATCGTTCGGAACCTAGGATGAAGCCGTCAATCTTGCCAAGTCAGCATAGTCGTTCTGCCTGTCGCGGCCGCCTGCTACAGTTCCGGATTGCCGGTCTCGATCGCACCCGCTTCGCTGTGGCTTAGGATCAGGCTAAGGTGTCACCGCTACCTTCAGGACTCCGTCGCGCTGATTGGCGAACAGCTCGTACGCCGCTTCGATATCGTCCAAGGCGTAGCGATGGGTCACCAGCGGGCGAGTATCCAACCGGCCAGCAGCGATGGTCGCCATGAGCCGGCGCATGCGCTCCTGGCCGCCGGGGCACAGGGTCGTGATGATCTTGTGGTCACCAAGGCCGGCAGCAAAGGCATCGAGCGGGATCTTCAGGTCTGTCGAATAGACCCCCAGGGATGAAAGCGTCCCGCCAGGCCGCAGCACGCGCAGCGCTGCCTCGAAGGTCTCCTGACGGCCGAGCGCCTCGATTGCGACATCGACACCCCGCCCGTCTGTCAGACGCATGATCTCGGCGACAGGATCGCTCTTGCTGAAATCAACGAGATGATCGGCGCCCATCTGACGGGCGATCTCCATCCGCGCCGGAACGGCGTCGACGCCGATGATGGTCGTTGCGCCCATGAGGCGAGCGCCGGCCGTAGCGCACAAGCCGATCGGACCTTGCGCGAACACAGCCACGGTGTCGCCGATCTTCACGCCGCCGCTCTCCGCGCCCGAAAAGCCGGTTGACATGATGTCCGGGCACATCAGAACCTGCTCGTCACTAAGTTCGTCCGGAATCGGCGCGAGGTTGGCCATGGCGTCCGGCACGAGGAGATACTCGGCCTGGGCGCCATCGATGGTGTTCCCGAACCGCCATCCCCCGAGCGGCTTGAACCCGTGGCGGGTCCCCGCGCCGTCCTGGGAGTGATAGCCGCAAAGGCACGCGGCGCTGTATCCGCTGGGCGTGATCGCGCCGGCGATCACCCGCTGTCCTTCGACATACCCCTGCACCGCCGAACCCAGCTTCTCGATTACCCCGACCGGCTCGTGACCGACTGTGAGCCCGCGGGCGACGGGATATTCACCCTTGAGGATATGGACGTCGGTTCCGCAGATGGTGGTGGTCGTGACGCGGATCAGGGCGTCGAGCGGGCCGACGTCGGGCACCGGCTTGTCGTCGAGGACGATCCGGTTCGGCTCCACAAACACTGCGGCCTTCATCATCTGCGACATATCTGACTCCTAATTGCCTGGCGAGGTTGGCGCCCGCCCAGTGCGACAACAGCAGCGGGGCCTTGGGGTCGTGCAGCATGTCTTCGCGCGCGAGACTCAAGCTGAGTTGAGAGAGTCTATAATCGGTTTTTGCTCGCATCGTTCCACGCGCAGCGAACTGGAGCGCTTCGCGCCTTCTACGTCCTTGTGATCGCAACGGCTGTTCGCTTCAGCACCTTTGATGCACGCCTTGTTCGACACGGGCCTGCTAAGCGTACCGACGACACCTGATCGTTGCCATCGCTGCGGCGTTGATGGTGAGAAGTTGAGAGGGCATCGGTGCGGCCCACGGATGGATTGAGGAGTTGTGCTCTTGATGACGAACTCGGACGCCGACAAAAGCGAACAATACGGATCGCAGCTCGATCGGCTTCTTGCGATGGGCAAGGCGCGGGTAGCCGCGCCGACCGCGGTCGTTCACCCGTGCGATGCCGTCTCCCTGAGCGGCGCCATGGAAGCGGCTCGGATGGGCTTGATCATGCCCGTCCTTGTCGGCCCCCGACACAAGGTGTTGGCGGCGGCCGAAGCCGCAGGCGTCGAGCTCGGCGAGACCGAGATCGTCGACGTCCAGCACAGCCATGCCGCTGCCGCGGAGGCCTGCCGGTTGGCCCGCGAAGGCGCCGTTTCGGCGATCATGAAGGGCAGCCTGCACACCGACGAACTACTGGAGGCGGTGATCGACGGAACAACGGGCCTGCGGACCGACCGGCGCATGAGCCACATCTTCATCCTGGATGTGCCTAACTACCCACGGCCGCTGTTCCTCAGCGATGCGGCCATCAACATCGCCCCGGATCTCGCCATCAAGAAGGACATCGTCCAGAACGCCATCGACTGTGCGCTGGCGCTGGGAGTTCAAGAGCCGCGCGTCGCCGTTCTCGCGGCGGTCGAAACCGTCCACCCGAGCATGCAAGCGACCATCGATGCGGCGGCGCTTTCCAAGATGGCCGAGCGTGGGCAGATCATCGGCGGTCTCATCGACGGCCCGCTGGCTTTCGACAACGCCATCTCCGTCGAAGCGGCGGACACCAAGCACATCGTCTCCAGGGTGGCCGGACGCGCCGACGTGTTGATCGCCCCGAACATCGAGGCGGGAAATATGATGGCGAAGCAACTCGCCTATCTCGCCAACGCTCAATCAGCGGGGCTGGTGATGGGCGCGCGCGTACCGATCATCCTCACCAGTCGCGCCGATGGCCGCCTGTCACGACTGGCTTCCTGCGCCGCCGCTATGCTGGTTGCGCAACATCAGCGGTCAAAGCCCCCCCGGTGAATCAGACCGTTCTCGTCCTCAACGCGGGCTCATCGAGCCTGAAGTTCGCGATCTACGCTCGAGGCGAGCCGCTACGGCTGCTCGCGAAGGGCGCGGCCTCGCGCCTCGGCGAGCCGGACGCGCGCCTCCGCGTCAAGCGCGGCGACGAGGTCATGGCCGACTGCCCGCTCGCCGGCCCCATCTCTGTCACGGTGGCCGCAGAGGCGGTGTTCGCGTGGCTAGACCATGCGGGACTGCTCGCGGGTGTTGAAGCCGTAGGCCACCGGATCGTTCACGGTGGCGGCGGCTACGTCGATCCTGTTATCCTGGATGAGGGGGTTTTGCAGGCCCTACGGCGGCTGACGCCGCTCGCCCCACTCCATCAGCCCTACAACCTCGACATCGTGGAGTTTGCGGGTGAGCGCGTCCCTCAGGCGCCTCAGGTGGGATGCTTCGACACGGCCTTCCACGCAACCCGACCCTGGCTGGAACGGCTCTATGCCCTCCCCCGCGAACTCATCAGCCAGGGGCTCGTCGCCTACGGCTTTCACGGGCTCTCCTACGATTACGTGGCTGGCGTGCTTAAGGCACGCGATCCGCACCATGCAGGCGGGCGCGCGATCGTCGCGCACCTTGGGAGCGGAGCGAGCCTTTGCGCTATGTCAGCGGGCCGCAGCGTCGCGACCACGATGGGATTCTCCGCCCTCGATGGCCTGGTGATGAGCTCACGATGCGGTTCCCTCGACCCGGGGATCATACTCTACCTGCTGCAGGATCGCGGGATGTCGGCCGACGATGTCAGCGCCATGCTCTACCAGCGCTCTGGGCTTCTGGGCGTTTCCGGGATCTCGGGAGACATGGCCACCCTGCTGACTCTGGCCGATCCGCATGCCGTCGAGGCGGTCGAGCTTTTCGTCTACCGCGTCGCTCGAGAGATCGGTTCACTGGTGGCGGCGCTCGGTGGCCTCGACACCCTCGTGTTCACGGCAGGGATCGGGGAAAACGCCCCTGAAATCCGCGCGAAGATATGTGCGGCGGCGGCTTGGCTGGGGCTGAGCCTGGACCCTCCTCGCAATCGTGCCGGCGATGAAGTTGTCAGCAGCGAGGGCTCTGCTGTCGAGGTGTTGGTTATTCCAACGGATGAGGAACTCGCGGTCGCCAAAGCGGCGGCGCATCTTGCACGCGCCTGATTGGCTTTGCACGCTTCCCCGTCATCACCATGATCGAGCGATTTTCCGGTTTATCCGGACGGCATGGGCATCGGCTACGCCATGAACAAATCCGTCATGGGCCGGGTCCGCAAACCTATTTGGATGACCCAGTCGCAGACCCTTTTGAACGCTCGTTAGCGGCGCCAAGAAGCAGCCGCGCCGAGACAGACTGGCGAAAGCCTCGTTCTGAGCTAAGATATGACCACCTCCCCACCTGGAGATGTCGATGAAGCGCCTGCACCTGCTCTGCTGTACGTTGCTCTTGGCAGCCTGTCAGAAGCTACCACCAGCCGAGATCGCACAGGCAAGCGCGCCCTCGACGGGCCAAATCTTTGCACAGGCTTCTTGCGGGAGCTGCCATGCCATCGGACGTGCCGGCATGTCGTCAAACTCAATGGCGCCCCCGTTCCCGGAGCTGGTCAACAAGGAGGGTTTGACGCGGGAGACCCTTACCTTCTGGCTACGCGGCGCGCACAATTATCCGATAGAAATGGATTTTTCGCTCAAGGAAGAAGAGGTGGATGATCTTGTCACCTACATGCTAACGTTGCGGGATCCGGATTACATGCCGCCGCCAAGTTGACAGGGAAGTGTCAATCACCGCAATCAATCCGCGCAACCAAGAGTCTGATGCATGGCCTAGTCGCGCGTGATACCGGTGCCGAGCTGCTCGCCATCGGGGCTTTCGCGCACTCTCGGATCCGGGACATACTGCTCGGAGGCGTGACACGTGATCTCATCGACGATGTCACGCTCCTGGCCTGATGTCGCGCTAGACGTCAGTGGACTGGCACCCTGCCATCAGAAGCCATCAGGTATTTTGCGCAAGCGCTTCCGCAATCCGATCCTTAAGCGCCAGCCGGCGCTTGCGCAGCTCCGTTTCATGCTCCTGCGTAGTCGGCTGAACGTTGGTTTCAGCCAGATGGATCGCGTCGTTCACCTCATCATACTCGGATAGTGCTTGCGCAAATCTGGCGTCCGAGATCTTCAGGGCATGGATCTTGTCCATTTCATCCGGAAACTCATCGCCAAGCGTGTGAGGTGTATTCGACATGGTGTACTCCTTGGTGTTCCGGACACGCGTTAGCCGCAACCAAGGTGATTTTCACAGTCAAAAGACGGTCGTCATCGGACCTGCGATCGTAGAGCTGACGGTGCGGCCTGCAGGTTCAGGCCTTGACCTTGACATGGTGTCAGACCCTACATGCTCTTGGCCGAAGGAGTCTTACGCTATGAACGACCCTCATTCCCATGCTCGTGCCGGAAGCTGCGGCTGCTCAAAGGCTGCGGCTAAACCGGCTGTTGCTCCTGCTGCGGTGCCCTCATCCTGTTGCACGGGCGACTCGGCCGCTGCGGCTCTCGTCGAGCATGAACATCATCACGCTAAGGCGGGCGGCTGCTGCTCGGGCCAAAAGCTAGGCGATGTCGCGGCGACGGTGATCGACCCGGTGTGCGGGATGACGGTCGATCCGGCAAAGACGGCCCACCATGCCGAGCACGCCGACCATGCCTATCACTTTTGCAGCGCGGGTTGTCGGGCCAAGTTCGTCGCCGATCCTGACGCTTATCTGAGCGCCAAGCCACGTCCTGAGCCGATGGGTACGCCAGGGGCGATGTGGACATGCCCGATGCACCCGGAAATCCGCCAGGAAGGGCCGGGAACCTGCCCGATCTGCGGCATGGCGCTCGAACCGGAAGAACCGTCAATCGACGACGCGCCCAATCCCGAGCTTGTCGATTTCACGCGACGGCTATGGATCGCGGGCGTGCTCGCGATACCGCTGCTGATCGTCTCGATGGTCGCCGAAATGCTCGGGCTGCATGTCGTTAGCCCGGACGCCTCGCCCTGGGTCCAACTCGCGCTCACCGCTCCAATCGTGCTGTGGGCGGGTGCGCCGTTCTTCGTACGAGGATGGCAGTCGCTCCGCACCCGCCACCTCAACATGTTCACCCTGATCGCGATCGGGGTGGGCGCTGCGTTCCTCTACAGCCTGATAGCGACGCTTGCGCCGGGCGTGTTCCCTGCCACGTTCCGCACGCATGGCGGAATGGTGCCGGTCTATTATGAGGCTGCCGGCGTCGTGGTGACGCTGGTGCTGCTCGGGCAAGTGCTCGAACTGCGCGCCAGGGCGGCGACGGGACGCGCGATCCGCGCGCTCATGGACTTGGCCCCTAAGATGGCGCGCCGGTTGCGGTCGGACGGCTCTGAGGAAGAAATCGGCCTTGCCGACGTGGCCGCCGGCGATCGGCTGCGGGTCCGCCCTGGCGAAGCCATTCCGGTCGATGGGATCGTGGTCGAGGGCCGGTCCTCGGTCGATGAGTCCATGCTCACCGGGGAGCCCGCGCCGGTGCTCAAGGAAGTCGAGGCGGCTGTCACCGGGGGCACCGTCAACACTACGGGAAGCCTGGTCATGGAAGCGCGTGCGGTCGGCTCCGATACGATGCTCGCGCGCATCGTCCGGATGGTCGCAGAAGCGCAGCGCAGTCGTGCGCCGATTCAGGCGGTCGCCGATCGGGTGTCGGGCTGGTTCGTGCCGCTGGTCGTGCTGATCTCGATCGCGACGTTCGTGGTGTGGTCGCTGGTCGGCCCTGAGCCGCGCATGGGCCATGCGCTTCTCAATGCCATCGCTGTCCTCGTCATTGCCTGCCCCTGTGCCTTGGGGCTCGCTACGCCCATGTCGATCATGGTCGGCACAGGGCGCGGCGCTCGCGCCGGCGTGCTGGTCAAGAACGCGGAAGCGCTACAAGGGCTCGAGAAGGTCGATACGCTGGTGATCGACAAGACGGGCACGTTGACGGAAGGCAAGCCCAAGCTGGTCGCAATCGAGGCGACGGGCACGATCGGCGAAGGCGAACTGCTTGCGCTTGCAGCTGCGGTCGAGGCGCAATCCGAGCATCCGCTCGCCCATGCGATCGTCACTGCAGCCAAGGAACGCGAATTGCTGCTCGGCGCGGTCGCGGACTTCGCCTCGCAAACCGGGCTGGGGGTCAGCGCCCAGGTGGGCGGCCGCGAGGTCGCGATCGGCAACGCCGCGCAAATGCGCCGGGTGGGGGCCGATCCCGTCCCGCTCGACGAAGCCGCCGATCGTTATCGGCGCGACGGCGCAGGCGTCATGTTGGTCGCGGTTGACGGAGAGCTCGCCGGCATGGTCGCAGTCGCCGATCCGGTACGCGGCAATGCCAGGGAGGCTATTGCCGCGCTCCGTAAGGAGGGGCTGCGGGTCGTCATGCTGACCGGCGACAATCGCACCACGGCCGATGCCGTCGCGCGCGCCGTGGGTGGCCTCGATGAGGTCCGCGCCGATCTGCGGCCGGAAGATAAAGCTCGGATCGTAGGCGAGCTGAAAGCGAGCGGCGCACGGGTGGCCATGGCTGGCGACGGCATCAACGATGCGCCGGCGTTAGCGGCTGCGGATGTGGGGCTGGCAATGGGCACGGGAACGGACGTGGCGATCGAAAGCGCTGGCATGACGCTCACGCGCGGAGATCTCTCCGCCATCGTGCGCGCCCGCAAGCTCGCGCACGCGACAATGCGGAATATCCGGCAAAACCTGTTCTTCTCATTCCTGTTCAACGGAATTGGCGTGCCGATCGCGGCCGGCGTGCTCTACCCGATCGCCGGCTTGCTGCTGTCGCCAATGATCGCCGGCGCGGCGATGGCGCTCTCGTCGTTTGCCGTCGTCCTCAACGCGCTGCGGCTCAATGCGGTGAAGCTGTGAACATCGGGGCGGCGTCGGGCGCCAGCGGCGTCTCCCAACGCATGATCCGCCACTATGAAAAGATCGGGCTCGTTCCCGCGCCGCCACGGCGCGGGAACTATCGGGACTATTCCGACGCCGACGTTCACCGGCTGCGGTTCATCGCCAATGCGCGCGACTTGGGGTTTCCGATCGAGGAAATCCGCACGCTGCTTGGGCTGTGGTCGGATCGCGGTCGGTCAAGCGCTGAAGTGAAGGCATTGGCGGAAGCGCGCGCTGACGAGCTGGGCCGCAAGGCGCGCGCGCTGGAGGCCATGCGCCGCTCACTTACCGGGCTCTCCCAAGCCTGCCACGGCGATGACCGGCCAGATTGCCCGATCATCGAACGGTTGGCAGAATAGGCGCGGCAACCGCGCTCGCTCCAATGTGCGATGCTGCCGCATTGCCTGCGCAGCTCCGCTATCGGCCTTTGGACCGGGCCATCACGCCCGCCAGTAGTTGTTGGCCACCACGATCGTCTGGAAGTGCGTGGCGGCCACTTGGGAAGCGGCGATGAGCTGGGCGGTGCGTGGTCATAGGCGGCGCGCAGCCGGTCCCGAACCCTTCGCGCGTCTGGGGATTTCGCCGCCATGCTGGTCGAGAATACAAGGCGCCATGTCCTTCAGCAGCTTCGTCTTGCGGCGAACGGCCGGAAGGGTCGTTAGCTGTCCTGCTGTTGGTGTGCCACGAGGCACACCTCGGCTTGCTTGTAGGGGAAGAGGCGACCCAATTTATCGAGACCGGGACTTTTGCAAGACCTGATCCTGCGCCATCTCGCGCACCCGCTGTTCCTGCCTAGCCTTGACCTCAATGCCAGCAACGGCCTCGCCGCGGCCGATCCGCGCCGCGACCTCTTCCTTGCGCTCTGCCACGAATTCGCGTCGCTTCTCGTGATCGTTGGAGAAGCGTTCGGCCGCGACCGCCATCGCAAGCGCGACATGGCTTTGCGCCTTGCGCAGCTCGGGGTCTTTCGCGTTCTGGACGTCTGACTGCCGGCGAAAACGCTCGGCCAGATCAGTGCACGGCTCAGCCTGCTCCTTGGTGTCGCGCGCCTGGTTGGCAGTCCGCGTCGATTGAGCTTGGTTGTCGGGAACGCCCGCCTGTCGCGCCTGCTCGCGCTCGGCTGCGGCTTTCGTCTTATCGTCGGGCTTGTAGCCGTCGACCTTGATGCCCTGCGCGGAGGCGGCAAGGTAAGCGGCGCGTTGGAACTCGGCATCGCCGCTGACCTTGATCGACGTCCACCCGTTTTCCTTCGCGAGCCGGATCAGATCGGGGAGGGAGTCGCGGTCCCTTGCCTTGATGCGATCCGGCGTGATGGTCGCAACCGGCTGTTTGTCGTGCGCGCTGCGATAGAGCTTGTTGCCGACCCGGAGGAATCGGGAGTGCAGCTCGGCAGGTACTTCCATCGGCCGCTTGCGTCGGCTCTCGCCTTCCTTGCCAGCGCCAGCAACCTCGACATACTCAGCCATGTCATCGCTCCTGTTCGATTACACCAACGACCTCATTTCCACGTTGCTCGGCCGACACGTCGATGAGCATGTCGGGATGATCCTGGGTGACGACGCAATCCATCGCGAACGTGAACGGGTCTGGATCGGTGAGCTGATCGAATGTCGGCATCGCGCAGTCGGGCAGGTCCTCGTCGTCGCGCAGCGTGCGGGGGATTGGGGGGACTTCCGGGGCCGGTTCGACGCGCGCCCGAAAGAGCCCGTCCGAATAGTAGCGTATCTTGTCGCCGTGGATCGGCGGGATGCCTCCCCGGAGGAGGAGCAATTCGCTGTCGGGAAACTGCATCAGCTCTTGGGGCAGCAGGAGGGCGCGGCGCTGGTCCGACATGGACTTGGAGCGGTTCGCCAGGACGCCGTGGATCGTCAAAGACTTGGTGACGGATTCCTGACCGACGTAGCCGATCCGTTCGGACAGCTCGTTCGCGACGCGCAATTCTTTCGGCGTGAACGCAACCTCGACACCGCAGTTAGCGACGATCTCATTGGCGACATGCTCG
Source organism: Sphingomonas sp. ABOLG (assembly GCF_003950435.1). Lineage (NCBI taxonomy): Bacteria > Pseudomonadati > Pseudomonadota > Alphaproteobacteria > Sphingomonadales > Sphingomonadaceae > Sphingomonas > Sphingomonas sp. ABOLG. Next base: position 31,985 of record NZ_QQWW01000016.1, read on the forward strand.
CCATAGACAGCCCGCAGTTGCGATCGGGACTGGATGACGGGGAGAAGGCGGATGCCGTAGCCGGCGACGTAGGAAAACGCGCTGGCGATCACTTGCGCCCGCCCGATCCGCGCGAACTCATCGAGGATGACGAGAATCTTCAGCGGGGTGGCCGTGTCGGGCAGATCGCGCACATTCAGGTCGACGAGCTGCTGGAACAGAAGGTTATAGAGTGGCGCGACCCGATCCAGCTCGTCGGGCGACACGCCGAGGTAGATCGACATGGGCCTGCTGCGCAGCTCGCGCAGATCGAAGTCCGACTCCTCCGTCGCCGCGTCGACGCGCGGGTTGAGCCACAGGCTCAGCTTCGACGTGACGGTCTGGACGATCCCGGCGAACGTGTTGTCTGCCCCGGACGTGAAGTCGGCGAGCGCGTTCCGGCACCCTTGCGACAGATCGAGCGAGCGATCGTCGAGGACGCGCTTGAAGAACCCGCGCGTATCACCCGTCGTCATCAGCCGATAGATTGAGCCGATGGTAAAGGGATGGTCGGCCACGGCGAGGTAAGCGCCGACGCCGACAAAGGCGGTCCGCGCCGAATCCGTCCAGAACGGCTCGCCGCGCTCGGGAGGCACGAACAGCATCGTTGCGATTTTCTGCAGCTCGATCACCACCTGATCGGGATCGGTGCGGTCGATGTAGCCGAGCGGGTTGTAGCGGGCGGTCCGGCCTTCCGGATGGGTCGGGTTGAACAGGTAAACCGCCTGCCCGTATTTCATGCGGAAACCCGCCGTCGCGTCCCAATTCTCGCGCTTCACATCGAGGACGACGACCGACTCCTGCCAGGACAGGAGGTTCGGGATGACGATGCCGACGCCCTTGCCCGAGCGGGTAGGGGCCTCGACAATGCAATGTTCGCTGCCGCCAAAGGTCAGGAACTTGCCGCCCTTCTTACCGAGGACAATGCCGTCATTGGCACGGAAGCCAGCGCGACGGATTTCGCTTTCCTTCGCGAAGCGGGCGGCGCCGTGCAGGGGCGGCTTTTGCTTGGCGACCCACCACAGCATGAACCCGGCGATGATGGTGCCCACGAGGGCACCCGCGGCGAAAGCTTTCAGCACCACCGGATCATGCCGGTAATACCAGAAGAAAGCCGGCATCTTGAGTATGTTGAACTTTGCGCTGGGGAGTCCGAGGTAGATCCACGCAACGACCGACGTGATGAGAAAAGCGACGAAGATCCCGACTGGGATGCCGAGAGCTAGGACTGCGCCCCTCCTAGGCGGCATGACGGCCTGACGGATCATAGTAGATCTCGGTCATCCGGAATTTGCCGTCGACCTTCTTCATCTGAACCACGACGTCGACGAGGATCTTGAGCAGCGAGCGTATGTCCTCGCGCGCCAAGTCTGCGCCGCCCTCGCTTTCCTTCACCAGCAGCGTCAGTTGCTCGAACGCTAACTCGGCCGAGTCCGCGTGTATCGTCGTGATCGAGCCGGGGTGGCCGCTGTTGACGTTACGGAGGTAGAAGAACGCGGTCCCGTCGCGCAGCTCCTGGAGCAGGATGCGATCGGGCCTCATGCGCAGCGCGCTTTCCAGCAGCTCCTTCGCCGTCACCTTGGCGGTGCCAGTGCCGTCCTTGCTGTAGATCATGTGGACGACATTCTTGTGAGGCACGACCAGCTCGCGCGTGTCCTCGATCGTCAGCAGCCGCTCATTTTCGGGTATCAGCTTGATAAGCCCCTTGGAGAACGTCGTCTTGCCCGATCCCGTGGCACCAGAAATCAGAATGTTGAGCCGGCTGCGCACCGCGAGCTCGAAAAACTCCACGTGCTGACCCGCGTGGAGCAGGCCGAGCAACCGTTCCTCGACGGGGCTGACCCGCTTGGTGGCAACCTTCGTTTCCGTGAACAGGCCGCTTGCCTCGAAATCGGCCATCGTCAGTGTCTTCGTCGACGGCTTGCGAACCGTGATCGACACGGTGCCGTCGGGCACCACGGGCGGAAGCACGAGTTGGACGCGCTCGCCGGTCGGGAAGATCGTCGAGCAGATCGGATTCTCGCGCGTCACGTCCTGCGACGTGAACGCGGCTGCTGCCCGGGCCAGTTGGTTGAGCGCATCGAGGGTCAGATCGTCCTCGCGCTCCCAGGTCCAACCACCATGCCGCTCGACGCCGACGATCGCCGGTTCGTTGATCACGACTTCGGTCACGCGATCGTCATCGAGATACTGGCGCAGCGGGCGGACGGCGTGATCGAGGATGGCCGTGTTGCGGAACGGGGCGTTCATTTGAGGCCCAGCCCGTAGACTTGCGAGAAGTCGAAATCCTTGGCGACGGTAATCGCCATCTCGGTCCCTTGGTTGACGCGGACGATTGGGCGGATTTGCTGTGTGTCATTGAGGATCTGCGACGTCGTATCGCCGGGGGTGCGGAACACCGTCGAGCCTTGCGGGCTGACGGCCTGGCCGGCAATCTGACCGCCTGCATCGAGAACGCTGAACAGCATTGCGGCGCCGAACCGCTGCCAGAAGAACCGATCGATCTTGCCGGTGACGCCGGCCCGCCCGAGCGGGTCCGACGCCGGCGAGCCAATGTCGATCGCGACCCCGCGAGGCGTGACCGCCCGCGTCCACATCGCGAAGAGGCGATTTTGCCCGCGCTGCAACCCACCCTGGTACTCGCCGAAAACGCGCGTGCCTTTCTCGAGCAGCACGACGCGGCCGTTGTCGGAATAGACATCCCGAGGAATGATGCAGGTCGAGTAGCCCGGCACGCTGCTATCCATCGCCGTCTGAAGCGTGCACGGAATGATGGCACCCGCGGTGACGAGGTAATTGCGGTCGCCGATCATGCGCGCCGTGGCGGTCCCGATCACCGAGGTCTGCTTGAGGTTGTCGAGACTGGTCCTCAAGGGGGCATTTTCGCCGTCACCTTGCGGGTTGCCGGCGCCGGCGACGTCCCCGAGCACGCGCCTGGCGGCCTGGTCGCCATTGTAGGCAATCAGCGTCGATCGCCGCGCATTGTCGCGCAACTCACGGGCTTCGTTGGCGCGCCGCTCCGCCTCGCTCACGCCACGGCTCTGCTGCTGTCCTCCCGCTGATCCGTAGGGAGTGATGGGCTGACCGTCGGGGCCGATGGCCGGTACTTGCTCGCCCGTGAGCTGGACCGGGGCGTTCGGATCGCGGGGCGCGGTCGCCAGCGTCGGCGCAATGACAGAGTTCGGATCGTAGGGCGCCTCCGCAGCTGGAGGTGGGGCCTTCCTCGCTTCGAGCGCCTTGTTGTCGCCGCCAGACCCGGAAACGAGCGACAGAACGCCGAACACGACCGCGCCGGCCAGCGCCGCACCAACGACCATCTTCTTGTTGTCCCACTGGACGGCGTTCAAGGACGGGATGCGGTTCGGGCGATCGGCCGCAGGGGGAGCGCGGTCGATTTCGCCAACGTCGGGCGTCGCATCGACGTCAAATCGCTTATCGGACACGTCAGTTCTCCGTCGTGCGCTCGACAGCTTCCGATGCCGTGTCCGTCTTGGGATCGCGGCCGTAGAAGCTCGGGCTTTCGTTGTAGATGCACAGCACCACCTTCCCCCGGCGCAGGCGCATCTCCTTGTAGACGCCGTGAACGACGACGAACTCGTCGCGGACGTCGAACGAGGCCGTGGCCTCGCTGCCATCTGGGTTGACGGTGAAGATTGCGGGTATCCCGCGCTGGTTCGGGAAGCGCATCACGGTGAACTGCCCATTGTCGCTGACTTCGGACGGTTGCAGCTCGGACGAGCCCTGGACCTTGTAGTTGAGGTTCCGTGTGCCCTCGAGAACGCCGATATCCAGCGCGGCTTTGATCGCGCCGTTCTGCGCGGCGAGTGCCGCGGCGAGCTGCGCGCGCTGTTGCGCCAAATGGGCCTGTGCCGCCTCGTATTCGGGATAGCGGAGCCGGACCTTGAAGAAGGTGCTCCGGGAGCGCGCGCCAGCGACGGCCGACAGCTCAAAGGTGTAGTTGCGCTTGGTCCCCTGGAAATCCGTCACGACGATCAGGTTGGTGGCGCCAGCGCGCTCGCGCGGCTTCACGAACAGCGAGTTGTCAGCGGGAGCGACCTCCCAGGATACCGTGTCGCCCATCGCCACGAACTTGATGACCTCGCCCGGGGCGAACTCGATCTGCGTCGCGGTACGGAACGCGCTCCGGATCTGGATCACGTTACCGTCGGTATAGGGGACCTCGCGGATACGGGCGTCGGGGCCGCGCTGCGCCGGGGTCTGCGCCAGCGCCGGCGCTGCCGACACGGCGCCGATCGCTGCGGCCAGGAGCAGGGTCGTCTTCATCGTGTCGGAACCTCCACGTCGGCCCGGTATGTCTTCACCTGAAACCCGAGCGGATTAGCGTAGCGACCGGCTTCCGTTTCCGGCTTCGACAGCACATCGAATGTGATGGTCGCGATAGCGGGCGTCTCGATCACCTGTTGATCGCGCTGGAGCCTCTTGATGAAGCGGACCTGCGCCACGTTCGGCGAGATGAACGCGACCGAGCGGATCGCCACGAACACGGCGTCATTGGCGGTGAACTGATTTTGCGGGGAGTCCGGATTGTCCTTCTTGTAGAAGGCCGTCCAACGGGTCTGTTCCTCCCGTGCCGAGAGCGACAGCACCTTGCGGAAGAACTCCTCCCGCGCTTGGGGAATCCACCCTTCGCGAGCGCGCACATAGTCGGCGAGGAAATACTTACGGATCGCCTCGTCGTAGGTGATCGTCTTGTCGCCACGCAGCTCCTGGGTGACTTCCGTTGCGCCTGTCGATCGATCGACCGTGACGACATAGGGCACCACCGTCTTGAGCGGCGAGAGCGCCAGCACGGCAGCCGCGCAGATCGCGGCGAACACGATCGCGACGATGGCGACGATCCACGCGATGCGGCGCGAGCGGACCGCGGCCACGAACCGGTCCCGATCCCAGCTTTCCGCTTCCACGAAATACGCCTTCAGATCCTCGTCTTTGTCCTTCACGCCGATCGCCATCTCAGCAGCTCGCATATGAGGTTGAGAGCGCGGCAGTCGGGCCGGCGCTCGGAGTGAGCGCGCTGATCGCCGGCACCTTGCCGGCCTGCGACGTGTCCGATTGCTCTGGGCGTGTTGCCGCACTTGGGGGCGGGAAAAGGTTCGTCGTCGGCGCTGGGGCTGTTTGAGGTGTGCCACGTGGCACACCTGCAGCGGACGGGGTTGCAGCGGCCGACGTGGCGTTGCGCGACGGGATTGATGGAAGAACCGTCCCGTAGAGGTTTGCAGGACGCTTCTGCCGTCCGTTGCAGCGGGGCAGCTTATCGTCCTTCGCGGCGACCGCTGGAACCGGAGGAGTAAGAGCCGCGAGAGCAAGAAAGGCTAAGGCCGAACCGAGCTTCATGCCGGGTCTCCGATTAGCTGTTGTTGTAAAGGGTGCCGCCGGCAACCCGCGATGCGCGTGAGGACCGGCCAAGCCTCGACGGCAAGCTGGCGATACTCCCCGGAGCCGAGGAAAGGGCGCGGCCGGCTGACGGGACGACATTGCCAGTCGAAGCGTTCGCGAACTGCGTCGCGAGCGACGCGCCGCCTCCACCAAGCCCAGCAGCAAGACCCGGAATCTGGAGGAAGAAGAAAAAGCCTAGGACGTAGAATGCGATGGCACGGATCGCGATTACGGCGATGTTTGTATCACCGGCGAAGGCTTGGCTCATGAAATCCTCGCCCGTGTTTCGGATGAAGATCGTCAGCAAAAGCGCGAACGCGACGAGCATGAGATAACTGATCGCGGAGCCCAGCCAGGCAAAGAAGAAGGCTCGCGTGGAGTCGAACAGCAGGGCGGCAACAAAGATCGGACCCACGGCCGCAAGCAGAGCCAGGGCGAAGAGGGCGAAGGCGCAGATGGTGAAGCCGAGCGCGGCCGACAGAATGGCCATTACCATCAGAACGAGGCAGTAAATCCCCGTGAAGAATATCTCGACAATGTTGTTAGGCAGGCCGACTAGATTCTTGCCAGCAGCGGCCGTTCTCGCGTCCTGAATCTCGGTGATTTTAGCGACGGTGGTGGACGCGCCTCTCACGATCTGATCGAAGAAGTCACCGAGGCCACTGACGTCTGAGCCACCAACGGCCTGAGCGACATCGCGCGGGAGACCGTTCATGGCGAACAAGCTGACCGACGCACCGTAAAGCGTCGTGACAGCAAAGACGAGCGCGGCGAGCTTCATCCCGCGGTAGACGAACTCCCGGAATGGATACTCGACTGCACCCCGCAGGATCGCGAAGCCGAGGAGGATGATGTAGATCGTCACACCCACGCGAAGAGGCCCAGAGATCCAGCTAACGACTCCCGCATAGACCGCGATGATCGCCGCCAGAGCGTCGTTGAGGTAGGTGAACATCGACTGGAATAGGTTACCCATTCACCGACCTTTCACTGCTACACGGCCGCGAGCACCGACAAGTTAAATGCCCATGCCCTTCTTGAAGTCGTCTCGATCCATCTTCGACTGAAGGAGTTGTCGAGCTGTATCCACGTTATTGCAGTTGTTTACGACAACTGAGGGCCAGCTTGCAGGAGGTCGCTGAGATGCTTTCCACGTCTCACAGATAGCCGCCATCTCCACGCGCTCTTGTTCGTGCTGCGTGTAGTAAGTGGCATCGCGCAGCGGCATATCAGATCGGAGATCATCTCCGGTCTGCTGTCGCTCCGATGGTGAGCAGGCAGCAAGCGCGACGCTCGCGAAGACCACGGTGGTAGTTCGCGCGGTGAGCAACATCAGTCGATCCCCATCCCAGCCTTGAAGCTGGCACGGTCCGCCTGCTGCATGGCCACATATCGCTGGTAATCGGCTTCAGCCTTGGCGCGGCGTTGAAGCTCGATCGCCTGAAGCGCCATCTGATCGTTCATCATCTGCGCTTGTTCGAGCTGGAGCCGCGCCGACATATCGGCACGTTCCGCGGCCGAGCTCGCGCTGGTGAGGCGGCTACGCAGCGCTTCGAGGCCCTGGCGCCGGCTCGTCACCGCATCACCGACATTGCCGGCCAAGCCCGTCGTAACGGCCGCCTCGCGCGAACCTTGTTCGTAGGCGGCACGCTGATCGGCCGTCATCGTTGGCGAGCCGCGCCCGATCAGATCCTGATAGACGTCGTTGGCCTTCCCCCGCAGACCGCCGACGACGTTGAGATCGCCGTTGGTGTAGCCGTCGAGGGAGCTGGACGACACGTTGCTAGTGCGCAGCACGTCGTTCTTGAGCTGCTGGGCGACGTTGCCGATGTCCGTCATCTTGTTGAGGTCTTGGTAGAGCTTCTGCGCCTCACGGATCTGATCGGCGCCCTGCTGGATGACCTGAACGCCCTGTCTCACCTGCTCGATCTGCTGGAGGATCGATCCGACGTCGTGGACCGGAATGCCTTGGGCGTGCGCCGAGTCGGCCAGCATGAGCGCTGATCCTGATAGCGCGAGTGCGATTGCTTTCATTCTACGCATGTCCCTCTCTCCTTCAGCTTGGCCGGCGACGTTGGTGGAAGACGGGGAGCCAGTTGGCCGGATCGGGGCCGAACTCGGCCGTTGCCTGGACCGCGATCGGCGTCGTCTCGGCACGCCCGGACAGCACGGCCAGCTCGTTGTCGAGGCCGGTCAAATCCAGCTCGACCACGACGCTGTCATGGCCCTGCTTCACGAGGAACTTGCGCGATTCTGGCGACAGTTCCTCGCGGATGAGCTGGTATTCCGCCTCAGTGAGGGAGAAGCCCTCGACATAGTCGCGGCGCGCTCCCTTGGGGTTGGGAAGCATCACCTGGGTCGCCACCTGTTCGAGGATCGAATGCGCGATGTCGCTCTTGAGCGCGTCCGCCGGCGACTGCGTGGCGAACACCATCATCGCATTGCGCTTTCGGTACGTCTTCAAGCCGTCCTGCGCGAAGCTCCGGAATGCATCGTCGCCGAGCGCCTTCCAGAACTCGTCGACGGCGATGATCGTCCGCTCGCCAGTCAACAGCTTGTCGATCCGGTGGAACAGGTAGAGCATCAGCGGCGTGCGGATATCGGCATTGTCGAGGAAGTCCGTCATGTCGAACCCGATGAACCGGGCATCGAGCGTCATTTCGTCCGTGGCGTTGTCGAACACCCACCCCATCGACCCGCGCGAGGTCCATTTTTCGAGGCGGGCGCCGATGCCGCCCGCGTCCGACATGCCGAGCATCGTGCGCAGCGCGTCCAGCGAGCGATCCTCGCGCGGGAGCCGCATCACCGCGGCGACGCCTTCATCGATCAGGCGCTCTTCTTGGACCGTGATCGGCCGGCTTTCCGCGCGGACGAGCTGGCGCACCCACAGCGACAGCCAGGCCCGATCCTCCGGCTTGTTCTCCAGCGCCTTCAACGGCGCGAAGCCGGTCGGTTTGCCGTTCTCGAGCGTCAGATAAGTACCGCCCGAGGCCAGCACGAAGATCTGCGCGCCACGATCCTTGTCGATGAAAATCTGGCGGGCGCCCGTCTTCTCGGCCTGCGCCATCAGGAAGTTGACGATCACCGTCTTGCCGCCCCCGGTGGGGCCGACGATCAGCGTGTGGCCGATGTCGCGCTTGTGGAAGCTAAAGAAATAGGGGCTGCGCGCGCTGGTCTTCATCAGCGCGACCGCGTCACCCCAATGGTTTCCGGTCGCGAGGCCGGCGGGGTAGGTATGGAAGGGCGAGAACGCCGCGAAGTTGAGCGACGTGATCGGCGCCGGCCTCGCGCGCCACGCGAAATTGCCGACGAGCTGGCTCCAATAGGCGGCTTCCAGCGCCGCCCCCTCGCGGGCCGCGACCATGCCGGTATCGGCAAGCGCCGCGCGCGCGATCGACATGTTGTCGCGCAGCCCCTTGAGGCTGTCCGAATAGACCGCGAGCGTGAAGTGATGATCGCCCAGGACGAAACGGTTGGACATGAGGTCGTCCGCCGCGTCGACGAGATCGAGCATCTGGCTGACCGCCCGATCGTCGGCGTTTTCCATCTGCTTCTGCCGCAGCCGGAACCGCTCCGACGCCGCAGCGCGGCCGAGGAAAGTGAAGGATTGCGTCAGCACAAACGCGAAATCGACGGCCAGCAGCGATTGGAACTGCGTCGGCGTCGTGGTCGCCGGATACTCCCGAATGCCGAAAATGCCGCCGAAGGCGCTGCGATCGGCGTCGCGGACCTCCACCGTCTCGCCGCCGAAGACGACGCGCTGGCGATAGAGCGCGCTGCCGAGGTGACCCCGGATGATGGGTACGCGGCGGTGCCGGCCCGTCATCACCATTTCCGCGACCTCCATCGTCTCGGAGAACTTGAGCCCGTTGTGTCCGTAGATCGACAGCCGGCGCGGCGAGCAGCGGTCCATCAGCTTCTCGAAATCGCGCGCCTTGTCCTCCAGCGCCTCCAGCAGATCGGCGTCGACCGCATCGGCCTCGGCTTCTGCGCGTGCCTTGTTTCTGAAAAGCTGGCCGAGCTTGTCGGCGCCATGGACCGAGGGGCGCAGCACCAGCGTCACGAAGAAGCGATTGATGAACAACCGCTCCCTGTTCATCCGCGCGAAGTACGCGGCATCGAGATCCCGCGCGAAGCGGGACCGGAAGTTGCCACCCGGGTATTGCTCGACCCGCGCGCGGACGAGGTGCGTCCAGATCGACAGGCGATCGTCATGCAGGTTGCGCAGCATCCCGTTGAGCTTCGCGTGCCAGTCGTTCAGGTCGCGCACGTCGGCCGTCTCGAACGCCCGCCCCTGCAGCTCGAACGTCAGCATGATCGCGCCGGAATCGAGCATCACCACCTCATCGGTGACATGCCGCGCATAGGGCAGGAACTTGGTCGGCATCACTTCCTTGAGTGCGACCTTCATCGGCACCTGTTCGGAGAGGCGATTGGCCCTAGCCATTGCGGCCGAACCCCTTCCGCTTGATGCCTTTCAAGGGGAGCGGCGTGTAGCTCGACCCGCCCCAGAAGACGCGGTTGCGGTTGGCGGCCTTGGTGCGACCCCACAGGAAGATCAGCCGGAAGGCGTTGACGTCGTGGCGCACCACGAGGCGCGAAATGCCGAACATCACCGCGGCGACGACCAGGCCATAGATGGGGTTTGTCGTGCCGATCAGGGTAATCACTGAGGCCAGCAGGATCACCACCGCCGCCTCGATCGGGATGCCTGCGAACAGCGCGGGTCGCGTCACCGCCAGGAACAGCGTGTTGCGCGCCATCACTTCCCGTTCTTCGTTCACGCTACGCACTCCAGGAAACACAGGCGGAAACGGGGCGTGGGGGACGCCCCGCTTCCATAGAGATCAGCCCGCGAGCTGATCGACGATCCACGGCGCCGAGAAGATGATCGCGATGCCGATGATGACGGTGACGAGCGCCCCGGTGTTGACCCGGCCCGTCAGCCACCCGAACCCCGCCGCGATGAGCGCCAGGATCGCGATCGTGCGCAGCAGGCCGTTGGTCAGGAGGCCGAGGACGGCAGTGCCAAAGCTCTCCAGATTGGTCTGGGCGAACGCCGGCTCGGCTGAGAGCAGCGACGTCAGTGCCACCAGGCCGAACATCGACAGCAGCCGCGATGCCTTGCGCTGAGGCGGCGTCAGTGCGTCGATATAGCCGGTGATACGGCTTCGGAGGGCGAGCGCGGGCCCGCCGAAAGATGCGAGGTTCATCGGTTTTCTCCTTCTCCGGCGAGCCGCGCTCGCTCATATTCCGCCCTCGCGAACACGTCCCACGATGGCGGCGGTGGGGGAGGCGCAGCTTGTCGCTGTCCCGCATCGGACGTGTTTTCCTCAACCAGCGCGGCGAGCTGCGCAGCCGCGCTCGACGCTTCGCCAGTGTTCGTCGCGTCTGTGAACGCGCTCACGCGAACCGCGACGGGCCGGATGCCGTCGGAGACGCCGGCATTGCCGACCACCTTGCCGACATAGCCGTTGGAGAAGCCACGCGACTGCGACCCGGTATTGTACATGGAGAGGGCGATGCGGAGCGCGCGCTGGGGATGCAGCCCCGCACGCACGCTGTGGTAATTCCCGGACAGCACCGCACCCGCCGCGGCGATGTTGGTGCAGGGATCGAACACGTTGTCCCAGGTCAGGCCGAGGGCTTTCATGTTCCGGGAGTTGATCTGCCCGAGACCGAGATCGACCGAATAGCCCTTGCCGACATAGTAGCGGGCGGTTTGGACCGCCTGCGCGACGCTGGAGGCACGCGCGGGCTGGCGAGCAAGGCCGTTGACCCCGATCGCCAGCTCGAAACCCCGGCTTTCCGTTTGCACGATTGCCGCAATGGTCGCGGGTGCCACACTAGGTGCGCATTGCGCCGCGAGACCCATGATGACCGCGGCGGGGAGCGTCATTACCGCTCCGTACTACTTGAACCGAGGGGCGCCCCTGGTCGTGTCGTGGCCTCTGCCTGTGCGACCTGCGCACTGGTCGGCACCGTGTAGCGGGTCCGGGTGCCGTCGGTCATCGTCATGACGACGTAGCCGGGCTGCCCGTTCCTGGGCTTCGTGTAGTCCGCCTTGCGGACCCCGCCCGCGCTGCAGGTCGGAAAACCTCCGCCCAGGCCGAGATGGGTGATGAGCTTACGGATCGGCGGAACGCACTCGGCGAACTGCATCCATCCACCCGGGTTGCTGGCGCAGAGCAGGACTTCGCACGCCCAGGTCGAATCGGCTGCACGAGCGGGAAGCGCCGCCATCGAGGCAGTCAGGAGGCCAGCAACTGGCACATACGAAAACAAGCGATTTGCCATGTTTTCACTCCTACGGTGAAGACAAGCTAAATCGCTCGGTCGCGATTGCCTAGCCCGAAAATGACAAAAGTTTCAGAACGGATGGACGGCTCGCCGCGTCAGAACGCCTTTTCGTCGCGCAGCCCTGGCCACGGATGGACGTGGACCACATCCTCGTAGCCATAGTCGAGGATGACGTGCCGGATAGCAGAAGATGCCTTTTTATACAGGCGGATACGCTTCTTGTCGTAGAGTCCGACGTGGTACAGGGCGGTGCCACGCCAGCTCACACGGACATTGATATGCCACTTGCCGCCGTCATGCTGGCAGACGTGGACGTCAGTGAGCGTGCCCCCTGGGGGTCGCATCGTTGTCAGTTCCCGTTCTAGCAGCAGCTCAAATTCCATGCTTTTCCCCCTGTAGTGATTCATGCTGTTTTCGCTGGTGCTTTGCGGCCTCCCCCGATAGCCTTTATGCGTCCTGCACCGGGGGTATCTTAGATGGCCCAACGCCAGACTGCCACGATCGAGGAACAGGCCGACCGCATCGTCCGCCAGCTCGGGGGTAAATGGCATGGCGTGTCTGCGATGTGTCGGTGCCCTGCCCACGCCGATGGCAGGGCCAGCCTTTCGATCCGCGTCGGCGAACGCGCCGTGCTTTTCCATTGCTTCGCCGGCTGTACGACCGACGCGATCATGGCAGCACTGCGCTCGGGCAGGATCCTCGCGCCTACCGACCATGACCCCGGTCAGCGGCAGGAGGGCAAGGCCAACTTCAACAAGCTCGCGCTTGCCGTGTGGCGCCACGCCGAGCCCTTCGCCGGCACGCTTGCCGATCGCTATCTGCGCGAGGGACGCTCGATCGTCCCCGACGGGATCAACGCCCGCTTCGATCCGCGCTGCCAGTGTGGCGCCGGTGCCACCAAGGCGTTCGCACCGGCGCTGATCGTGCCGATCGAGGAGGATACCGGCGTCGTTGCGATCCACCGGACCTTCCTCGCCCTTGATGGCCGTTGGAAGGCCGACATGGAGGAGCCCAAGCGGATGCTCGGCAATCCCGGCGCCGGGGCGGTCCGCTGGGGCGGCATCCCGCTCGACGGCATCTTGCGCCTCGCCGAGGGCGTCGAGGACGCGGCGAGCGTGATGAACCTGCTCGGCGCTGGCCACTTCGTATGGCCCGTGCTGGGGATCGAGCGGTATCAGGCCGTCGCCATTCCGGAGAGCATCCATACCGTCGTCATCTACAGCCAGCATGGCGCCGAGGCGGCGCGTGCGATCGAGCGCGCCACCTCGCACCTGTTGGCCAATGGCCGCCGACTCGTCGTCAAGCTGCCGCCCCATGCAGGCGACTGGAACGACCTTTTGCGTGAGATCCGCTCGCTATGAAGCTGTTCCCCGGAGCGACGCGGTTCCAGCGATGGACGATGGGCGCGACCTTCCTGATCGTCGCGAGCTATGCCATCTCGCAGAACCGGCAGTCCCTCGCCGACGTGTCCAAGACGCGCCTGTCGTCGCCGAGCCCGAGGATCATCGACGGCGATACGATCGACTTCTCCAATGGGCGGGTGCGGGTCGTGGGAATCGATGCGCCCGATGACGACCTGCCGAGGCTCAAGGCACTGTCGAGCGATGCCCTGCGGCAATTATCGGCACGCGACGGTGGGTTGGACTGCTCGGTTTCGATGTTCGATTATGCGCTGCGTCGCGAGAACCAGTGCCGGACCGATCCCAAGAGCTACGGGCGATTGAACCTGGCGTGTCGCTTCCCTGCGAACAAGGCGAGCGTGGGCGCAACGATGGTCGCCCAGGGCTATGCGGTGGATTACCGCATGTTCTCGGGCGGGGCTTATGTTGAGTTGATGCAGAAGGCAGCAGCCCAGCGGGCCGGCCTATGGGGTGTGGACTACGAAGGGATGCGGCAGCTCGCGATCCGCAGGGCACAGGTGCCGCAGGGATGCGCCGTCGAGACGATCCGAAAGTAGGCGGGGCCTGCCTTCGGCCCGCGCTCTACTCCGCGGCGCCGGCGCGCCGCTCCGCGGAACCCCGCCCGCGGGTTTCCGCCCATTCGGGTGACGATCGACTAGGCGGTGCACGCCTTGACGGGTGCCAGTCTATTGCAGAGACGCTCATGATCAGTCGTCAGCCGATCGTCTCGCCCGCGAGCTATCGAGCTCGATAGCCTCGCATGTTGAGTGTGCCAGGTGGCACATCTTGGCACTCGGCGTTGTCGGTGTGCGAGGGTTGCTCCAGACGTCTCTGTGACACCCTACTGTGACATCCCACGCCCGGCAGTGCGGAAGATTCGACTTGTAACTGTTTGATTTTAAACGATCCGACACGGGGCTTCAAAAAGGAGGTCGCCCAAGGTAGGGTAATTAATAAATTAAGCAGTGTGACATCATGACTTTCAGCATTTCCAGCTACCTGCACGAGCACGGTCCGAGCCGTTCCGCCACGATCGTGGCGGCACTCAAGAAAGAAGGTGTATCGGCCGCTGCTGCGCGCCAGCGCGTCTCCAGAGCAAAGCCGCCGGTTTATTCATTTCCGCTAGGCCTCCTGCCGAAAGGCGAATTCTTTCTCTACCTCCAAGACCAGCGGAACACCGAAAAATTCTGGGACAACTTCATGCGCGATTTGCGCGCATCGGGCTCGGTCTATGGGGCCGCGATCGACGGAATGAGTGCCCGGGGGGGACTTGTCACCAAGGACGCATTCAAGGTGATCAGCGGCGCGCCGATTCTGCCAATTGAAGGTCAGCTATCGGTCGACGTCGTCGCTCAGACGCTGATCAAAGCCAGTTTCATCAAGGAGATTGAAACAGCCGATCACGGCATGTGCTATCAAATACAGCCCAGTCTCCATTCGCACGGGTTCGGAAACATGCGTGCGCGGATGCTTGCCGAAGGCGTTCTGCTCGACGCGGTGCGCGAGTGGGCGCGGCACATCGGAATGGCTGGGTTCAATTCCATTCGCATTCGTGGTGAGGCAGACTTGAAAGCTATCGGACCTTTCGCCTTCGATCTCGCAGGGCCGAGCTATCTGTTGCCGCTCAAGGGCCAAGGCTCGCAACCGGGATTTTGGGTCGCCGACGCATTTGCCGAGGGGATGCTTGAAGAGTCCGACATCCAGTATTTCATCCGCAAGGCGAGAATGCTCAAATCCTTCCTGCCCAAGATCGGCGTGATGTCGATGCTCGTCGCGGAAAGCTTTACGGGCGCGGCCTTAAAAGCGGGCCACGCCGCTGGCATCATGATGGCGACCCCGAAGGATCTGTTTGGCCGGCATGTCGGTGCCGCCCTCGTTACGCTCATGGAAACGCTGAACAATGCGGCGGCTTACGCCTCCACCAGCCCCGAGCGTCTCACCCAATTGCTCGACACCCTGACTGAGATCGAGGGTCGCGCAGGCAACCTGCGCGGAATCCTGTTTGAGTTGATGGCGGGTTATCTGGCCCGCAGGGACGCCGTTTCGATTGAGATGGGCGTGACAGCCCGCGATCCCTTCACGGGCAAGACCGCCGACATCGACATTCTAAAGATCAAAGCGCTCGGAAGCGAGGCCGCGACAATCGAAGCAAAGGGCAAAATGCCCGGCGGATCGCTTTCCAAAGCGGAGGTGGAGGAGTGGATTGCGAAGCTGCCAACAATCCGAGGCCATCTACGCGCCCACCCAACCTTGCGTGAAGCAAAGCAGGTTTTCGAGATTTGGACGACCGGCACGATTGACCCGGATGCGTTGGTGCTCCTGCAAAGCACCAAATCAAAATGGACCAAATCGGAGATAAATTGGAAGGACGGACAAGGCGTTTTGGAGGTGGCAAAGGCCGGAAAGGAAAAAGCCATCACGGATGCGCTTTACCAGCATTTTTTGTCGCACCCGCTGTCGGAAGTGAACAAGACCGTCGCCACGCTACCGACGACCGCACTACCGGACTTTCTAAATTCCACATCAACCGCAACGGCGATTGTCCCTTACGGCGTGGTAAAACTCGTTTCCTAGTCTCACGGAAATCGCCTTTCCGTTTTCTCCGATCGCGCCTTCCGCTAGGACTCGGTGATGCCAGACCAACCCGCCCAGCCGGCCCCGCCCTTGGCCGAGGCTCCCTATATTCGCCTGCTGATGATCAAGCGGTTTAGGGGGATTGAAAAGCTCATCTGGTATCCCGGCCGCGGCGTGAACATTCTTCTCGGCGGTGGCGATGTCGGTAAGACGACCATCCTCGAAGCAATCGCTTTGCTGCTCAACCCGACCAACGCCAGCACCTTGTCTGACTCCGATTATTGGCAGCGGAAATACGAGGACGGTTTCGAGATCGGCGCCATCATGGCTTTGCCGTTATCGTCGGGCATTGCCGATCAGAAGAAGACGGTCTGGCCTTGGCATTGGAATGGAAAGACCGCGAGGGTTCCTGACATTGAGACGGGCGACGGCCACGTTGATGATCCTGTCTATTGCCTTCGCGTTTCCGGTACGCCGGACTTCGAGTTGCAGCACGAGATTTTGCAGCCAGACGATACCGTTGATCATTTTCCTGTATCAGTGCGGAGGAATATCGGCTTGGTCCGGTTGAGCGGCGATGATCGCAATGACCGGGACCTTCGCCTTATCCAAGGCTCGGCGTTAGAGCGCCTGTTGAGCGACAAAACCTTGCGATCCCGGCTCGGCAATGAGATCGCGAAGACGGACGTGAAGAACGTTCTACAGGACGACGCGAAAACCGCGCTCAACACCCTCGATGAGCGCTTCAAGAAGCGGGCTTTGCCCACCGACCTGAGCCTAGGTCTCGTCGGCGGGCCGGGCTTCTCGCTCAATGCGCTTATCGGCCTGACTGCGACCAAGGACGGCACCTTGCTCCCGTTGTCGAGCTGGGGCGCTGGCACACGACGGTTGGCCGCGTTGGAAGTAGCGGCAGCGCATCAAGTCGAGCACCCCGTCATGGTCGTGGATGAGATCGAACGCGGGCTGGAATCGTACCGTCAGCGCATTCTGATGGAAGAACTGATCGCCCGGCCTTCGCAGGTGTTCGTCACCACACACAGCGCGCCTGCCGTGAACGCCGCAGTCGGGGCCAGCCTTTGGTATGTCGATGCAGGCGGTGCGGTTGGCGAACTGCCAGCCGCGATCGGCCCCCAGCAAAAGCGCGACCCTGAAACCTTCCTCGCGCGTGTTGCGATCATCGCGGAAGGGGCGACGGAAGTCGGCTTTGTCACCACGCTCATCAACCGGTCGTTGGGCGAGGATATGCGCCGCTACGGTATCTGGGTTAGCGACGGCGGGAGCAATTCCGAAGCTTTGACCGTCCTGCGCGGCCTTTCAAATAGCGGCCTAAAAGTTGCCGGGTTCGCCGACAACGAAGGAACACAAACCGGCCTTTGGGCGGAGGTGAAGGCGAAGCTAGGGGATCTTCTAATGCGCTGGCCGGAAGGATGTTTGGAAACGAACGTCATTCCCCATCTGACCGACGACCAGCTCGAAGCCTTCATCCGCGATCCAGACGGTGACGCCGGTGAGCGGTTGCGGACATTGGCAGAGCGTGCCGGCACCGAAGAGAAAACTTTAGCAGCCGTCCAGGCTGCAACGGACAATATTCTAAAACTAATGGTCGAGGCGGCCTGCGGCAGCGTCACCAACGACCTGCCTGACGCCACCAAGAAGGCTTGGAAAAGGCACGGCCAGCGCTGGTTCAAATCGTCTGCCGGTGGCGCCGAGCTTGCCGATAAGGTGTTTGAACTCGGCCTTTGGCCGAAGGTGCAGGACCGGCTTCTGCCGTTCGTAAACGCCGTTCGGGCCGCTATAGGTTTGCCAGCGGTGCAGACGGTGGACTGATGAGCGACGCTTCCGTTGCCGAAGCCTTGAGGTCTAATGCCCGCCTAGTCGTTGTCGAAGCGCCGGGCGGTTGCGGAAAGACTTTTCAGGGAGCGAGCTACGCGCGGGATGTTGCGCCGACACTCGGCCAAGGCCGTCTTCTCATTCTCACTCACACCAATGCGGCCTGCGACGTGTTCGCATCGCGCACGAAGGGCATGAGCCGTCAGGTCGAAATCCGCACGATCGACGGCCTGACCACCGAGATTGCCTGTGCCTATCACAAGGCGCTGGACCTTCCTGCCGATGTCGGGGCGTGGGCGCGGCGAGAGGGTGCAAACGGGTATAGTGCCGTTGCCCAAAAAGCAGCCGCTCTCCTGACGGCCAATCCGATGATCGCGGCCAGCCTTGCCCATCGCTATCCGATCATCATTTGCGATGAGCATCAGGACGCAAGCGCGGATCAGCACGCCGTCATCATGACCCTTCACGCGGCGGGCTCCGCCCTTCGGATATTTGCCGATCCCATGCAGCAGATATTCGGCGGCACACAGGCGCAAATGGAAGCATCCGACCAACGGTGGGCCGCCCTGAAAAATGCGGCAGACCGTTTTGAAGAATTGGATGTGCCGCACCGGTGGGCGAACAGCCAGCCTGCTCTTGGCGCATGGATACTGGACGCCCGCGCCAGGCTTCGCGACGGCGGCCAGATCGACCTTACCCAAAATCTGCCCCAAGGGCTCTCCATCCACTACGCTGACAACAATGCGCAACAGCATGGCGCTTTCAGTGTCGCGGATAATCTCCGGAAACCGATCTATGTCCGATCAGGCGGGGCGGCGGGCCTTTTGGTTTTGACAGGCCAGAACGCGACTGTGACTTCGCTTCGTGCCTTCTTCGGCAGGCAGATTCCAATATGGGAAGGACACGTCAGGGACGGCTTGGCGGGATTGATCGCTCATGCAAATGTAAACCAAGGCAACCCGACCGAACTGGCGAGGGGTGCACTTACTTTCATGGGAGCCGTTGCAACGGGCTTTTCTCCGTCAGCATTCGGCAACCGCTTCGTGACCGAAGCCCAGAACGGCTGCGTGGCGAATTGCACAGGCAAGCCGCTGCACCTTCAGGCAATGGCGCGACATATCGTCGAGACCCCGGATCACCGGGGAGTTGGTGCGGCCTTGGCCCACCTCCGCGATTTAATGGCGAACGAGGCTGCCTTCGGTGACGTGAGGGTTCATCACGGCCGCGAATTTTCTGAGGCGATACAGCTCGCCAAATTCGAGAATGCCGATGAAGGGTTCGCAGAACTTGCTCGTCGTCGCACCCACGCGCGGCCCAGGCTTCCCCCGAAGGCGATAAGCACGATCCACAAAGCGAAGGGGCTGGAGTTTGAGAACGTGATGCTTTTGCCCTGCGACGCGGCCAATTTCAGCAACACCCGCGCGGCCCGCGCGAAGCTCTATGTCGCCCTCAGTCGGGCCACCAGCAGTATGCTGTTGGTGGTTTCGCGCGGTCAGCCAAGTCCATTATTGTTGATTTGAAGACCACTATTTTGGGGTTTGAGGGCGCGTCTGCGGGTCGCGCTCTAAGGCGCTTCAGGCCGGGGGCGACATCAGGTGATCGCAATCACGCCTTCGCTGACCATACAGCAAGGCACAAGCATGATAGGCGTCCGAATCCAAGATGCGACCAGTCAGTCCTGTAAGTCGGCTAACGGGTCTTCGCTGGTGTCACAACCGGGCGGTTGTGACGGGGGTGGTTGAGCCACGGTTATCCACGTGCCTGCCGATGTCAGAAATCAGTGTCAGAACTCGCCAGCCATGGCGGCCAGCATCGACCTGGGTGGGCGAGGCCGAAGGAACTGAGGTGTGCCACGTGGCACACCAGTGGATGCACGCTTGCGTGCAGCTAGTGTCGCTGGCGCCGCAGCCCTCCCCCGGAGGCCCGCCGGCTCGAGGGAACACCAAGGGCGGCTGCCCTTTCGTTCCCGAACGACAATCGTGCTCCCCGTGTAATCCGCCAACTGCGGTCGGCGCCTTATAGGCGCCGACCGCAGTAAGGCGGCTCGCCCGCGCCAGGAGCAAGATTCTCGCCCTCCCTCCCCATCCCGTTCCTCGCCGGAAAGGCAGAGCCGGTTGCTGTTGCGACCGGCTTTCAGCCTCAAAGGAAAGGAAAAATCATGGGACGGATCACCGACAACCGGGCCGACGTCTATCAGGAAATCACCGATCAGATGATTGCCATGATCGAGGCGGGCACCCGGCCTTGGTCCAAATCGTGGAACGGCAGCACCGCACCCAATATCCCGCTGCGCTCAACCGGCGTTCCCTATCGCGGCATCAACGTGCTGACCTTGTGGGTCGCATCCATGACGAAGGGCTATGCCTCCCCGCACTGGCTGACCTTCAAGCAGGCGCTCGCCCTCGGCGGTTGCGTCCGCAAGGGGGAAAAAGGCTCCACGGTGGTCTATGCCAACAAGATCGAGGTGGACGACGGCAAGGGTGATCAGGGGAGCGAGGAGGGCAAGCGGCAGGTCGCGTTCCTCAAGCGATACACCGTCTTCAACGCCGAGCAGATCGACGGCATCGAGGCGAAATACCCGGCCCCTTCCCCGATCATCACAGCGACCAATCCGGACGAGCGGGACGCCGAGCTTGATGCGCTGTTCGCCCGCGTACCCGTCACCGTGCGGCACCACGGGTCGCAGCCCTATTATCAGCCGAGCGGCGATCACGTCGTCATGCCGGCGTTTGCCGACTTCCACGCCAGCGACGCCTATTATTCGACGCTCGCCCACGAGCTTTGCCACGCGACGGGCTATGTCGACCGGCTCGCCCGCCTGACGCTCATGTCCACCAAGCGCGAGGACTATGCTCGCGAGGAGCTGGTCGCCGAACTAGGCGCGGCGTTCGTCAGCGGCGCGATCGGTATCAAGCTCCACGACCGGGAGGACCATGCCGCGTATCTGGCGAGCTGGTTGCAGGCGCTGCGCAACGACAAACGGTGCATCTTCACAGCCGCAGCGCAGGCCCAGGCCGCAGCCGACTGGCTGTTGAGCCGGATGGGCGCGGAGAATGTGGCCCAGATGGAGGAGGCAGCATGAGATAGCCTCCGGCCCTCCCCCGGCCCTTGCGCGGGCCGGGGATCATGGCGGGCGCTCGCGGGCGGGTGGCCGGGCCGCGCCGTTCCCTGGCGTGACCGGCACCGGCGCCCTTGGCGCCGGTGATCCGCTGCACGGATCGCGGCCGAGGGGTTCAGGAGGAGCTTGACCCCGCTTCAGGTTTTAATTGAATCCTCATGCGCCCACGCATATATCGGACGCAACATGGCCGTCCCCGCTGTTGCCGCTGGCATCAAGGGGCGGCCTTCTTCATATCTGGGCCGGATGCTTCCGCCCTATACCAAACCTCATCTCAGTTTCGCCGACCAGCTCGCCCTCCTCGTGCAGCGCGGCTTGGTCGTGACCGACCCGGCTAGAGCGATCCTCCATCTTCAGCGGATCGGCTATGGGCGCCTCACGCCCTATTGGCAGCCATTCCAGCAGCTCGTCCCCGATCCCAATGATGCGACGCTGACCATCCGCACCGACCAGTTCCGGCCAGGCGCCGAGTTCCGTCACGCGGTCGATCTCTACCTGTTCGACAAGCAGCTCCGCCTTCTCTTCCTCGATGCGATCGAGCGGATCGAGGTCGCGCTGCGCGTGGATCTCGCGCACGCGCTGGGCAAGCGCGATCCCTTTGCGCACCGCTCGCCCGCCTTTCTGGACGCCCGTCGTGCCAACCAGGCGATGCCCGGAGGGGGCACCCGGCACCAGAACTGGCTCGCCAAGGCCGATGGCGCGATCGCCCGCTCCAAGGACGACTGGATCAAGGAGTTCTACGCCACCTACAGTCCGCCGGTGCCGATCTGGATGGCAGTCGAGGCATGGGATTTCGGGACATTGTCCTGGTTGCTCGAGATGGCGCACCCCAATGATCGTGCCGCCATCGCCAAGCGCTACGGCCTTCTTCCCAACACATTGGTGAGCTGGATCAAGACGCTCGCGTTCGTGCGCAACATCAGCGCGCATCACGCCCGTCTGTGGAACGCGGGCATCATCAATCAGCCGCTGGTGCCCAAGCCGTTCGAGGCCCCCCAGCTCGTCCATATCGGCAGCGATCTCCATCGTCGCACGCGCGTCTATGGTGCCGCGGCGGTCGCGAGCTACTTCGTCGGGCGGATCAATCCCGGGACATCCTGGCCCGCCCGCATGAAAGGTCACTGGCAGGCGTTCCCGGCCATGCCGTTCGCAAGTCCCATCCAAGGCGGCTTCTTGGCCGGTTGGGACGCAGAGGCGATTTGGGCCTGATCTAAGCTACCCCGCGGGCGCGACCCTGCCGGGCACGGCTCTATCGGCGCTGGCACGCCGACCAAGCCACCGTGCCGGCATCTCGGCCCATACGGGTGACGATCCTCGCGTGAGGTGTGCCACGTGGCACACCTATGGCCCCGCGCCTTTCGCGCGGCACGTAGCCGGTCATGCGCACCGGCCCTCCCCTGGAGGCCCGCCGACGCGGGGAACACCAAGGGCTGCTGCCCTTTCGTTCCCGAAGCAAAATCGACAGCCCCGTGTGGTCCGCCAAGCGCGGCACCCGACGCCTTGTTGGCGTCGGCCGCGCTACGGCGGCCTGCCCGCGCCAGGCCATCGATTTAGCTCCTCCCTCCCCATCCCGCTCCTCGCCGGAGAGGCAGACCCGGTTGCAGCGGCAACCGGCTGCGCCTCGAAAGAAGGAGAAAGGACAATGGCTTACACCCGATATACCGGCGACCCCTATTGGAAGCGGGCTAAGTCCCCCGGCACCAGCGCGGACGGCACCCCATACGCCAAGGGCGAGCGCGTGTTCTTCTATCCGCGCACCGGCGTCACCTACGCAGGCGGCAGCGCGCAGCGCGCCTCGGCCGAGTTCGACGAACTCGCGAGCCTCGAAGGCTGACCCCCTCCCCGAGCATCAATTCCATCGAGATCATGGAGCATCATCATCATCATGGCTATCATCCATCCCAAGCTCTCCCAGCTTCGCCTCTCCCCGCTCAACCAGCGCCGCGTGAAGCCATCTGCCGTCGAGGCGATGGCTGACGACATCGAGGCACACGGCCTGTTGCAGAACCTCGTCGCTTATGAGGACGACGGCCTGTTGTGGGTCTTCGCCGGAGGACGGCGCTACCGTGCGCTTAAAATCCTGGCGAAGCGCAAGCGGATCAAGAGCAGCGACACCTTCCCCGTCGAATTGCGGACCAAGGAAGAAGCCATCGAGCTGTCGCTGGCCGAGAACTTCCAGCGCGAAGACATGCATCCCGCCGACAGCATCCGTGCCTTCGCCGCACTCCGCGACACCGGCATGGACGCCGAGGACATCGCGGCCCGGTTCGGGCAAGCGGTCAGCTTCGTCTACAAGATGCTCCGCTTGTCCGCGCTCGCCCCGGCGCTGATCGACCTGATCGCCAAGGACCAGTTGAGCCTCGAGGCGGCGCGCGCGCTCACCCTCACCGACGATCACGACCAGCAGATCAAGGTCTGCAAGGCAGCGAACGGTCACGCCCACACCATCCGCCGGATGCTCACCACCGAGAAGGTGGACACCACCAGCGGCGCGTTCCTGTTCGTCGGGCGGGAAGCCTATGAGGCCAAGGGCGGCACCATCACCATCGACCTGTTCAGCCAAGGGGCCGAAGGCTTCGCGGACGATCCCGAGCTTGTGCGGGAACTGGCGGAAGAGAAGCTGGACGCCATCGCCGGCGAGTATCGCGCTATCGGGTGGCACGAAGTCCGCGCCGCGCTGGAACGGCCCTACGACCTCTACATGAAGGGCAGCATGTACCCGGCAACCCGCGAGCCGACCGAGGACGAAGCGACGAGGCTTGCCGCCATCGATGCCGAAATGGAGGCTATCGCACAGGCCGAAGGCGAGGACAGCGAACGCATCGACCCGCTCACGGACGAGCGGGACGCGATCACCGACAGCTTGCGCGCCTTTAATCGCGAGCAGGTCGCGGTGGGCGGCGTGGCGCTCTGGGTCGCGCACGACGGATCGCTTGGGCGTGGCTTCTATCGTGCCAAGGCCGAGCCGAAGCCCAAAGCGAGCCATGACGGTCCCGCTCCGCTCTATGGCAAGAGCCTGTTCGCCGACCTCACCCGTATCAAGACCCGGATCGTGCAGGAGGCGGTTGCGTCCGATTCGGCGCTCGCGCTCGACATCATGCTGGACAGCCTCGCCGGCCAGTTGCTCCACGGCGCACACAGCTTCCAGATGGCGTTGGAGGTTCAGGCCAAGACCGTGGCGACCGACGTACCGGACGAGTTGATGGCGACCAGCGACGTGCGTTCGGTTGAGGACATGATGGCGACCCGCTTCGCCACCATCCCTGCCGAAGGCCGGTTCGAGGCGATCCGCGCCATGAGCACCGAGGACAAGATGGCGTTGCTCGCCGGGCTTATCGCGATGACGGTGGACGGCACCGTGTTCGCGGGCGGCTCCCCCGGTCAGCGCCACCATAACTTCGAGCAGATCGCGCGCGCGAGCGGTGTGGACATCGCCACCCGCTGGACCGCACCCATCGGCTTGTTCGATAAGATGCGCCGCGCCGCCCTGATCGATGTGTTGCGTGAGGAAGTGGGCGCACCCAGCGCCGAGAATTGTGCCACCATCAAGAAGAAGGCCGACCTTGCAGTGAACGTGTCCGAGCGGTTGTCCGCAGGGTGGCTCCCCGCCCCGATGCGGATCGGCGCGTTCGATCAGCCCGAGCGCGGCCCCGAAGATTTCGACCCGGAGAGCTTCGACGGCGAGGACGAGGACAGCGAAGTCGAGGACATGAAGGCCGACGAACTGGCGTGACAGCAAGGCGGGGGGGCCGGTGATGATCGGACCCCTTCCCTCTCCCATTCCGCGTGAGGCGGCCCGTCGCCCCGGCGCGCCAGCCCTGATGGACTGGCGCGCCCGCAGCCCTTTCAGGTCCGCGAGGCGCCGCCCGGCACAAGGCCGGACGGCGCCGTGGCGACGACGTATTTGCTAGCGGCTGTGCGCCGCGGAGCTGCGCTGCAGGGGTGTGCCACGTGGCACAGTCATGGCGTAGCCGAACAGATCGCCGAGCGCGCGACGCCGAAAGGCGTTGTACCAGCGGCGCCGGCGATGCTCGGCCGCGTCATGGATCATATGGCAACGCTGGCAGAGCGCGGCGAGATTGCGAGGGCCGTTGTCGGTCGGATCGTGGTTGAGGTGCGCACAGGCGATATAGACTCGCGTGATCCGCACGATTGCGGTGAGGTCCGCGCCGGCCACGCGGACGCGGCGCCCTCGCCCGTCGCGCCATTGCCGGCGCTCGGCATCCCACCAGCGCCCGTCGCCCAGGTGGAAGACGCGAGCCCCGTGCGGACGCCGGCAATGCTCGCACCGGCCCTTTGCACGCCCGAACCGGATCAGCCGCGACAGCTCGGGCCAGTCGATCGGGTAGAGCCAGCGATGTTCGGCCATGATCGGCATGACGATTCTATGAGTCAGGCAAGCCGAGAACGAAAGCAGAAAATCGGGCGTTGTTCGCGCGACGCGAAAGAAGGGCTGCGCAGATCCGCGCAGCCCTGCGTAGCTTAGCCGTTCAGGGCATCCTTGACCGCCTTGGCCGGCACGAACGTCAGCTTCTTGGAGGCGGCGATCTGGATCGTCTCGCCGTTGGCGGGATTGCGGCCTTCGCGCGCCGGGCTGTCTTTCACCTTGAACTTGCCGAAACCGGACAAGGACACCTCGTCGCCCTTCACCGCGGCCGTGACGATCGCCGCCATGACATCGTCGACGACCTTGCGGGCATCGGCCTTGCTCAGGTTGTGGTTCGCTACCAGCGTTTCGGCGAGTTCGGCATTGTTCATGGGAGTCTCCAAAAATATCGGAGCGCCTGATAGCCGCCGGATCTTCGATTGGCGACCGCCCCCGTAACAACCGCCGAGGCGGACGCCCCTTGATGCGGCTTTGCCGCGGGGAACGCCAAGGGCGCTGCCCTTTCGTTCCCGAACGACAATCGTGCCGCCCGTGTAATCCGCCGAGCGCGGCATCCGGCCCCTCGGTGCCGGCCACACTAGGGCGGCTCGCCCGCGCCAGCGGCAAGATTCTCGCTCCCCCTCCCCATCCGTCCTCGCCGGACAGGCAGGGCCGTGAGGCCGAGCGGCCTTGCGACCCATGCCAGAAGGAGGATCGACCATGCACACCCCGGAACAACTCGACGCTATCCGTCACCTGAACGATGCGGCACGACAGCACCCCGGCACCGCCTCCATCGCCAATGTGACGCTTGGCTTCCATGCTCTCCCCGATGTGGACCGCTTTGCCGCGCTGGCGGCGATCGTCGGGTTCACCAGGTTCGATGGCGGAAACGACCCCTATGATGAGCACGACTTCGGCGCGGTCTATCGGCTCGCAACCGGCGTGTGGACCGAGCAGCGGCCGAGCGATGAGCAGGCCATCGCGCAGACCGTGTTCTGGAAGATCGACTATTACGACCCGAGCCTCACCTGTGGCAGCGAAGCGCCATGGGACGAGCGGCTAACCAAGCGGGTGTTCACCATCATGCTGGCGAGCGAATACTAACTCCATCGGACCGCCAGACCGGGCGCGCGGCGCCCGGTTTTGGGACACGTGACCCGTTAGGATTAGGCAGTGATTTGTTGAGGGATCGCGTCGTTGAGAGTAGGTTAACGATGAAGGGATGCGACATGGCCGAGATCGATTTGGACACGCTCCGCGAGCGCATCCGCTCGATGGATTTTCAACGCGGCACCCCCGAGCAGATCGCGCTCTGGCGCGAGGACGTCGCTGACGCACGCGCGAACCTCGTCATCGAGGACATGACGCCGAGCGGCAATGAGGATGCGATGTTCGCCATGATGCTGGACGAAGGAGTTCCCCCCTCGCTCATGCCGTCCATCATCCTCGGCCTCTACAAGCCAGGAACCGATCAGATCGCGGCCTGACCTTGGCAGACGATCCCTACACTTATCCGGGGACGGAGACGCTTCGGAACCGGCTCGGGATCACCGACGACAAGACCCTCATAGAGGCCGAGCGGAGGCTGACGTTGGCGCGCGGCGCGGAGGCCGCGCGCCTGACCTTTCCGGCGACGGCGGACGGCTATCGTGCTCTCCACCACCATCTGTTCCAGGACCTCTATGACTGGGCCGGCCAGGACAGGAGCGTTAACATCGCCAAGGGCGGATCGAGCTTCGCGCACGTGCCCTATATCGCCCGCGAGCTGGACAAACGCTTTGCCGACATCGGCGCAGGTGACGTGCTGCGCGGGCTCTCCCGTGACGAGTTCTTCGATCGGCTCGGCAACCACATCAATGAGATGAACGCCATCCACCCCTTCCGCGAGGGGAACGGACGGACGATGCGTCATCACGCCGCGCAGCTCGCGCGCGAGGCCGGCCACCCGATCCGGATCGCCTCAATCGACAAGACCGCGTGGATGGACGCGTCCCGCCATGGCTTTCTCACCGGCGATCATCGTCCGATGGCGACGGTGCTCGCCGAGGCCGCGATCCGGCGCGACCTCACGCCGGAGGCGCGCATCGGTCCCGCCGGGATCGCGCTGCTGCCGCAGCGTGCGCCGCCCGAAGCGCAGCGCTACCGGGTAACGCTCGGCAAGGCGCGCGAGGAGCTGGAACGCTATCTGCCTGCCGCCCGCCAGCAGGCGGCCGAGCGGCTGCGCAGCCTTATCAAGGAGGGAGCCCCCTCCCCTGTGATTGCCAATGCGCGCACCGAGCTGGCCTATGTCCGCCATGCCAAGGGCCCGGTCTACCAGTCGCACCTTCTCACCTACCTGGGCGTGCGGCAGGTCGATGCGGTCATCTCACCGCAGCAAACCCCGCTTGAACGCGTGCGCGAGATCGGCGCGGGGCTCGGCGTCCAGATCAACTCGCAGCAGCCGGCGCAGATTCAGCGCGCCGTCCGCTCGCTGGAACGACCGATCCTGCCGCCCGGTGCCTCGCCGGGCCAGGAGCGGCTTGCCGAGCAGTTCCTGAAGAACAACGCCGAGAAGAATCACGCCGACCCACGTCTTGCCCCCGCTCAGGCGATCGTCGACGACGCCATGCAGAAGGCGCGCGAGCGCGGCGAAAGCGCGCGCATGGTCAACACCATTGGGGAGTCCACCCGCCAACTCGTCGCGGACCGGATCAAGATCGGGGCCGCGCTCGAAGGGGCGTCCACCCCGCCGCCTGACCGGGGTACGCCTCTCCCGGATCGCGGCAAGGATCGGAGCCGCTAAGCGGAGCCTAGCGTTCGTCGCGGCGCGTCGGGAACACCGGCCCGCGCACCGTCATCTTGGCCGGGTCGTAGGGCTTCTGCAGGGCGACGATCTCGTCATAGGAGCCGCGCAACCAGGTATCGACGTCTCCGGGTTCCAGGATCGTGATCATGGCCTTGGGATGGATCGGCGCGACCAGGGTATTCGGCTCGCATGTCACCATCGTGAAGCCGTTCCCGCCCTCTGCGCGCTGCCAGAACCCGGCAACCGCAAACACCGGCTGATCGGTCACACCGAACCACATTTCGCCCTTCAGCGGCGGTTTGCCATCGTCCAGATCGTGCTTGTCGGGCGTGAACTCACAGAATTCGGTGAGCGGCACGAGGCAGCGGTTTTCCGGCTTTTCGGCGAGTTTGCGCCATTGTGGCAACCCGAGCTGGCGCACGTTGGTCATCGGCCACGCTGCTTTCCCGCCGAGCACGTCCCAGGACATCACGTCCCATGCGCGTTCCCCGCCCTGTTCGCGGATCACATAGTTGCGGCTCTTCGGCCGCAGCTCGCGCGGATCGAACCGATTGTCGCGGGGCCGCTCGCTGAACAGTTTCGCAGCCGAGCCCCATAGGGTCTCCGGCTCATTCGACATGCGGGCGCGGTTGCACATCGTCAGCGCTCAATCGTCTACGGCATGGCCACGGGTCGCGTTGGCGATCCGACCCAAGAGGTCCAGCACGTGATCGCTGATTTCACTCTCGGCGAAAACTCGGCGATCTGCGCTGCCTGCTCGAAATCGTTGCTCGGGTTTGCCATTTGGCGAGAATGCCCGACCTGTAGTGGTTCGGCAATGACGTCGCTATTTGGCGCCGAGTGTATGCCTCGTCGCACAGCAGACCGGAAAGGGGCTGCGAGGTTTGAGGGTTGAATCATTAACCCCCAGGTCTTAAATGACCCCCTGGAACGACAGATCGGTTGAGTCGCCGCGAGGTGACAACAGCGTTCCCCCGCCCTTGTAAAAGAGGGTCCACGCGTGATGCGAGATAGGGGCAACCCTAAGCGGATATCGAGTGAACTTAAGGGGCGCCTCTGGCGCCCCTTATCGTTTGTACTGCCGGCGCACCTTCTCGCCGCGCAATGTCTTGTCGACCAGCACGACGAAGCGGATCTTGGTCATATCGCGTTCGGGTACGGCCTGGCCAACGCTAGGGCTATAAGCGCTTTCCACCCGAAGCCGCAGGTCGCAGCCAGACCCTTTGTCGGCCTTGGTGATCCTGAAAAACATGCGGTAATCGGCACCGGCCGTGCCCCCGGGCATAGTGATGCGAACGAAGTTGGACTCCGGCGTCAGGAAGACAGCCGAGGTCGGCAGACCCTGTATGATCCCGGGCAATGCCTTGGATAAGTCATAGCGCACCTGGTCGAATACCCGGCGCCTGCCGCGATCCCAGACATCGACCTCTCCCCCGAGGTGTACCTGCGCATCGAACGTCTCGGAGAAGCAGTGGCTCGAGAACACGACGTCGATACGCACACCCGCTGCCTTGGTGGCTGTCGGTACCACCAAGCTGAACGGCTCAAGATGGTTGAACGTAATCTCTTGTCCGGCAACGGTCAGGGGTTGAAAATATGACAAGATCAGCCGGCTTTCTTCGCCGTCGCGCGAATGCGATGGCCTGGCCGCTCGGGAGAACGACGGGCCGCTTTAGCCTCCTCGCGGGCCTTCATCATGTCGTCGGCGATTGGGCCGAGCTTCTCGACCAGCGGTGCCAGATCATAGATGTTGCTGGTTTGCCCGCCGAGGCGATTATGACGCGCCACACGGCGGATAAGGCCTTCGGATTCCAACCGGCCCACCGCACGCTGGATCGTCTTTTCGGAAACGCCGATACGCTCCCCCAACCGCTTCTTCGATGGGAACGGCATGTCCTCGTTCTCCCACCAGTGATCGATCATCTGGAGCAGCACGCTGAACTCGATCGGTCCGACGTGCAGGCGCACCAGCGCGCGCAGCAAGACGGACGGGATAAGGGTGAAACCCGGCTCCAGAACCTTCTTGGTCCAACGCTTTTCGAAGCTCTTGGCTTCAGTGGGAATGGGGGCGGCGGGGCGCAGTGACACCACCTTTTCAGTTTCCGACGACATCGCTTGCATCTCCGCGTTCATGGAGGCTAAATGCCTCGTACGCGGGACGATTTAAAGGTCCGCGGCCGGGCGACCCCCGGGTCGCTTAAGTCCGCCCCCCAGGTCGCCAATGCCCTTGAGCCCCGGACCCAGATGACCCGCGAAGCAGTACGCGTGTCCATACCAGCATGCAGTCGCGCAGAACGCGATCAGAGTACATAGTGGGTCCTGGTCGGATTTGACCTGGGGGTGCGCGGCAAAACGCACTCGTTGCGCATCTCGCCATTGATTCTCCGCCACTTCGCGCAGTCAAAACCCGGCGTGCCGATCGTTCACTGCGACCGGGGTTCGAGGCCCGGTCCAAGGGCTTCGATGATCCTGCAGTCGGCCACGGTGCTGCGGCTACAGGAATCGATCAGGGCGTCCAACTCTCCCGCGAGCGCCGTCAGGTCGGCAATCTTCCGCGCGATGGCGTCCCGATGCTGGTTGGCGATCACGTCCACGGCCATGCAGGATTGTTCGCGACGATCGGCGAGCCCCATCAGCTCGCGCACCTGATCGATCGAAAAGCCGAGATCGCGCGCCCGACGGATGAATGACAGGCGACGCAAATGCTCGCTCTCATAGGTGCGGTAATTGCCCGCCGACCGCGCTGGCGCCGGCAGCAATCCGATCTGTTCGTAATAGCGAATCGTCTCGACCTTGGCGCCCGTCGCCAAGGCCAGCTTCCCAATCGTAAGCTTTTCAGACACAGCGCTTGACCCTCTAGCGACTAGAGGGTGCATATAGGCTGCCAGATCGATTCTTTCGAGGTGGCGAAATGGCCTGCACGAGCTGCGCGTCCGACAAGGCGGGCACCCTCAACGACCCGAAGTGGCGCCGTGCGCTGTGGATCGCACTCGCGATCAATGGCGGCATGTTCGCAATCGAAATCATCGCCGGGATCACGGGTGGGTCGAAAGCCCTTCAGGCCGACGCGCTCGATTTCTTCGGTGACGCCGCCAATTACGCGATCAGCCTTGGTGTTGCCGGAATGGCGTTAGTCTGGCGGGCACGCGCAGCGATGCTGAAGGGAGCAACCCTGGCAGGGCTGGGCATATATGTCCTCGCGTCCACACTTTGGGCGGTTTGGCATGGCGGTGTACCGGAAGCCCATCTCATGGGTGTGATCGGCCTTGCTGCCTTGGTCGCTAATACGGGGGTTGCGCTCATGCTCTACCGCTTCCGTACGGGCGACGCGAACATGCGCTCGGTGTGGATTTGCTCACGCAATGACGCGATCGGTAACATCGCCGTCGTATTGGCGGCGGCGGGCGTGTTCGGGACGGGCACGGCTTGGCCAGACCTGATCGTAGCCGGGATCATGGCGGCGCTAGGACTGTGGGGCGGCTTTCAGATCATCTCCCAAGCTAGGGCTGAACTAAGGGCCGTCGGACAAAAGTCAGAGCCTTTGTCGACTATGCCGTTACATCTTAACCGGTAGCTGGTATCGCCACTCACATGCGCCGGCTGCTTGCCTATATCCTTTGTCTGTTGCTCGCCTCATCATTGGGGTTGGGCGCGGCTGTGCATGCCGCCGAGCCGATCACCTGTCTCGAAACGTCGACTGGCTCGGCAGAATCGATCCTTGTGCACACCGATGGTGACCGTGATCAGGTTCCGGCAGATTCGGAGAAGGGCTACCCGCACCACCATGGCGGGTGTCACGGCCACCACGTAGGCGTACCGATCACGGCGGACGCCGTTCCGAACGGCATCACTCCGACTGCCGAAGGCACGTCCTGGGAGCAGGCGCATGGTGCCGGCCTCATAGGCGACCCAGCGCTTCGCCCACCACAGGCCTGACGAACCACAAACCCCCGCGAGAAACGTCGCGGGATAACCGGTTACGTCAGGAGTTCCTCAATTATGCATCGTTTATTCGCGGCTTTGCTGGCCGCGGCGTCCTGCGCCTCAGTGGCGCAGGCGCAGGCGCCGGTGGCGGCGCCTGCGCCGATCTATACGCTCGACCAAGCTGTTTTAGCCGCAGGCGGCTCGGCACCCGCGTCGGAAGCGGCGACCGCTGCTATCGAGGCGGCCCGCCAAGGCCGCACGGTGGCAGGGCTTCGTCCCAATCCAGTCGCCCAGGGGCAGATCGAGAATGTTGCCGGCACCGGACCGTATAGGGGTCTTCGGAGCGCCGAAACCACAGTAGGCGTCGCCGTTCCTATCGAACTCGGAGGCAAGCGCAGCGCGCGTGTTGCGGTTGCCAATGCCCAGCTTACGCGTGCCGAGCTTCAGGCGGCCATCATCGCCGCCGATGTCCGCGTGCAGGTGACGCAGCTCTACGTCGAGGCGATTGCCGCCGAGCGGCGGCTTGTCACGGCGCGCGATCAGGTGCGGATCGCACAGGAGGCGCTGCGCGCCGCCTCCGTGCGCGTCCAGGCCGGGCGCGCTTCTCCCCTCGAAGAGCAGCGCGCCGATGTTGCACGGATCAATGCCGAGGCAAATGCCGAGCGGACCGCACGGCTTGTCGACGCAACGCGCGCCAATCTCGCACGGCGGATCGGTCGACCGATTGATGGTGCACTCGACATCGCCCTGCTTGATCGGCTTCCGACAGCTTTCATCGGCCCGGTAGGGCCGATCAGGGCGCAGGGGACGCTGGCGCTGGCGGCGGCCGACGCCGACCTTGCCATCGCCGATGCCAGCGTGCGGCTCGCACGTGCCAACCGTGTGCCGGACCTCAATGTCGGACCGGGGCTACGACGGCTCGAGGCGACAAACGACACCGCGGCGGTGTTCACTCTCTCTATTCCCATCCCGCTGTTCAACAATGGGCGCGCGGCTATCGCGCAGGCGAGCGCACAGCGGACACAGGCCGAGGCCCAGCGCCGCGTGACCGCGCTTGATGTCGAGCAGGCGATTACCGACGCCGAAGCCGAAGCTGCCAATGCGGCTACGACCGCACGGGCCACTTCCGGACCGGCACTTGCCGCAGCCCAGGAGGCGGCGCGTATCGCCCGTATCGGCTACCGCGAGGGCAAGTTCAGTCAGCTTGACTTGCTCGATGCCGAACGCACGCTCGCGGAAACGCGTCTCTCAGCGATCGACGCGCTCGCTAATTTTCAAAACGCACAGGCTCGTTTGGGACGGCTCACCGCTCCCGCGCCTACGCCCGCGACGGGGGAAAATCAGTGATGAAGAAGATCCATTTAGCCGGTGCGACGTCGCTTGCCCTCTTGGTCTCAGCCTGCGGCGGCACCGAAGCCGGCAACGAGGCTGCGGCAAATCAATCCGCCAGTGCGGAAGCCAGCGGCGGCGAAGAAGGCGAGAACCATGCCAACGAAGGGGCAGTGACGCTCTCGGCCGAGCAGATTGTAACCGCAGGAGTCCAGATCGGTCGCCCGATAGTGGGCGGTTCCGGAACGATCGAACTGCCGGCGACGATAGAAGGCGACCCGCAGGGAACGCAGGTCGTATCCGCAGCGATCGGAGGGCGCGTCGTCGCACTCACCCGTAACCTCGGCCAGTCGGTCGGACGTGGCCAAACGATCGCGATCATCGAAAGTCGCGAGGCCGCTCAGCTCAAGGGCGACGTGGAGGCGGCTCAGGCACGCCTCCAACTCGCCAACTCCAACCTTGCGCGCGAGCAGCGGTTGTTCTCGCAACGCGTCTCGCCTGAACAGGATTTGATCGCGGCGCGCACCGCGGCGATCGAGGCCCGCATTGCGCTTAGGCAAGCCCAGAGCCAGGTTTCAGCCGCAGGCGGCGGTGGAGGTGGACTTAACCGCCTCGGTATCGTCGCGCCGATCTCGGGCCAGGTGATTGCCCGGCCAGTCACGCTCGGCCAGACGGTCGCGGCTGATACTGAACTCTACAGGATAGCCAATCTCAGCCAAGTCTCGCTGGCCCTCAACCTGAAGCCGGAAGATGCCGGGCGGGTCCGACCCGGCAACGTGGTTATGGTGACTGCGCCGGGACGGCAGACGAGTGCGCGCATCAGCTTCGTGTCGCCGGCGCTCGATCCGGAAACACGGCAGGTGCCGGTCATCGCCACGCTCGATAATCGCGGCGGCCAATGGCGTGTCGGTGAACCGGTCAGTGCCTCGGTACAGCTAAGCGGAAGCGGCGGAAGCTCTGCCGTCCGGGTGCCTACGACAGCTGTCCAGACAGTCGAGGGTAAGTCGGTCATATTCGTCCGAACGCCCAAAGGCTTCCAGGCAACCCCGGTCGAACTCGGCGACGCCTCGGGCGACACCGTGATCGTCCGCTCCGGCCTTACAGGCCGCGAGCAGATCGCGACCACCGGTAGTTTCACGCTCAAGGCCGAACTCGGCAAGGGCGAAGCCGAGCATGAGGATTAAGCCATGATCCCTCGTATCGTCACCTGGGCGGTCGAGAGGCGCTGGCTTGTCCTGCTTCTTACCGCCGTCGCCGCCATCATCGGTGCCTACTCACTCTACCGGCTCCCGATCGACGCGGTGCCGGACATCACCAACAATCAGGTTCAAATCAACGTCCGTGCTTCCGCACTCTCGCCAGAGCTGGTCGAGAAGCAGGTCTCCTTCCCGATCGAAACCGCGCTCGCGGGCATCCCCGGGCTCGACTACACACGCTCGCTCAGCCGCAACGGCTTCGCGCAGGTGACAGCTGTTTTTGATGACAGCACCGACATCTACTTCGCCCGTCAGCAAGTGGGAGAGCGGCTGCAAGGCGTGGCGGAGAGCCTGCCTGACGGCGTGAACCCCGAAATGGGGCCGATCGCGACGGGTCTCGGCGAGGTCTACATGTGGACCGTACGCCTCGATCACCGAAAAGACGACAAGCACCGCCCTGGCGAGCCGGGCCAGCAGCCTGATGGCAGCTACATCACGCCTGAGGGTGAGCGACTGACGAGTTCGGAAGATAAGGCGACCTACCTGCGCACCGCGCAGGACTGGATCGTCACGCCACTTCTGAAGAACACACCGGGTCTCGCCGGCGTGGATTCGATTGGCGGCTATGCGAAGCAGTATCTCGTTATTCCCGACGTACAAAAGCTAGCTTCGCTCAACATCACACTCACCGACCTCGGCACCGCGCTGGAGCGCAACAACACCAGCGTTGGCGGCGGCTTCGTTAATCGCAATGGCGAAGGTCTGGCAGTTCGCTCCGATGCGCTGGTGCGAAACGCAGCCGAGCTGGCCCGTACTGTCGTTGCCACCCGGGAAGGCGTGCCGATCACGCTCGATCAGGTCGCGAGCGTCCGCACTGGGCAAGCGATCCGCATGGGCTCGGCGTCGGAGAATGGCACCGAAGTTGTCGTCGGTACGGCGATAATGCGGATCGGCGAGAACAGTCGCAACGTGGCCACTGCCGTCGCCGATCGGTTAAAGGAGATCAACGCCTCGCTGCCGCCTGACGTGGTGGTGCAACCGGTCCTTGACCGTACCGCGCTCGTCAATTCGACGATCAAGACCGTGGCAAAGAACCTGTCAGAAGGGGCTCTGCTCGTCATCGTCGTGCTGTTCTTGCTGTTAGGCAACTTCCGCGCAGCGCTGATCGCGGCGGCGGTGATCCCGGTCACGATGATGCTGACGGGTTTCGGGATGCTCCGTCTGGGTGTCTCAGCGAACCTGATGAGCCTCGGCGCGCTCGATTTCGGCCTGATCGTGGATGGTGCGGTCATCATCGTCGAGAACGCGCTGCGGCGCTTGGCGGAGCAGCAACATCACGAAGGGCGGCTGCTGACGGTCAAGGAACGCTTGGAGACGGTCGCGACCGCTGCGCGCGAGATGATCCGTCCTTCGGTTTATGGGCAGGCGATCATCATCCTCGTCTATGTCCCGCTACTCACCCTCACCGGGGTGGAGGGCAAGACGTTCGTGCCGATGGCGCTCACCGTCATCATTGCGCTGCTGTTCGCTTTCGTCATGTCGCTCACCTTCGTGCCGGCAGCGATTGCCATCTGGCTGTCAAAGAAGGTCGAGGAAAAGGACGGCAGG
Source organism: Sphingomonas sp. ABOLG (assembly GCF_003950435.1). NCBI lineage: Bacteria > Pseudomonadati > Pseudomonadota > Alphaproteobacteria > Sphingomonadales > Sphingomonadaceae > Sphingomonas > Sphingomonas sp. ABOLG. The sequence goes on from NZ_QQWW01000016.1 coordinate 67,833, forward strand.
ATCATCAGCTGGCTGAAGGCCCGTTATGAGCCGGGCCTTGAAAAGGCGATGAAGCGGCCCTCGATGACAATCGGGGCGGGCATCGCCAGCCTCGTGGTGGCGGCGTTCGCCTTCACGACCCTGGGACAAGTGTTCCTACCCCAGCTCGACGAGGGTGATTTGCTCATCCAGTCACTGCGCATCCCGGCAACGTCGGTCCAGCAAAGCCAAGCGATGCAGGTTCCGATTGAACAGATGGTCGCAAAGCAACCGGAGGTGCGGTTCGTTTTTTCGAAAACGGGCACCGCCGAACTCGCCTCCGACCCGATGCCGCCCAATGCGACGGATATGTTCGTCATCTTGAAGCCCCGAGACGAGTGGCCTGATCCCAAGCTGGCAAAGGCGGAACTGGTCGAGCGTCTAGAGGGCAAGCTCGCCCAAATTCCGGGCAACGCCTACGAGATTACGCAGCCGATCCAGATGCGGTTTAACGAGCTGATCGCCGGCGTCCGCGGCGACATCGCGGTTAAGGTTTTTGGCGACGACTTCGCTAGCATGAACCGGACAGCGGAACAGATCGCCGGCATTCTGCGTAAGACCGAGGGCGCGGCGGACGTGAAGGTCGAGCAGACCACGGGGCTTCCCATGCTCGACATCCGCGTCAATCGAGACGCGATGGCGCGGCTCGGCGTGACCGCGCAGGACGTGCAAGATACCGTCACTGCCACACTCGGCGGACGGGAATCTGGCATGATCTTCGAGGGCGATCGGCGGTTCCCGGTCGTCATTCGCCTGTCGGATGCACAGCGGGCGGATCTCGGCTTGCTCCAACAGGTGCAGGTGCCGGTGGCCGGGGGCGGCTACGTTCCGCTTTCCAGCGTCGCGGACATCGGCGTCGTCGATGGGCCGAACCAGATCAGTCGCGAGAACGGAAAGCGCCGTGTCGTCGTACAAGCGAACGTGCGTGGGCGCGATGTCGGAAGCGTAGTGGCAGACGCGCAGGCCGCGGTTGGGCAGAACGTGCGCTTGCCCGCTGGCAGCTACCTTGAATGGGGCGGCCAATTCGAGAATCTCAAGTCCGCCAGCGAGCGGCTTCAGCTCGTCATCCCGGCCTGCTTCGTCCTGATCCTGATGCTGCTCTATGGTGCATTGGGTTCGGCGCGCGATGCCGCGATCGTATTCACCGGCGTTCCATTCGCGCTGGTGGGCGGCGTGCTGCTGCTATTCGTTCGCGGCATGGATTTCTCGATCTCGGCCGCAGTGGGGTTCATCGCGTTGTCGGGCATCGCGGTCCTCAACGGCCTCGTCATGGTCAGTTCGGTGCAGGACCTGATCCGATCCGGCATGGACCGGGCCGAGGCGGCGCGGACGGGAGCGATCCAGCGGCTCCGCCCCGTGGTGATGACTGCGCTGGTCGCCAGCCTCGGCTTCGTGCCGATGGCGTTCGCCAGTGGGGCGGGCGCTGAGGTGCAAAAGCCGCTCGCGACCGTCGTCATTGGCGGGCTTATCTCGGCGACCCTGCTGACCCTGTTCGTGCTGCCGACGCTCTATGCGCGGTTCGGTCAACGGGCAGCGACGGTCGATGAGCCTGAGGAGGCTACTGCTCTGCCGCAGCACGCATGATCCGAAGGGAGGGCGTGAACGGCCCTCCCTCTACCCCATTTGAGAAAGGAGGTGTCAGGTGCCGACGTTCGACAACGTTACGATCCTCAGGGCTTCGCCGCTGCGCGTTTGGTCGGGCCTCACTGATTTCGCCGGCCACTCGCAATGGAAGCCGTTCGTCCAGCTTTCCGGCGCGGCTGTCTGCGGTGGCGAGGCTACCTATACCTTTCGCGTAGACAGCCTGGACAAGTCCATGACCGCCAAGGCCGACATCACCTGTGTCCACAAACCACTGGTATTCGCCTGGAGCACTGGCATCGCGAAGCTCCTCCTGTTCGAGGAAGCTTATGCGCTGGAAAGCGAGCCCACAGGCATGCGCCTCCGCCATAGTCTGCGTTTCTCTGGAATTCTCGCCGGTCCCTTGGCAGCGCTGATGCGCCGTAAGCTTCAGGGCAGCCTTGTTCGGTCAGACCCGTGTTTGGAGCGCCATCTGCGGCGCTTGTCGGCGCAACCAGCTGCGAAGGGGCGGACCTTGCCGCCTCGGCACGGCTTCAGAAACAACCGGAGGCCATCATGACATCGCCCCGTTCGAGAGCATTAGCCATCGCCGCTGTAGCAATGGCATTGACCGCATGCTCGGAGCAGCCGCCGACGAAGCCGCCGACGGAACAGGAAATCCACGCGAATGACAGCGCGGACGCAAGCGGCACTCCTGGTCGCCACCCGTATCGGTGCGACGACAAGCGTATGCTTCTCATCGACTTCAAAGCTGAGGGATTGACCCTCGAAATTCGGCGAGACACGGAGACGGCACCCATCGTCCTGACCGCGCCGGCGCAGGGCCTCCAGTATGTTGGCGATACGGCAAGCGCGACTTTCTCGGGTAACGAGATCAGGATTGAGGAAGCCAAAAAGCCAACTCTCCTGTGCACGAAGGCGACGAGCCTGTGACTGGCCGACACATCATCGTGGAGCCTTGACGATGGCTGCACTCAAATTTTCCCTCATCCCGATGATGGCGATCATGTTTGGGGCGCTTCTGGCCGGGTGGCGCAGCCCTGGCGAGAAGCTTGTCGCGGCCATGCAGCACCTGGCAGCTGGCGTCGTGTTCGCCGCCGCTGCAACGGAGATCCTGCCGCTGGTGAAGCATGGCGGCTCTCCGGCTGCGACGCTGATCGGCGGAGCGTTGGGCGTTGCAGTGATGCTGGGTCTGAAGGCCGCAGAAAGCCGTTTCGCTGGGCCGATTGCCCTACTTGCTGCGATCGGCCTCGATCTTGCGATCGATGGCTTGGTTCTTGGGCTTGCGTTTATCGCCGGTGCGAAGGCCGGAATGCTGCTGGCTGTCGCGCTCACGCTCGAAGTACTGTTCCTGGCCTTGACCCTCACCAACGATCTGGCGAGCCGGTATCGCAAGACCAAGGCGATCGGCCTGACTTGCGTCCTAGCGCTGCTGGTGCCGATCGGCGCGTTGGTCGCGCAGCCGGTAGCGTTGCTTACGCCCGTGTGGATCACCGGATTTCTAAGCTTCGGCCTTATGGCACTGCTCTACCTCGTGACCGAGGAACTGCTGGCTGAGGCCCACGAGAAACCGGACTCACCGCTCATCAGCGCAATGTTCTTCGTCGGCTTTCTCGCGCTTCTGCTCATTGAGGAGATTATGGTATGACGTCCTCAACATTGCGGGCGCCAGATGAGCGTCGGACCTTGTGGATAGTCCTGCTGCTCAATGCAGCAATCGCTATCGGCTTCTTCGCCACAGGGCTGATCGGAGATTCGAGCGCCCTCATCGCCAATGGCGTCGACAATCTTTCCGACACAGCCGTCTATGCGTTGAGCCTCGTTGCGTTAAGCCACGGACAGACTTGGAAGACGCGGGCGGCGACCGCATCCGGCGTGATGCTGCTGATCTTTGCCGGCGGTATACTCATTGATGTCGGGCGCCGCTATTTTCAGGGCAGTGAGCCGGTCGGGCCGACAATGATGACCATGTCGGCGGTCGCTGCGGTCGTGAATTATATCTGCCTGCGGCTGCTCCAGCGGCTGAAGCAGAAGGACGTTAACCTTCGCGCCGCCACGACCTTCAGCTTCAACGACTTCATCTCCAACGGCGGCATCCTGGTCGCCGGCCTGCTGGTGCTGTGGCTCGGCACCAATTGGCCGGATCTATTGGTAGGGCTCGCGACTGCGATCATCGCGATCAAGGGCGGCATCGAAATCCTGGGCGATGCACGCACCGAGAGCAAAGACGACAAGGACGGCAGGCCATGACCGACAAGCTCGAACTCGACATACCAGTCCTGCTGCCTGAAGTGCCGGACGCAGCCGATGCGTGCGTTGGACGGCTTGTATCAACGCTCAGCGCCAAGCCCGGTGTCGATCGGGCGCATGTCGTCGCGGCGGAAGGCGCGACGCCGGCCAAGCTATGCATCCACTTCGATCCGGCGGCGCTGCCGCTCCCGCGTGTCCGCGAGATGGTCCGGGCAGCAGGTGCAGCGATCAGCGGCCGCTATGGGCATGCCGTTTGGCAGGTGAAGGGCATCAACCATGAACGCCGCGCCCGAACGGTTGGAGATGCGCTATGCGCCGTTCCCGGCATTCTTCAGGCCGATGCTAGCGCAGCTGGCACGGTTCGGGTCGAGTTCGATCGCGAGCGGGTTACCGAAGAGGCGATCGTCGACGCGCTAGGTGGCCTGGGGCTCAAGCGGGTACGGCAAGTCGAGGTCGATGACCACGCCGGACACGGCCATGGGCCGGGTGATCACGCGCATGACGAGGAAAAGCACGGCCCGGGCGACGGTCACGACCATGCTCATGCAGATTTTCTCGGTTCGAATACCGAGCTGATCTTTGCGCTCGCGTGCGGCGCTCTCCTAGGCATTGGCTTTGCCATCAGTAGATTGGTTCTAGGCACACCCGAATGGCTGCCCACCGCCTTCTACGTTGCCGCCTATGGTTTCGGCGGCTTTTTCACGCTGCGCGAGGCGATCGACAATCTCCGCTTGCGCAAGTTCGAGATCGACACGCTGATGCTGGTCGCGGCGGCCGGTGCAGCAGCGCTCGGCGAATGGGCTGAAGGCGCACTCCTGCTGTTCCTGTTCAGCTTGGGCCATGCGCTTGAGCATTATGCGATGGGCCGCGCCAAAAGGGCGATCGAGGCCCTGGCCGAGCTTGCGCCCGAAACCGCGACCGTGCGCCGCGAGGGGCAGACGGTCGAAATTTCAGTCGAGGAGCTGGTGATCGGTGACGTCGCGGTCGTTCGCCCCAACGAACGGCTCCCTGCCGATGGCTTCGTCATCAAGGGCACGAGCGCGATCAACCAGGCCCCGGTTACCGGCGAGAGTATGCCGGTCGACAAGGTTGCGGTGGGCGACGTTGAGGCCGCCCGTGCCAAGCCCGATGCGGTTGACGCCGTAAGCCGCGTGTTCGCCGGCACGATCAATGGTGGAGCCGCGATCGAAATCGAAGTGACGCGGCGATCGAACGAGTCCGCGCTTGCCAAGGTTGTGAAGATGGTGAGCGAGGCGGAGACGCAGAAGTCGCCGACCCAGCGCTTTACCGACCGGTTCGAACGTATTTTCGTTCCGGCGGTGCTGCTCCTCTCCGTGACGCTGCTGTTCGCTTGGGTCGTAGTCGACGAGCCGTTCCGAGACAGCTTTTACCGCGCGATGGCGGTGCTGGTCGCAGCGAGTCCGTGCGCGCTCGCCATTGCGACGCCCAGCGCAGTGCTGTCGGGCGTGGCTCGGGCAGCACGGGGCGGTGTACTGGTGAAGGGTGGCGCGCCGCTCGAAAACCTTGGTTCGCTGAAGGCTATCGCCTTCGACAAAACCGGCACGCTGACGGAAGGGCGCCCCCGCATCACTGACGTGGTGCCCGTCAATGGAGTGGATGAAGCCGAGCTGCTGGCACTTGCCGTGGCAGTCGAGGCTCTGAGCGATCACCCGCTCGCGCAGGCGATTGTGAAGGACGGCCGCGCGCGCTTGGGAGCTGCCGAGTTGCCCGAGGCGAGCGACCTCAAGAGCCTCACAGGACGGGGCGTCACCGCCACCGTTGACGCGGAAACGGTGTGGATCGGCAAGGCCGAGATGTTCGGCAGCGAAGGCATTCCGGCTTTGGGGCAGGAGGCGATGAGTGCCATTGCTCAGCTGCGCGAGGGCGGACGCACCACGATGGTGGTGCGCAAGGGCAGCCGCGACTTGGGTGCGATCGGCCTAATGGACACGCCCCGGGAGGCTGCCAAGACCGCGCTTCGCCGCCTGCACGAGATGGGCATTTCGCGAATGATTATGATCTCAGGTGACCATCAGAAGGTAGCAGAAGCCATCGCCAAGGATGTCGGGATCGACGAAGCTTGGGGCGATCTCATGCCTGAGGACAAGGTCGCGGCGATCAAGAAGCTTGCAGGTGAGGACAAAGTCGCCATGGTCGGTGACGGCGTCAACGACGCTCCGGCGATGGCAAGCGCGACGGTAGGTATCGCGATGGGCGCGGCGGGCTCGGACGTCGCCCTCGAAACGGCAGACGTTGCGCTGATGGCCGATGACTTGGCGCATCTGCCGTTCGCGGTGGGCCTCAGCCGCCATACGCGCGGCATCATCCGCCAGAACGTGTTCGTGAGCTTGGGCGTCGTCGCTTTCCTTGTACCGGCGACGATTCTTGGCCTTGGTATCGGACCGGCGGTCGCCGTTCACGAAGGTTCGACTTTGCTGGTCGTCATCAACGCTCTGCGGCTGTTGGCTTATCGCGAGCCCGTAGCGAAGGTGGCATGAGTGGCTGATCGCGCTCAGCGTCAATGGTGCGATGCTGGACGCGAACATAACGCGCTAAGTAGGCGCCGAGAACGTACTGGTTGAGTTGCGGATCTCTGGATGGGGACGCGGCGTTCGGGCGCCCGCCCTTTACATCGCTGAGGCGGGCGGTTCGAGAGTTCCGAGCCAAGCAACAAGGGCGAGGATCGTGATGGCGCAGGTAGCCTCGATCGCGAGGCTGTGCCGTAAGGCGCCGAGCGCGCCGCGATGACCGGTCACGGCGATCGACCTCTCGAACGCCGACGTGAGACGAAAGCGGTTCAGCGAGGCGAGCGCGAGCATCGCTCCGAAGAGCGCGAGCTTGGCGATTAGAAGCTGGCCGTAGACCGTAGCGGCGAGGTTAGGCAGATTGGTGAGGCCGACCAGTAGCCACGCGTTGACGACACCCGTGACAATGATCGTGCAGACCAGGATCGTGCCCACTAGGCCGAACCCGTGGAGGGCGCGACGGGTGAGCGCCAGATGAGCGGCGTCGGCGCGGCCGACCGGCCGGGCGACGAGAAGCACAAGTCCGAGCAAAGCGCCCGCCCACGCCCCGCCGGCAAGCAGGTGCAGAATATCGGCGCCCAGATGAACCCAGCCCACAGCCCCCTCATCCATCGAGCCGTGCCCCGTCCAGGCAAGCGTCGCGAGCGCCACGGCTGCGGCGAACGCGACCAGGCTGATTGGGGCGGCACGCCCCGCTGCAAGGAGGGCAGCGATCGAGGCTACCGCCAGCGCGGCCATGCGCGCCTCCCAGGCAATGCCGGTCGCGGACCCGGAGAGCAGCATTCCGATCGCCTCGCGATCGACAGGCCAAGGTGGCGCTCCGGCCATCGCCGCGGCGAGCAGCGCGAGGGCAATGCTGGAGAACAGGAGACCCAGCAGGCCGAATCCGACGAGCCAGGGGCGCAAGGCGAGCGCGTCGGTGCGCTCGCCGGCCTTGAGCCCATAGAGGCTGAAGGCCGACAGGCCGAATAGTCCGCTCAGCGTCACATAGAGCGCGAAACGGACCGCGATCAGCGGCCAGTCGGCCTCCACCCTACTTCACCGCAAAGGCGAAGTTGCCGGCGACCCGGTGCGTGTCGGCCGAGACGATATGCCACGCGATGCTGTAGCGACCCGGGGCGAGCGGTGCCTTGGGCGTGACAACGAGGGTGCGGCCATCGTCAGCAACCCCGGCGGCAGCCGCGACCTTCATCGGAGGGTGGGAGGTGTCGCCATGCGCGGTCATCATCAGGTCTGCTCCCGAAAACTTCGGCATCAACTTCTCGCTGAAGCGAAGCGCCAGACGCGTGGGCGTGGCGACGGTCGCGTTCGGCGCCGGCGTGGCCGACAAGAGCTTGGGATGAGCCTGGGCCACCCCGGCGATGCCGAGAAGGGCCAGGGTAGCGGGAAGGAAGACGCGACGCATGGGGCTACTCCGTGAGGTTCGTGCCTTATCTACGCGGCCCGATCGGCCACCCCTCACCAGCGCATGAGGGATGATGGGCAGCCCCGCGTAACCAATGCTAGAGGGGAGGAGTGGAAAGCATGAACGATCTGGACAGAGCATTGGCGAGGCTGGCGGGCGCACCCGTCCCGGCCGCGCTGGAAGGGATCGAGGATCAGGTCCTCGCCCGCATTGGCACGCGCCCCGTCGTGCGGCAGGCCGGACTTGGCCTGGGCGCCGTGACGATCGCGGCGCTCGCGATGGGCGTTATCGGCGCCGAGCTGCCCGCGACCGCCAGCCCGGTGGTTTCGCTCGCCCCGCTGGGTGGCAGCTCGCCGCTCGCGCCGTCGACCTTGTTGATCGGCGAGCCATGACCTCGACGCGGCGCCTGGTCTTCTGCGTCCTCCTCGCCTTCTTGGCGGCGATCGGGGGGGTGTTCGTTGGACGCGCGCTATTGCCCCAGCCCAAGCAGCCCGGTGCGGCGCTCCATGAGGTGCTGCACCACAAGCTTGCCCTCGATGCCGACCAGCAGGCTAGGTTGAAGGTTCTAGAGGACCGGTTCGCAGTCCAGCGGCGCACACTGGAGCTGGAGCTGCGCGCCGCCAATGCTCATCTGGCCCAGGCGATCGAGGCCGAGCACGGCAACGGTCCGCGGGTCGCGGCCGCGGTCGATCAGAGCCATACCGCGATGGGCGAGCTGCAAAAGGCGACGCTTGCGCACATGTTCGCCATGCGACAGCTTCTGCGCGCCGATCAGACCTCCCAATTCGATGACGCGGTGGTGAAGGCGCTCACCGACAGCCAGGGGTGAGCCTGGACTGGACCTCGCTGTCCGACGGCGAGCTGGCGGCGCTCAGCATCGCCGGTAGACAGGCCGCCTTTGCCGAAATCGTGCGACGCTACCGTCAGCCGGTGTTCCGACTTGCCCGTGCGTGCGTCGGGGAGCCCGACGAAGCGCTCGACCTCGTTCAAGAGACCTTCGTCGCCGCGCATCAGGCGCTGCCGCGCTACGATGCGCAGCGCGCCATGAAGGCGTGGCTGTCGACGATCGCGATTAACAAGTGTCGTGATTGGGCGCGGAAACGCACCGTGCGCCGCTTCCTCTCCTTTGCCCTGCCGATCGGGCAGGCCGAGACGATCGTGGACGACCAGGTGGCGATCGACGACAGCGCGGCCGACCGGCAGGAGCTGGAGCGCGTGACGCGCGCCATTTCAACCTTGCCGGGCAACCTGAAGGAGCCGCTGGTGCTCCGGACGATCGAGGGCCTGAGCCAGGCCGAGACAGCCGAGGTGTTGGGGATCAGCCAGAAGGCCGTCGAAACTCGCCTCTATCGCGCGCGGGCGCGCCTCATAGAAAAGTTGAACGCGAGCTAAGGGATGCGCGACGGGGACGCGTAGAAGGGTGAGACGGGGTCGGTAGCGGCCCACTCTTCGAGGAGCTTACATGTTGCGCGTTCTTGACCGCCGCCAAGTGCTGCGCGGTGCCAGCCTAGCCGGAGGCGGCCTTGCGCTGTCGGCCTATATGCCGGCCTGGGCGCAGCCGGTGTCCGCCGGCATCGCCAAGCCGTTGCCGACGGTTTCGGGCGAGGACATCACGCTGAAGGTCGCCCACCAGATGATGATGATCGACGGGCGGCAGAGCCACGCGATCGGCATCAACGGCACGGTGCCCGCTCCGCTGATTCGGTTGCGCGAGGGGCAGAACGTACGCCTCCACGTAGTTAATGACCTGGACGAGGAAACCTCAATCCACTGGCATGGGCTGCTGCTGCCTTTCCAGATGGATGGCGTGCCCGGCATTTCCTTTCCCGGCATCCCGGCACGTTCGACCTTCACCTATGAGTTCCCGATCATCCAGAGCGGCACCTACTGGTACCACAGCCATTCGGGGCTCCAGGAGCAGGAAGGGCACTACGGCCCGATTTTGATCGAACCCAAGAACCCGGACCCGGTGCAGTTCGATCGCGAGCACGTCATCGTGCTGTCCGATCACAGCTTTCAGCACCCGCATTTTCTGTTCGACCGCCTCAAGAAGGAGGCGGGCTACTTCAACCGCCAACGCCAGACGTTGGGAGGGCTGCTGGCGGGTAAGGATCAGCCGCTGAAAGAGCGGCTGATGTGGGGCAAGATGCGGATGGACCCCTCCGACGTCGCCGACGTGACGGGATCGACATACACCTATCTCGTCAACGGCTATGGCCCCAAGGACAATTGGACCGCGCTGTTTCGTCCGGGCGAACGGGTACGGCTCCGCTTCATCAATGCTTCTGCCATGACAACCTTCAACGTTCGCATCCCTGGCCTGCCGATGACAATCGTCGCAGCTGATGGCCTGAATGTGCGTCCAGTCGAGATTGACGAGTTCCAGTTCGGTCCGGCCGAAACCTATGACGCGATCGTCACGCCGCCCGACATGCGCGCCTACACGCTGGTGGGCGAGAGCATCGACCGGTCCGGTATGGCGCGCGCGACGCTCGCACCCCGCGAGGGCATGGCGGCGGAAGTCCCACCGCTCCGCAAGCGTCCGCTCGCGACCATGAAGGACATGGGCATGGGCGGTCATGACATGAGCACTATGGACCACGGCTCCATGCAGGGCATGGAGAGCGGTGCAGCCGGCGCACAGGCTGGATCGATGGCGGGCATCGACCACAGCACGATGGACCATAGCGCGGGTGCCGGTTCGATGCAGGGCATGGACCATAGCCAGATGAACCATGGCGGGGCCGGCGCTGCTGCTGGCGCCATGGTCGGAATGACCAAGCCGCAGGGTCAGAGCGGCGCGATGGCCGAAATGGATCACGGGTCGGGCACTATGCCGGGCATGGCCGATGGGCAGTCGATGGCCGGCATGGACATGGGCGGCATGAACATGCGCGATTTCTCGAAGGCCCCGGGCGTGAGGAAGGGACCGGGCGTTCAGACCATCTCGGCCATGCCTGTCGATCGCACGGGCGAGCCCGGCCAGGGACTGGAGAATGTCGAGCACCGCGTGCTGACCTATCGCGATCTGATTGCGCTCGACCGCAATCCTGACACGCGGGCTCCCGAGCGCGAGATCAAGCTCCACCTCACCGGCAACATGGAACGGTACATGTGGGGCTTCGACGGCGAGAAGCTGTCGGAGAGCCCCGATCCGATCACCTTGCTGCACGGCGAACGGGTGCGCGTTACCCTCATCAACGACACGATGATGGGCCATCCCATCCACATCCACGGCCACTTCTTCGACCTGGTGACGGGGAAAGGAGCTTACGCGCCCCGGAAGCATACCGTGCTCGTCCAGCCAGGCGGAACGGTGAGTTGGGATGTGACAGGCGAGGAAGGCGATTGGGCGTTCCACTGCCATATGCTCTACCACATGCACGCAGGCATGATGCGCGTCGTTCAGGTCCGCAAGGCCGGGGAGGCAGCAGCGTGAAGCGGCCGCTTCTTCTCGCCGGCCTCGCCTCGGCCGTCCTCGCCAGCCCTGTGTTCGGGCAGAGCATGGATCATTCCATGCACAACATGCCGGGGATGACCATGCCGGCGAAGCCCGCAGCCAAGGCGGCCCCCAAGCCCGCGCGTAAAGCTGCAGCGAAGCCTGCGCCCAAGCGGAAGGCCCCTGTTCGCAGTACGCCTCCCCGTCGAGGCCAGGCCGCGCTGGCTCCGGCGGCCGATCCGCACGCCGGCCACGACATGAGCGGGACGCAAGGGATGAACATGGGCGGGCAGCAGGCCGCGCCCGCTCAGGACCCGCACTCCGGCCACGACATGTCCGCAATGCCCGGTATGGGCTCCCCGGCAGCAGCCGGGCAGGACCCCCATGCCGGGCATGACATGAGCGCGATGCCGGGCATAGCAAGCGATGGTAGCCAGGCGGGCGCCAAGGTCGGGACCGACCTGCCTCCGGGCAACAAGCCTGCTCCTGCTCCGCCAGGCGATCATCTTGCTGATCGTTTCTGGGGGGCGGATGCCATGGCCAACTCTCGCGAGAACGACCTGCGACGCAAGCATGGCGGGATGACCAACTATCAGGTGCTCTTCAACCTCGCGGAGTATCAGGCCCGCAAGGGAAGTGACGGCTACCGCTGGGATGGCGAGGCTTTTATCGGAGGCGACATCAATCGCCTCTGGCTGAAGTCGGAGGGTGAAGGAGGTTTTGGCAAGTCGCTGGAGAGCGCCGAGGTGCAGGCGCTCTACAGCCATGCCCTCGATCCCTATTGGAACCTTCAGGCCGGCATTCGCTATGACTTCAAGCCGAACCCGTCGCGAACCTATGCGACAATCGGGATCGAGGGGCTGGCGCCCTACCAGTTCGAGGTCGAGGGCGCGCTGTTCCTCTCCGACAAGGGCGACGTGCTCGCCCGTGCCGAGGGCTATTACGACCAGCGCATCACCAACTATTTCGTCCTCCAGCCCAGGGTGGAGGCCAACTTCGCGGCCCAGGACGTGAGGGAGACCGGGATCGGCTCCGGGCTGACGGATCTGGAGGCTGGTTTGCGGCTTCGCTACGAAGGCCGCCGTGAGTTCGCCCCCTATATCGGTGTGTCGTGGGAACGGCAGTTCGGCGACACCGCCCGCTTCTCGCGGGCGCGGGGCGACGACACGGGCGGGTTCAGCTTCGTCGCCGGCGTGAGGACCTGGTTCTGAGGAGCGGGAAGCTCCGCCTCCATATCGGAGCGAGCAAGCTCCATCGCTGGCTGTCGCTGATTATCGGCGTTCAGTTGCTACTCTGGTTTTCCAGCGGCTTGCTGATGAGCGTCTTGCCGATCGAGCGCGTGCGGGGCGAACACCTGGTCGCGCGCGACAGCGTAACACCGCTGGCGCCGGCACAACAGCTCGCGTCGCCGGCAAGTGTGTTGCGCGCCTCCCCCGGTCCCGTGCGCGAAATGCGCTATACGAGCTTGCTCGGTCAGCCGGTTGTCGAGCTGACGCTGGTCAATGGCACGGTGCGATTGCACGACGCGCGCAGCGCTCGTCCGCTGCCGCGCGTCGATGGCCCGGTTGCCGTCAGGGTCGCACGTGCCGCCTATCGCGGTCCCGGTTCTCCTTCCGCGACCGTCTCCCAGGTACGGACGCCGAGCACCGAGTTTCGAGGCAAGCTTCCGGTCTGGCGGATCGAGTTTCAGGACCGGGAGAAGACCCGCGTTTTCGTGTCTATCGAGAGCGGCAGGATCGTCGCTGTCCGCACCGGCACATGGCGGCTGTACGACTTTTTCTGGGGCCTCCACATCATGGACTGGAAGAACCATGAGGACTTCAACACGCCTTGGATAATTGCGTTCGCAGCCGGGGGGCTCACCCTCGCCATCGCGGGCGTGGTGCTCCTCTACATGCGATGGCCGCGCCGCAGGCAAAGAAAGACCTGAGGGGTAAACGAGGCAGCCGCGTAGCTCCCTGTGGGCGGGGGCCGTTCCTAGGAGCACGACCATGAAGACCATTACAACGATCGGCATTCTCGCCGCAGCACTCGCCTCCACCCCGCTTGCGGCGCAGAGCGGCATGGCTGGCATGGATCATAGCCAGATGCAGGGCATGGACCATTCCAAGATGATGCAGCCGACCGCGGCCAACCCATACGGCCCAGCCGAGATGAAGATGCACGAGAAGATGATGGCGGCAATGGGAGCCGACGCCGGTGAGACGTGGGCGCGCAAGATGATCGAGCATCACCGTGGCGCAGTCGAGATGTCGCAGGTTGCGCTACGTAGTACGCAGAATGCGGACGTTCGTCGCGAAGCCCAAAAGGCAATCGACAGCCAGAACCGCGAGATCGCGACGCTCAATGCGATGCTTCGCAAGTTGGGCAAGCGCGCCCAATAAGGAGCCCCGCCCCGCTTTTTCGGGCGGGGCCTTACCTTAGGAGTTGAGCGATGAAGGGTTTGATCCGCGGCGCCCTGGTCGCAGCCGCGATGATGCTGCCGGCTGCAGCCTTGGCCGCAAACAATATCGCGATGCATCGCGATCCGGGGTGCGGATGCTGCGAGAAATGGGCGGCGCAGGTGCGCCAGCAGTTCGGCCGCAACGTCCAGATCATCGACGATGCCCGCCGTAACGTTCTTCAGCGCAAGATGGGCGTTCCGGCCGACCTCACCTCCTGCCACACCGCGATCATCGACGGAATGGCGTTCGAGGGCCATGTTCCAATCGCCGATATGAGGCGTGCGCTCGCGCAGAAACCCAAAGGCGTGCGCGGCTTGGCGGTAGCAGGAATGCCGCTCGGCTCACCCGGCATGGAGATGCCCGGCTATCGGGCGCAGCCTTATGAGGTCGTCGCGTTCGGGCCTGGCGGACGCAAGGTCTTCGCCCGCCACTGAAAAGAAGGGAGGCACAAATGCCTCCCTTCCCGGCTTACTTCTTGGGCGTTCCCGACATGTCGTGACCGGCATGATCGCCATGCTGTCCGTCCTTCATGCCGGCGCAGCAATCGCCCTTCTTGCCGTCCTTTTCCTTGCAGCAATCCGAGCCTTCCTTGCAGCACGCCATGTCGGCGCAGCAGGAGCCGGCAGCGAACGCCGCAGTCGGGAGGGCGAGCGCCAGTGCGGCGCCGATCAGCTTGAACTTGGTCATTCGTATCTCCGTAAATTGAGTGTGTGAGCTTGTTGGAGGGTCACACGGCTCGCGGAGGCGGAGTGGCGGGCGGTATCGGCCACCCGTTCATGAGGGCATCGCGTGGAAGGTACGCCAGACAACGCTAAGCGAGAACATTTCAAGAACCGCATGATGGCCGTTACCGCCGGAGGTCGCTAAGCCCCAGTTCTTCCCACATCCATGTAAAGTCATAGGTG
>NZ_QQWW01000017.1:0-77291 GCF_003950435.1 Sphingomonas sp. ABOLG
GTGCAGCATGATCCGCACCCGCCCCTCGCGGCCGTCGATCCCCGCCCCGCCCCAGCGCGCCAGCACGGCGTCCTCGACCACCGCATGGGGCAGCGCCGCGCGCACCGGCGGCGCATCGAACGTTGTCACGACAGTGCCGACCGCGGCGACCAGCGCCGCCTGCAACGCCGTCGCCGGATCGCTCCCGCCGCCACTCATGGATGCGCCTCCGCCATCAGCCGCATTCGCCGATACGGCCGCCACAGCGCCGCCACCGCCGCGGGCGGCGCGCGCCCCGCGTCACGATCGTTGAACAGATGCGCGATCAGCATCGCGACGCCCTGCGCGATCGGTGGCGGCAGCGCGTTCCAGTCCGCCGCCAGCCCCGCGGTATAGCTCACTGCCACGCGCCCCGCCGCGCCCGGCGCGATCACCCGCACCCAGCCACGCGCCGCGCCATCCACGTCCACCGCATAGGCGTCCGGCGGCAGCACGAACGGCGCCCCCTCCGCCGGCAGTCCCATGACGCCGCCGATCGCGCGGACCGGCGCCGCCGCCAGCAATTGCCACCCGCCGCCGCGCGCCGCCGGCAGCACATCCTCCACCGTTCGCGTCACCAGCAACGTGCCGGTGAACGCCTCCGCCAGCGTGATCGCGGTGGCGGCCAGCCGCTCCAGCAGCGCCTGTTCCGCCTCTCCCTCCAGCCGCAGAAAGCCGCGCGCCTCCTCCACCGCCGCGGTGATCGCGGCGGGCGACACCCCCGAAACCGTCATCATCCTCTCCCCCTCTGCAACGACACGCCCCTCCCGCGCGAACGGGAGGGGCGGGAAAGGATCACGACGCGGCGAACTTCATCACCTTGATCGCCTCGCTGTTCGACACGCAGCCACCGACGCGCTTGGTGGCGTAGAAGCTGACAAACGGCTTCTTGGTGTAGGGATCACGCAGGATCGCGGTCTCGCTGCGCTCGGCGATCAGATAGCCCGCCTTGAAGTTGCCGAACGCGATCGACAGCGTGTTAGCCGCCATGTCGGGCATGTCCTCCGCCTCGACCACCGGATAGCCGAGCAGCGTCGCCGGCTGCCCCGCCGCCAGGCTCGGCTGCCACACGAACGCGCCATCGCTGGTCTTGAACTTGCGGATGCGCGCCAGCGTCGCCGCGTTCATCACGAACACCGCGCCCTGCCGGTATGGCGCGCGCAGCGACTGGACCAGGTCGATCAGCCGCTCCTGCGGATTGCTGCCGAAATCGCCCGCTGCGCCCGACAGGATATGCTGCAGCGTGCCGAACGGCCGCGTCGCATCGCCGGTCGCCGCCGTCGCCTGCTGCAGGAACCCCCTGGGCCGGTTGATGCCGTTGCCATTGACGAACGCCGCGCCTTCCGCCTTGGCGAATTCCGCCGCGATCTCGCCGGCCAGCCATTCCTCGACGTCGAAATGCGCGTCGTCCAGCATCGCCTGAGTCGCCGACGGATTGGCGAACAGCTCGCCCATCGGCGGCGCGATCTCCACCATCGTCGGCGTTGCCGTCTCACCCCGCTCGCCCGTCTCGGCCGCCCAGCCCGACGGCGTGCCGCCCGTCGTCACCAGCTTGCGATAGCCGGCGCTGCCGACCGACACGACATTGGCGATGCTGCGGATCGGCGACGCGGCTTTCAGCGTCGCATCGATCACCGCGTCTAGTTCCCTGGGCACGGCATAGCCGCCGCTGTCGCCGGTCACCCCCGAAAACGCCTTCATCTCCAGCACCGCGCCGCTGCGCACGAACGCGCCGAACGCGGCGTCGCGGCCAGTACCCAGAATTGCCGACGCGCCATCCAGCACCGGCCGTGCCACCATCATCTCACCCATGTTCTTCTCCCACGCGAAAACCCTCCCCGGCCGCGCTTGGCCGGGAAGCTGCACCCACCACGGGCGCGCACCTTCAGATCTCGATGATCGTCTCCACCCGCGCCGCCGCCTGCATCGGCACGGCGACCAGGCTCACTTCGGCAAGGCGTGCGCGCAGCACCTCGCGCCACGCCCCCTGCCGCGCCGCCAGCGCGCGATACCCGACCGACAGCCCGCGCAGCGCCCCGCTGCGCACCATCCGCGCCACGTCAGGATCAACAACGCACGCCTCGATCCACAGCCCGCGCGCATCCTCCCCGATCGCCCAGATCTCCCCCACCGGCTTGCCCTGATGTTGCATCAGCAGCGGCACCGGCACCGCATCGGCAAGGACGCCGCTGCGAAACACATCGCCCGCCCGGTCGACCCGGTCGAACAAGGCGGCATAGCCCTGGATGCGCAGGCTCATCGCACCCACTCCCCGAACCCCAGCTTCACCGCCAGCAAGGCGAGCAGCAGCGCCGCCGCCCAGCCGGCGAACGCCTTCCACGCGCTGCGCTTGGCATCACGCCACGCGGTCAGCAGCTCGCGCAGCTCCGCCAGGTCGCGCGACGCCGCATCATCGGCCAACCCCAGCCGGGTCATCGCCCGCGTCGCGCCCAGCTCGCCCGCCTCCTCGGCAATCGCGCGCAACGTCGCCATGTCCGCGCCCCCGGCGCTCCCCTGCGCCAGCAGCTGCGCCAGAACAGAACCAGTCCCAGAAGACCCTGTCATTGCGCCCACCCCACCATCTGCCGCTTCTCGTCGGCGGAAATGAAATCGGCCGCGGACACCATCGCCCACAGCCGCTCGCGATCCTCCACCAATGCCGGCACGCGATCGGGATCGATCTCGATCCGCGCCTCGGCGAACCAGTCGCGCAGGCCAGCCGCCAGCGCCCCGAACACCGCATCCGCCAGCGGCAGCACGGTCAGCCGCCACAGCGCCCGGTTCGCCTCGCGATAATTGGCGTAGGTCGCATCCCCGGGCAGCCCCAGCAGCATCGGCGGCACGCCAAAGGCCAGCGCGATCTCCCGCGCCGCCGCCGATTTCAGACCGACGAAATCCATGTCCGCCGGCGACAGGCTCAGCGCCTGCCACTTCAGCCCCCCTTCCAGCAGCATCGGCCGCCCGGCATTGCCCGCGCCGGCAAAGCCCGCCTCCATCTCCTCGCGCAATCGCTGGAACTGGTCAGCCGACAGCGCCGATCCATCCCCGGGATCATAGACCAGCGCCCCCGACGGCCGCGCCGCATTGTCGAGCAGCGCCTTGTTCCAGCGGCCAGCGGCATTGTGCACCGCGATCGCTCCCGATGCCGCGCTGAGGCACCCCAGCCCGTAATGATCGTCCAGCGGGTGGAACCCGCGCACATGGATCACCGCGTCGGGCGCAATCTCGCTCACCCGCCCGCCCACGGTGTAGCGATAGCCCGCCGCCCAGCCGCCGGCGTCCAGCACCACGCCAACCCGCTCGGGCCGCAGCGGATACAGCTCCGCCACCTTGCCGGCCTCGTCGCGCAGCACCTGGACGAAGGCATTGCCGTGCAGCAGCACCTGCGCCGCCATCACTTCCGCCAGCCGCCCGCCCCCGCCGCGCGCCGTCACCAGCGCCAGCAGCGCGGGATCGCTCGCGTCCAGCGGCGCCGATCCCACCGCCTCCGCCACCAGCCGCACGGCGCGCTGCGCCACCGCATTGCCGAGATACCCCGCGCGCACCTGCGCCTCATATCCCGTGGGCCACTCCCCGTGTGCGAAGCTTTGCCCCCCGTGCGACCCCGCCCCCCGCGACAAGGCCGGACGCGATTCCTCGCGCCCGGCCCTCATGCCGAACCATCTCATGCTCATCTCTCCCGAATGTCGAAGCCGACGGCGCGCTAAAGCGCGCCCGCAACAGCTCCAGAGGCGCGCTACAGCGCGCGCACCGCCGCCGCCCCGCGCCGCCCCAGCATCAGCTCATTGAGCGCCCAGACCAGGGCATCCGCGCGATCCGGCGATCGCCCCGGCCCCTCATAGCCGCCGCCGACCACCATCCCGCACAGCTCGTCCTCCAGCATCGGGAACACGCCCGCATGGCGCACGCGTCCCGCCTCATACAGCGCCGCCACCGGCTCCGCCCGCGCCACCTTCCCGCGGCTGGCATGGACCAGCCTGACCGGCAGCCCCGTATCCGCGGCATGAAGCACCGATCGCACCATCTCGCCGCCCTGGTTGGCCTCCGCCACCACCCGGTCGGCGCCATGCCGCGCGGCGCAGCCCGCCACCGCGCGCGCCCAGCCCTCGGGCGTCGCGCCGGTCACGCTGGCATCCTCGATCACATGGCCGCCTCCCTCGGCGTCCAGCCCGGCGGCGACGATCCCGCAGGCGTCGCCACCGACCCCCGCCGGCGGATCGACCCCAACCACCACGCGCACCAGCACCGGCGCCGCCACGATCCGGCACCCCTCGATCATCGCGCGCGACCATAGCGCCCCCGCGACCGTCTCGATCATCTCGCCGTCCAGCTCCTGCCGGCCCAGCGCGGTGCCGCCATAGCTTTCCATCATCGTCTCGATGAACGCCGCCGGCAGATGAACATTGTCGCCCGTCCGCCCGGTCGTCTGGTGAAGCCCCGGCAGCGCCATCACCCGGCGCATCAGCACGGTCGATCGCGGCGTGGTCGTCACCATCACCTGCGGCTGCTTTCCCAGCCGCATCGTCATCATCAGATTGTCCCACGCCGCCTCGCCGCGCCGCCACTTCGCCAGTTCGTCACACCAGGCGGCATGATGTTCCGGCCCGCGCAGCCCCTCGGGCGAATCCGCCGAATAGACAGTGGCGATCGCCCCGCCGGGCCAGCGCACCTCGCCCTTGCTCGCCGCCCAGGCCGGCCGCATGTCGAGCCGCGCGGTGGCAAGCACCCCGCTCGGCCCCTCCACCATCACCCGCCGCGCCTCGTCCGCGGTCGCCCCGACCAAGGCAATCCGCGCCTCGGGCACCCGCCGCGCGACGCCATTGACCCATTCCGCCCCGGCGCGCGTCTTGCCGAACCCGCGCCCCGCCCGGACCAGCCACACGCGCCACGCCTCCTCCGACCAATATTGCCCCCCATGCGCGAACGTGTGCCAGCGCCCCGCCAGCTCCACCTTCATCGGCATCGACAGTTCTGCGATCACCCGGTGGCGTTCGTCTGGCGGCAACAGCGCCAGCCTCATCAACAGATGCCCGTTCATGACGCCGCCCCCCGCCTGGCCAGCCCGTCGAGCGCGCGCTTCAGCGCCGCGTCGCTCTCCGCCTCGGTCGGCATGCGGACCGGCAGCACCTGCCCCCTGCGCCCGCCATCGGCGGCGCGATGCCGCTGCAACATGCCGACCGCCAGTTGCAGGTCGCCATTGCTGATGCTCGCGCCCGGCGCGCCAGCCGCCACCGCATCGACCTTGCCGATCGCATAGACCAACAGCGCATTTTCCAGCCGGTCGTATCCGATCGCCAGCGCCTCATCCCAGGCCGCAGCAAAGGCGGCATCCACGCTGCGCCAGCGGTGGACCGTCGCCAGCGTCCGCCCCGCCGACGCGGCCGCCGCCGCCACATTGCAGGTCTCCGCCAGCACCTTGGCAAAGCGCAGCTGCCGCAGCCGGGTGGTATGCCCCGCGATCCGCTCGACCCCGCGCTTTTCGTCCTGCGGCCACGCCGCCGCGCCAGCCTCATCCTCGGGCGCTGCCGACAACGTCGCGGCGTCAGGCACGCAGCCGCCGCCGCCCTGCGACACGGCGCCCGGCGCTTCGCCGCGGCTGCCCGCCTTCCTTCCCCGCCCGACGCCCGTCGCCGCCCCACCGGCCTTGCGCGCCGTGGTTTGCGCGGCCTCACCCGCCGTGGTGCCTCGCACCGCCCGCCGCGCTCGCGCCGGATCGGCCGGCACCTGCTCCCGCGCGCCGCTGCCGCCAATGCGCACGATCCCGTCCGCTGCGCCCTTGTTCATCGCGCCTCTCCCCCGCTGCCGTGGACGTCCCGCCGCTCGGACAGGCCCCCAAACGCCGACGGGCCGGGAGCGACAGGGCTCATCCCTGCGCTCACCGGCCCGTCGCCGCATCGAGCTGGCGGCGCTGCCCAATCGCGCCTGCACTTCCTCGATGTTCCTGTTTTGTACACAAACAGCGTCGCGCTGTCAAGCGCGTTTCGCTTGCCCTTGGCCGCGCCCCCGCGCAGGAACCCTCGCGAACGACTGCGGGGAGGACGAATGAGCAGCTATGACGTGGTGATCGTCGGTGCGGGCCATGGCGGTGCTCAGGCCGCCATCGCGCTGCGCCAGGCGAAGTTCGACGGCACGATCGCGGTCATCGGCGCGGAGCCGGAACTGCCCTATGAACGCCCGCCTTTGTCGAAGGAATATCTCGCCGGGGACAAGGCGTTCGACCGTATCCTGATCCGCCCCGCGGCCTTCTGGCAGGAACGCGGCATCGACATGCTGCTCGGCCGCGAAGTCACCGCCGTCGATCCCGCCGCGCATCGTGTCACCACCGCCGATGGCGCGACGATCGGCTATCGCCATCTCATCTGGGCGACCGGCGGCAGCCCGCGCCGCCTAGCCTGCGCCGGCAACGATCTCGCCGGCGTCCACACCGTGCGCACCCGCGCCGATGCCGATCGCATGATGGCCGAGCTTCCCGGCGTCACTCAGGCGGTCGTCATCGGCGGCGGCTATATCGGGCTGGAGGCCGCCGCGGTCCTCGCCAAGTTCGGCAAGAAGGTCGTTCTGCTCGAGGCGCTCGACCGCGTCCTCGCCCGAGTCGCCGGCCCGGACCTCTCGCGCTTCTACGAGGCGGAGCATCGCGCGCACGGCGTCGACGTTCGGCTCGGCGTCGCGGTCGACTGCATCCTTGGGGAGGATGGCCGCGCTACCGGCGTTCGTCTCGCCGACGGCAGCGTCATTCCCGCGCAGCTCGTCATCGTCGGCATCGGCATCATCCCCGCGGTCGAACCGTTGCTGGCCGCCGGCGCGGTCGGCGGCAATGGCGTCGCGGTCGACGCGCAATGCCGCACCAGCCTGCCCGACATCTTCGCGATCGGCGATTGCGCGCTCCACGCCAACGGCTTCGCGGAAGGCGCCAACATCCGGCTCGAATCGGTGCAGAACGCCAACGATCAGGCCAATGTCGTCGCCAGGACGATCGCCGGTCAGGACGCCGCCTATCACGCGGTGCCGTGGTTCTGGTCCAACCAGTACGATCTGAAGCTTCAGACCGTCGGCCTCTCGATCGGCCATGACGCCACTGTCCTGCGCGGCGACCCCGCCGCCCGCAGCTTCTCGATCATCTACCTCAAGGCCGGCCGAGTCATCGCGCTCGACTGCGTCAATTCGGTCAAGGATTACGTCCAGGGGCGAAAGCTCATCGAAACCCGCGCCGCGCCCGATCCCGCGCGACTGGCGGATGCGGCGACCCCGCTGAAGGAACTCACCGCCTAGCCGCCACCAACGAAAAAGGGGCGCCGGCAAATTCGCCAGCGCCCCTTTTCCTGTGTCGCCCGGGCGACCCGATCAGATGTGGATCGGCTTGCCCTGCACCGCCATCGCGGCTTCCTTGATCGCTTCCGAATGCGTCGGGTGCGCGTGGCAGGTGTAGGCGATGTCCTCGCTGGTCGCGCCAAACTCCATCGCCTGCGCCGCCTGCGCGATCATTGTGCCCGCGACGCTCGCGATGCACCACACGCCCAGCACGCGATCGGTCTTGGCGTCGGCGATCACCTTCACGAAGCCATCGGGCTCATGGTTGGTCTTGGCGCGGCTGTTCGCCATCATCGGGAACTTGCCGACCTTGATCTCGCCCTTCTCCCTGGCGGCTTCCTCGGTCAGCCCGACGCCCGCGATCTCCGGCCAGGTATAAACGACCGACGGGATCACATCATGATTCACGATGCCATGCTGGCCCGCGATGTTCTCCGCAACGGCGATGCCCTCGTCCTCGGCCTTGTGCGCCAGCATCGGCCCCGGAATGACGTCGCCGATCGCCCAGACACCCGAAACCGAGGTGCGGAAATCGTGGTCGGTCTCGATCTGGCCGCGGTTGTTCGGGGTGAGGCCGATCTTCTCCAGCCCCAGGCCGTCGGTGTTCGGCTTGCGGCCGATCGACACCAGCACGCAATCCGCCTCGATCGTCGATGCCTCGCCGCCAGCGGCGGGCTCAACGGTCAGCGTGGCCTTGTCGCCGTTCACGGCAACATTGGTCACCTTGGTGCCCAGCTTGAACTCGATCCCCTGCTTCTTGAAGATCTTGTTGGCTTCCTTGCGCACGTCCCCGTCGAAGCCGGGCAGGATCTGGTCGAGGAACTCGACGCAGGTCACCTTCGCGCCCAGGCGCCGCCACACCGAGCCAAGCTCAAGCCCGATCACGCCGCCGCCGATCACGACCATGTGCTCCGGCACCTTGGGCAATTCGAGCGCGCCGGTCGAATCGACCACCACCTTCTGGTCGATCGTCACGCCCGGCAGCGGGGTGACCGACGAGCCGGTGGCGATGACGATGTTCTTCGCGGTCACCTTCTGACCATCGACCGTGACGCTGTGCGCGTCCTCGAAGCTGGCGCGGCCCTTCAGCCACGTCACCTTGTTCTTCTTGAAGAGGTATTCGATGCCGCCCGTCAGGCTCTTCACCGACTCGCGGCGCTGGCCGTGCATCGCATCGAGGTCCAGCTCCGGCGTCACCTTCACGCCCATCTTCGCCATCGAGCCGTTGGCCGCCGCATCGAAAAATTCGCTCGCGTGCAGCATCGCCTTCGACGGGATGCAGCCGACGTTGAGGCAGGTGCCGCCCAGCGTCTCGCGGCTCTCGGCGCAGGCGGTCTTCAGGCCCAATTGTGCCGCCCGGATCGCTGCGACATAGCCACCCGGACCGGCACCGATCACGAGAACGTCATAGTCGAATTCGTCAGCCATCGGGTGCACTCGCCTCTGGATTAGGGAAACCGGCTGCGACATAGACCCTCATGACGGGGGTGCAACCCCGCGAGCGACTTAGGAGAGGCCGGATGGACCTGACGTGGAGCCCTGAGGAACAGGCGTTCGAGGCGGAGGTGCGCGATTTTCTCGCCACCGCCCTCACCCCCGATCTGCAACGCGCCGGCCGCCTCTCCACCAGCGTCTATGCCGATCACGAAGCCAGCATGAAATGGCAGCAGATCCTGGTCGAAAAGGGCTGGGCCGCACCGCACTGGGCGCCCGAGCACGGCGGCACCGACTGGACCGTGGCACAACATTACATCTGGAATCGGGAGCGGATCGCGGCCGGCGCGCCGGGCCTGTCGCCGATGGGCATTTCAATGGTGGCCTATGTCATCATGAAATACGGCACGCCCGAGCAGCAACGCTTCTTCCTGCCGCGCATCCTTTCGGGCGAGATCTTCTTCTGCCAGGGCTATTCCGAACCCGGCTCGGGCAGCGATCTGGCGTCCTTGCAGACCAGCGCCATCGACGACGGCGACGATCTCATCATCAACGGCCAGAAAGTGTGGACCACCCACGCCAATGAGGCGAACTGGATCTTCGCACTGGTCCGCACGTCGAAGGAAGGCCGCCCGCAGCAGGGCATCACCTTCATCCTGATCGACATGACGACCCCCGGGGTGGAGGTCCGCCCCTTCACCATGGCCTCGGGCGAGCAGATCCAGAACGCGGTCTTCTTCACCGACGTGCGCGTGCCCAAGGCGAACGTGATGGGGGAGATCGACCGCGGCTGGAGCGTCACCAAATATCTTCTCGAATTCGAACGCGGCGGCAACGCCTACGCCCCCGCGCTCAAGGCCCGCGCCGACGCCATCGCCCGCTATGCGGCGGAAACCATCGGCAGCGACGGCGCGCCGCTCCTAGACGACCCGGTATTCGCCACCAAGCTCGCCCGCGCGCGGATCCGCGCCGACGTGCTGGAGATCATGGAACTCCGCCTGCTCTCGGCCGCGAACGACGACGGCAGCGTCGGCGCCTTGTCCTCGATGATGAAGATCATGGGCACCGAACTCGCCGGCACGCTGACCGAACTGACCATGGAGGCGGCGGGCGATCGCGGCCTCGTCTATCAGCCGCACGCCACCATGCCCGGCGGCCCGGTCCCCCGCCACACGCCGCCAGCGGACGGCTATGTCTCGGGCGAGGAATGGCACGCGCTCGCGCCGCTGCGCTACATGAACGAGCGCGCTGGCCCGATCTACGCCGGCTCCAACGAGATTCAGCGCAACATTATCGCCAAGCAAGTGCTGGGGCTCTGACCAAAGCCCCCAGCCCCAACCCATGAAAAAAGGGGCCCCGGCCTGCGCCGGAGCCCCCTTTCCCTAGCTCGGTGCGGGGATCAGAAGTGCCCGATCACGCCCAGCATCGGACGCACCGTCTCGAAATCGCCGGTGGTGGCGATTTCGGCGCGGATGCGGATGCCTTCCTTCTTCACCAGACCGTCGAGGCCGATCGCCGACGGGCCGAACTCGCCACCGATGCCGTAGGAGATACGGCCATAGTCGCGGCTGTCGTTGCCGTAGCGGTCGAAGTTGACCCAGCGATAGCCGGCCTTGACGTAGATGAGGCCAGTCTCACCGGCGCGCGCGCCGACCCGGCCGTGCACGCCATATTCCCAGTCGATGTCGCCGGTGAAGCCCTTGGCCGCATTGCCCTCGACGCCGACGAAGAAGCTGTTGAGCGGCACGTTCACGCCGACCACGCCCTCGACCAGGCCGCCCTTCAGGCGGTTGCCCGGCTGCGACACGGGGATGCCGCCGCCCGGCGCGCTCTCGAACCCTTCATAGCCGCCCAGCACGCCGACATAGGGATCGATGCCGAACGCACGCGAACCGTCGGTGGTGGTCTCCTGCGCCGCAGCAACCGACGGGATCACAAAAGCGGCGGCAACGGCCGCCGAAAGCAACTTCTTCATCACAATACCTTTTACCTGGCTGCCGCTTGATGCGTGGCCCGCCTGTTCAACCGCCAGGGTTCCGGCAAGTTGCTGCGACCGCGAGGTAAAGAAATCGTGTTGCATTGCAGCAACACTACTGTGACCGAAACGGGACGACCTAGAACAGCCGCCCGCCGTCGGGCACCGCCAGCGTCGGCGCAGCCAGCACCACCTTGCCCGCCGCGTCGGGAAAGCCGAGCGTCAGCACTTCGCTCATCACCGGGCCGATCTGCCGCGGCGGGAAGTTCACCACCGCCATCACCTGCCTGCCGACCAGATCCTCGGCGGCATGGTTCTCGGTGATCTGCGCCGACGATTTCTTGCGCCCGATCACCGCCCCGAAATCAATCACCAGCTTCAGCGCCGGCTTGCGCGCTTCCGGGAACGGCTCGGCCGACACGATCGTGCCGACGCGAATGTCGACCTTCAGGAAATCGTCGAAACTGATCGTCTCGGCCGCAGGGGCGCCGGCATCATGATTGGCGTGCATCAGAAATCCGGGTTCTCGTAATAATCAGGCGGCTCGATCCCGCTCATCCGCTCGGCCAGCAAGGGCCGGAAGCTGCGGCGGCTCTTGAACGCCGAATACCACGCCTTGGCATGGGTATGCCCTGACCAGTCAATCCCGCCGAGATAATCCGCGACCGAGATATGCGCCGCGGCGGCAAGGTCGGCGAGGCTGATCGTCGCGCCCGCCATCCATTTGCGATGGTCGAGCAGGTAATCGATGTAATCGAGATGCCCGATCGCGGATTTCATCGCCTCGCGCAGCCGGGCGGCGTTGGGCGACTGGCGCAGCACCAGCCGCTTCACCATCCGCTCCTCGATCAACGGCTGGCTGACGTCGCGGAAGAATTGCGCGTCGAACCAAGTTGTCAGGCGGCGGATCTCGGCGCGGTTGGCGGCCGATCCGTTGATCATCGCCGCGCGATCGACCGTCTCCTCGAAATATTCGCAGATCGCCATCGAATCGATCAGCACCGTGCCGCGCTCGCCATCCACCATCACCGGCGTCTGCCCGGCGGGGTTCAGGTGCAGGAACTCGTCCCGCCGCGACCACGGCATTTCCCGCACCAGCTCATAGCCGACGTCCTTCTCGCCCAGCAGGATGCGGACCTTGCGGGTGAAGGGACACAAAGGAAATTGATGGAGCTGCCACATGCCCCATCGTTAGGCCGCCAAGCCGGCCAGTGAAAGGCGCTTCGGCGAACTTGCGCCACCGCATGGCGTGTCACGCCGGGGCAGGTTATGCCGTGCCGCAAGCGGACGCAGGATCCGCATCATCAGGAGAGGCCGATGACCTTTGAACAAATCCGCTACACGATCGATGGCCCGATCGCGACGATCATGCTCGCCCGCCCGGAGAAGATGAACGCCTATACCGCGGTGATGGGGGCTGAGTTGGCCGAAGCGGTGCGCAAGGCGGGCACCGAGGAGAAGGTGCGCGTCATCATCCTGACTGGCGAGGGCCGCGGCTTCTGCGCGGGCGCGGACATCTCCGGCGGCGCCGACAGCTTCGGCAGCGGCGGGCCTAATTTCGCCGCCAAGGGCAAGCCGCGGCAGGACGGCGGCGGCTTCGTCGGCGCGCTGTTCGACAGTCCCAAGCCGATCATCGCCGCGATCAACGGCGCTGCGGTCGGGGTCGGCGCCACGCTCACCCTGCCATGCGACATCCGCATCGCCGCCGACACCGCGCGCTTCGGCTTCGTCTTCGCGCGCCGCGGGCTGGTCCCTGAGGCGGGCAGCGCCTGGTTCCTGCCGCAGCTCGTCGGCCTGCCCCAGGCGCTGCGCTGGTGCCTGTCGGGCGCACTGTTCGACGCGGCTGAGGCGCTTCGCGGCGGGCTGGTCAGCGAGGTCGTCCCCGCCGACATCCTGCTCGCCCGCGCCCACGAAATCGCGCGCGAGATTGCCGAGAACACCGCTCCCGTCTCGATCGCGCTGACCCGCCAGATGCTGTGGCGCCTCGCTGGCGAGCCATCGCCCGCCGCCGCGCTCAAGGTCGATGGCGGATTCGCCATGACGCTCGGCGCCGGGCCCGACGTGCGCGAGGGCGTCGCCGCCTTCTTGGAAAAGCGCCCCCCCGCCTTCCCCGGGCGGATCGCCACCGACATGCCGCCCGGCTACCCTTGGTGGGTCCGCTGACGGCGCTCGCCCCGCCATCGCCGCCATCACCGTTGCCGGAAGCGGCGCGGACCCATGCCCGAACTGCAATGGCGCGCGCACGATGCTTGCTTGCGCCCCGCCGCCCTGCTGCGCTTCAACCGCGCATCCACCGGAGTAACCCAATGCGCCGTTTCGCTTTTCTCCTTGCCTGTTCCGTCCTCGCCGCCCCCGTCCTCGCCGCCCCAGCCCCCGCGCTTGCGCAGCAGCAGGCGAATGCCGCGCCGGTTGATGGCCCCAGCCGCACCTTCACTGGCAACGACCTGTTCGGCCTCTCGATCGCGGCCGATCCGCAGATCAGCCCGGACGGCCGCACCATCGTCTATGTCCGCCGCACCGGCGACATCATGACCGACCGGATGCAATCGTCACTGTGGCTGATCGATGTCGCCAGCGGAAAGCAGACGCCCTTCGCCACCAGCGGCTCCAGCCCGCGCTGGTCGCCCGACGGCTCGCGGATCGCCTATGTCGCCGCCGATGGCGAGCGCGCCCAGCTCTTCGTCCGCTGGATCGGCAGCGGCGCCAGCACGCGCGTGACCAGCCTGCCGGGTGATCCCAACAGCCTGTCCTGGTCGCCCGACGGCACGCGCCTCGCGTACATCGCGACCGTCGCCGGCGAGCCCACCAAGCTCGGCAAGGCGCCCGCCAAACCGGAGGGGGCGAAATGGGCCGAACCGCTCGAGGTGATCGACCGCATCACCTATCGCAACGACGGCCCCGGCTATCGCAAGCCCGGCTACGACCATGTCTTCGTCGTCTCGGCGGACGGCGGTGCGGCGCAACAGCTGACCTTCGGCAAGTTCGACGATGGCGGCCCGCTGTCGTGGAGCGCGGACGGCCGCACCATCCTGTTCTCCGCCATCCGCGGTCCGGATGCCGAGCGCGAGGTGATGAATTCCGAAGTGATCGCGGTGGATGCCCGCACCGGTGCATTGCGCACGCTCACCAGCCGCGATGGGCCCGACGGCGCACCGCGCTTCTCCAGCGATGGCAGCCGGATCGCCTGGATCGGCTTCGACGACAAGCGCCGCGCTTATACCAACGCCGAACTGTACGTCGGTGACGCCAATGCAGCTTCGCCGCGCTCGCTCACCGCATCGCTCGATCGTTCGATCGATGACGCGCAATGGGCCGGCGACGGCCGCGCGCTCTACGCCAGCTATGACGACGAGGGGCAGCGCAAGCTCGCCCGCATCGGGCTCGACGGGCGTTCGACGGTTCTTGCCGACAACCTCGCCGGTGGCGGGCTCGACCGCCCCTATACGGGCGGCGATTTCTCCGTCTCGCGCGGCGGCACCATCGCCTACACCGGCGGCGACGCCTCAGCCCCGGCGGACGTGTGGGTGTGGAGCGGCGGCAAGGCGCGTCGCCTGACCAACCTCAACGCCGTGCTCACCGCCTCCAAGACGCTGGCGCCGGTGCGCAAGATCGCGGTGACCGCGCCCGACGGCCGCCCGATCGACGCCTGGCTCGCCACCCCGCCGGGCTGGCAGCCGGGCACCCGCGTGCCGCTGATCCTGGAGATCCACGGCGGCCCGCATTCCGCCTACGGTCCGAGCTTCGCCACCGACGTCCAGCTCTATGCCTCGGGCGGCTATGCCGTGCTGTGGACCAACCCACGCGGCTCCACCTCCTACGGCGCCGAGTTCGCGAACCTGATCGACAAGAATTATCCCAGCGAGGACTATGACGACCTGATGGCTGCGGTGGACGCGGCGATCGCGGAGGGCGTGGCCGATCCCAACAACCTGTTCGTCACGGGCGGCTCGGGCGGCGGCGTGCTCACCTCATGGATTGTCGGCAAGACCGACCGGTTCAAGGCGGCGGCCACGCAAAAGCCGGTGATCAACTGGATCAGCGAGGCGCTGACGATGGACAATACGCTGTTCACGTCGCGCTACTGGTTCTCGAAGCTGCCGTGGGAAGATCCCATGAGCTACTGGAACCGCTCGCCCCTGAGCCTCGTCGGCAACGTGAAGACCCCGACGCTCGTCGTCGTCGGCAGCGAGGATTACCGCACCCCCGTCAGCGAGAGTGAGCAATATTATGCCGCGCTCCAGATCGCCGGCGTCCCGACCGCGCTGGTGAAGGTGCCCGGCGCCAGCCACGGCGGCTTCACCAGCCGCCCGTCGCAATCGGCGGCGAAGGCCAGCGCAATCCTTGCCTGGTTCGATCGGTACCGCAACGCCGCGCCCGCGGCATCCACTCCGGGCAATTGATCATCGGCATGGCGGCGAACAGCGCGTTCGCCGCCATGCCATAATCGTTTGGCGCGACTCCGCGGCCGGGCGTATCATCCGCTGATGGAAAAGCGCCGCCAGATCGCGATCGTCGCCGGCACGCTGTCGCTGGCCGCGCTCGCCATGATCCACCCGCCCAGCGCGGACATCCGCATCCTGACGCATGAGCGCGCCGACGCCTCGCCGGCCCGTTTCCAGGCCGGGGTCGACCTCGGCCTCGCCAGCGCCTCGATCCTCGTCACCTGGACCACGCACCAGCTGACACGCTGAGCCACCGCCGCGCCGCGGCGATGACCCTGCTTATTTGCCTGATCAGGCCGCGCGCTGCTCCAGCGCCTGCGCTGCCTCGGCCATCAGCGACGCAATGATGTCAGCCAGCGGCTCTTCCTTGGTCACCATGCCGACCGACTGACCCGCCATCACGCTGCCATGCTCGACATCGCCGTCGATCACCGCGCGGCGCAGCGCACCGGCCCAATAATGTTCGATCTGAAGCTGCGCCTCGGCCATCGCCAGCCCGCCCTCGTCCAGCGCCTGCGCCACTTCGCGCTGCTTGGCGGTGAACAACTCGCCGCCGGCATTCTTCAGCGCGCGCACCGGGATCACCGGCAGCCGCGGGTCGATCTGGACGCTCGCCACCGCGTCGCGCGCGGAGGCGCGGATGAACGCCTGCTTGAACTTCGGGTGCGCGATCGATTCGGTCGCGCAGACGAAGCGCGTGCCGAGCTGGACGCCAGCCGCGCCCATGTCGAGATAGCCCGCAATCGCCTCGCCGCGGCCGATGCCCCCGGCGATGAACACCGGCACGTCATTGGCAATCGCCGGCAGGATCTCCTGCGCCAGCACGCTGGTCGACACCGGGCCGATATGCCCGCCGGCTTCCGATCCCTCGATCACCAGCGCATCGACGCCCGAGCGGATCAGCTTCTTCGCCAGCGCCAGCGTCGGCGCAAAGCAGATGACCTTGGCGCCCGACGCCTTGATCGCCTCCAGCGATCCCTTCGGCGGCAGCCCGCCCGCCAGCACGACATGGCCGACCTGATGCTTACCGCACACCTCGATCAGCGCCATCAGATCGGGGTGCATGGTGATCAGGTTCACGCCGAACGGCTTGTCGGTCAGTGCCTTGGTCGCGGCGATTTCCTTGTCGAGCAGCTCTACCGTCATCGCGCCGCACGCGATCACGCCAAAGCCGCCGGCGTTGGACATGGCGGCAACCAGGTTGCGCTCGCTCACCCAGCTCATCGCGCCGGCCATGATGGCCACTTCGCTGCCGAGGAATGCGGCGCCGCGCGCCATCCGGCGGGCGAGCCGGGCGGAACCGGAACGGTCAATCGTGGTATCGTTCATCACCGCGCCGCTACACGGGTCGCGCGGCGGAGACAAACATGCGGCAACACGCCACCGAATTGATTATCACTTCGCCCGGTCAGGGCCTTCACGAATTCACCCGCGATGTCGTCAACTGGATTGCCTCGACCGGCATCGAACAGGGTCTGCTCACCCTCTTCATCCGCCACACCTCCGCCTCGCTGCTGATCCAGGAAAATGCCGCGCCCGCCGCGCGCCGCGACATGGAACGCTACCTCGCTCGCATCGCCCCCGAATCGCGCGATTACGAACATGACGACGAAGGGCCCGACGACATGCCCGCCCACCTGCGCGCGGCGCTCACCGCCACCAGCCTCTCGATCCCGGTCACGAACGGCCGCCCGGTGCTCGGCACGTGGCAGGGCATCTACCTCTTCGAACATCGCCGCGCGTCGCACCGCCGGCACGTCGCGCTTCATCTGATCGGCGAGTGACGCGATGCTGGGAACGCTGAAAGTCGCCGCCCGCGATCGCGCCCGGCTGGGCGAAGTCGCCGCCGTCATGTCGCGCTTCGGCCTCGACGTCCTGCTCGCCCGCCTCGGGCTGGGCAATGCGCAGGAGCAGCCGGAACCGTTCGACCTCCCCGATCGCACCCGCCGCGCGCTCGAGGCGCTCGGCCCCACCTGGGTGAAGCTCGGCCAGATCATGGCAACCCGCGCGGATATCCTGCCGCCCGGATGGATCGCCGCCTTCGAACAGCTGCAAAGCTCCGCTCCGCGCCTGCCGTTCGAGGACCTGCGCCCTGCGGTGGAAGCCGCGCTCGGCGAGCCGCCCGAAACGGTCTTCGCCCAGTTCGATCCCGAGCCG
The DNA here is from genome assembly GCF_003950435.1 of Sphingomonas sp. ABOLG. NCBI lineage: Bacteria > Pseudomonadati > Pseudomonadota > Alphaproteobacteria > Sphingomonadales > Sphingomonadaceae > Sphingomonas > Sphingomonas sp. ABOLG. Next base: position 17,335 of record NZ_QQWW01000017.1, read on the forward strand.
CTCGCCGCCGCCTCGATGGCGCAGGTCCACCGCGCGACGCTGCACGATGGCACCGCCGTGGTGGTCAAGATCCGCCGCCCCGGCATCCGCCCGCGGATGGAGGCGGACTTGCGCCTGCTCGGCGAAGTCGCCCGCGTCATGGAGCGCTCGAACGCGGAGGCCCGCCGTTTCGGCGCGACCAAGCTCATCCGCCAGCTCGGCGGCGCGATCCTGGGCGAGCTCGATTTCGCCAATGAGGGGCGCAACGCCGATCTGCTACGCGACGATTTCGCGCGCGACTCCCGCGTGCTGATCCCGCGCATCCACTGGGATTATACGTCCGATGCGCTGATCGTGATGGACCACATCCCCGGCGTGCCGCCGCGCAACGCCCAAGTGCTGCGGGATGCCGGGATCGACCCCGCCGTGATCGCCGCCTCGGGCGCGGACATCGTGCTTCAGATGGCGCTCATCAACGGCCGCTTCCACGGCGATCCGCACCCCGGCAACCTCCTGTGCTTGCCCGGCAACCGCATCGGCATGATCGATTTCGGCCTCATCGGCCACGTCAGCCCGCGCCGGCGTGAGGAATTCATCGCCTTCGTCCAGGCACTGGTCACCGACGATCCCGCGCTACTCGCCGAAACGCTCGCCCGCTGGGCCGAACTGGAACATCAGGTCCCGCGCTTCATGCCGATCGCGGAGGGGCTGGTGGTCCGCCACGGCCGCCGTCTGGTGCTGGCCGATCTCGTCGCCGACCTGTTCGGCACGCTGCGCGAGGAGAAGCTCGCCTTCCCGCCCGATCTTCTGCTGCTGTTCAAGGCGCTGATCACATTGGACGGCGTGCTCGGCGCGATCGAGCCCGACTTCGATCTCGCCGCCGCGATGCGCCGGGCAAGCGGCCGGCTGGTGATGGAGCGGCTCTCGCCGGAACGCTGGTCACGCCGCGCCGCCGCCGTCGCACTGGAGGTCGATCGGCTGGGCGACGATCTCCCGCGTCTGATCCGCGCGCTCGTCCGCCGCGCGGAGGCCCCGCCAACGCCTGCCCCGGCGCAGCCGTTCGACAGCCGCATCCTCGCGGCCGCCCTAATCGTCGCCGCGCTGATCATCGCGGCGGCGATCATGCTGACCTAGCGGCTCAGGCCGCCTCGTCGGCGTCGAGGCCGTAGGCGGTGTGCAGCACGCGCACCGCCAGCTCGGTCTCGTCCTCGTTGATCAGCACGCTGACCTTGATCTCGCTGGTCGAGATCGCAAGGATGTTGATCCCGCGCGCGCCCAGCGTCGAGAACATCGTGCTCGCGACGCCCGCATGGCTGCGCATGCCGACGCCGACGACGCTGATCTTCGCCACGCGCGTGTCGTGCACCAGCTCCTCGAAGCCGATCGCCGCACGCGCCTGGTTCAGCGTCTCGATCGATCGCGCGAGATCCGCCGAGGGCACCGTGAACGTCACGTCGGTCGAGCCCGAACCATGGGCGATATTCTGGATGATCATGTCGACGTTGATGTTCGCCGCGGCGAGCGGCTCGAAGATCGCCGAGACCGAGCCCGGCTTGTCCGGAACCGCGGTCAGCGTGATCTTCGCTTCGTTCTTGTCGTGCGCGATGCCGGTGATCAGCTGGCGTTCCACGTCTTCAACCTCCTCTTCGCCCACGATCATCGTGCCGGGCAGTGTATCCGCCATCGGGGCATCGTCGCCGGTGAACGACGAGAGCACCTGGATGCGGACATTCTCCTTCATCGCCAGGCCCACCGACCGCGTCTGCAGCACCTTGGCGCCGACGCTGGCGAGCTCCAGCATTTCCTCATACGTCACCTTGGCGAGCTTGCGCGCGCGCGGCACGATGCGCGGATCGGTGGTATAGACGCCATCAACGTCGGTGTAGATGTCGCAGCGATCGGCCTTGATCGCTGCCGCCACCGCCACCGCCGACGTGTCGGAGCCGCCACGGCCCAGCGTCGTCACGCGCCCCTCATGCACGCCCTGGAAGCCGGGGATCACCGCCACTTCGCCCGCACCCATGCTGGCGAGCAGTGCCTCGGCATCGATCGTTTCGATCCGCGCCTTTGCGAACGCGCCGGACGTGTTGACCGGCAACTGCCAGCCCAGCCACGAACGCGCCGGCACGCCGATCGCCTGCAGCGCGATCGCCAGCAGCCCGCTGGTGATCTGCTCGCCGGCGGAAACGACGACGTCATATTCCTTGGGATCGTAAAGCGCGCTCGCCTCGCGGCAGAAATTGACCAGCCGGTCGGTCTCGCCCGCCATCGCGGAGACGACCACCGCCACCTCGTTGCCGGCCGCCGCCTCGCGTTTCACCCGCGCCGCGACCGAGCGAATCCGCTCGATCCCCGCCATCGAGGTGCCGCCGAATTTCATGACGATGCGGGCCACGGGATACTCTCGGGTGCTTGGGGAAAACTGGCGCGCCTGATAGGAAAGCGTCATGGCCGACGCAACTGTAACAACCGATACCGTACCCTCTCCCCTCGGAAGCGACGGCAGCGGCCACGCCAGCATCGTCGCGCGCGAGGCGGCGCATTTCGGCGCGATGGCCAGCGAGTGGTGGGATCCGCGCGGCTCATCCGCGATGCTTCACCGGCTCAATCCCGTGCGCCTGCGCTACATCCGCGAACAGGCCGACCGGCATTTCGATCTCGATCCCGCCAGCTTCACGCCGCTCACGGGCAAGAGCGTGCTCGATGTCGGCTGCGGCGCCGGCCTGCTCGCCGAACCGCTCAAGCGGCTGGGCGGCGCAGTCACCGCGATCGATGCCGCGGCGGAGAATATCGCGGTCGCGCGCGATCACGCTGCGCAGAGCGGGCTGGTCATCGACTACCGCGCCGGCGGCGTGGAGGCCGTGGAGGGCGAGCAGTTCGATCTCGTCACCTGCATGGAGGTGATCGAGCATGTCGCCGATCCGGCAGCCTTCGTCGCGGGGCTGGCAGGCGCGGTCGCAGATGGCGGCCTGCTGATCATGTCGACCCCCAATCGCACGCCCGTGTCGCGCCTCGCGATGATCACGCTGGCGGAGGGCACCGGCCGCATCCCGCGCGGCACGCACGATTGGGACAAGTTCATCACGCCGGAGGAGCTGGGCGAGATGCTCTCCGCCGTTGGCTTCACGGTGCGCGACACGCGCGGCATCGCCTTCTCGCCGACCAGCGGCTTCACCCTCTCCGACTCGCTGTCGCTGAACTACCTCGTCACCGCGACCCGCACATAACATCCGCTGCGGTCGTCACCCGGCGGGTACCGGATGACGACCGCGCTGCCTCAGTTGCGGAAGCTGGGATCAATCCGGTCGAGCTTGCGCAGCAGCGCCGGCCACGCCAGCTTCTCGGCAAGGTTGCCCATCCCCGCCGGCGCGCTCTGCCCGGCGACCTTCTCCTCCACGCCCTGCGGCGGGTTGTTGAGGTTCTCGCGCCCGGCCGACAGCATCAGCACCTGCGCCTCGCACGCCCGCTCTAGGAAATAGAGCCGCAGGAAGCAGGATGCGACGCTGTCGCCCACCGCCAGCGTTCCATGATTGCGCAGGATCATCGCATGCTTGTCGCCAATGTCCGCGACCAGCCGCTCGCGCTCGTCGAGGTCGGTCGCGATGCCCTCATAGTCGTGATAGGCGACATTGTGCTGCGCGATCATCGCCGTCTGGGTGTGCGGCAGCAGGCCGAATTCCATCGCCGAGACTGCCTGGCCATGCGGGGTGTGAAGATGCATCACCGCGGCGGCATCCTCGCGTGCCATGTGGATCGCCGAGTGGATCGTAAAGCCCGCCGGGTTCACCGGATGATCGGTATGGCCGACCGGATTGCCCTCGACATCGATCTTCACGAGGCTCGACGCGGTGATCTCCTCGAACATCATGTCATAGGGGTTGATCAGGAAGTGATGCTCCGGCCCGGGCACGCGCGCCGACAGGTGCGTGAAGATCAGGTCATCCCAGCCGTACAGCGCGACGAGGCGGTACGCCGCGGCCAGATCAACCCGCGCCTCCCACTCACCGGGGGCATATTGGTTGGTGTTGTCGACCGGCGCCAGCGTGGCCATGGCAAACTCTCCTTCGTTCGATTTACCCACGACTATAGCCTCACTCCGGCGTCATCACCACCTTCAGCGCTTCGCGCCGGTCGAGGATGGCGTATGCCTCGGCGCCCTGCGACAGCGGCAGCCGGTGCGAGATGTAGCGTTCAGGCCTGAGCTGCCCCTTCTGCACCATCGGGATCAGTTCCTGCCACCAGTGCGGCACGGAGCAGGTGCCGGTGCGGAACGTCAGCCCGCTGGCGAAGGCGCGCTCCATCGGGAAGGGGAAGCGCCGCGTCTGGTTGACGCCAAGGCACGACACGGTGCCCCATTTCCCCACCAGCCGGAGCGACAGGTCGATCGTCGCATCCGCCCCCACCGCCTCGACGACGCTGCTGCACATCCGCCCCTTCGTATCCTCGCGGATGAACGGCACCGCCTCGGCCGGATCGACGCCGATCGCGCCCAGCCCCTCGGCGATCGCGCGGCGCTCGGGCACCAGGTCGATCGCATAGACCCGCCCCGCCCCCATCGCCAAACAGCCCTCCACTGCCATCAGTCCAATCGGGCCCAGCCCCACCACCGCGACGCTCGCGCCCGGCTTGATGTCGGCATTGCGCACCGCCATCCAGCTCGTCGGCAGCGCATCGGTCAGCATCAGCGCCTGTTCGTCGGTGATGCCCTCCGGAATGCGCCGCGCGTTGCCGTCGCCCGCCGGCACCCGCACCGCTTCCGCCTGGCTACCCTGCAGCGCCGCGGACAGCCCGTAGCAGCCGGAGCCATTGTTCTCGCACTCATGCACCCGGCCCATCAGGCACCCGGGACACGCGCCGCAGCCGACCGCGGCCGAAATCATCACCCGGTCGCCGGATTTCAGGGTGCGCACCGCGCGGCCGATCTCGACCACTTCGCCCACCGCCTCATGCCCGACGCAAAAGCCCGTATCCTCGGAAAAGCCGTGGCCGTGATAAATGTGAAGGTCGCTGCCACAGATCGCGCAATGCTTCACCTGGACCAGCACATCACGGTCGTCCTGCAACGCTGCGTCCTCGGTCGATCCGTATTGGATGTCGCGCGCGCCGAAATACCGCAAAGCCTTCATGATCCGCTCCCGTGTCGCTTTGCCTACAGGGGAAGCGCAATCGCCAGGCACGTCAACTGTCCTTCGGAAATCCCGGATACCCGCGGCGGGGTTCGCCTCCGATGACAACAAGGAAGTCGGGAAGATGCCGGCTAGACATGCGCCTATGGACGCGCCCGCCGCGCGTCGCCATCTTTCGCTTGATCGCTCTCTTGTGTTGCTAATCGACAACACCACATGATGCTCGAAGGAAACAGGGACACCATGAACCTCGAGAAATTTACCGACCGCGCCAAGGGCTTCCTCCAGTCGGCGCAGACCGTTGCGATCCGCATGAGCCACCAGCAGATCGGCCCCGAGCATCTGTTGAAGGCGCTGCTTGAGGACGAGCAGGGCATGGCGGCGGGCCTCATCCAGTCCGCCGGTGGCGACGCGCGCCGCGCGGTGACGGAGACCGACGCCGCGCTCGCGAAAATCCCCGCGGTCAGCGGTTCGGGCGCGCAATCGACGCCGGGCCTCAACAACGATGCCGTGCGCGTGCTCGATTCTGCCGAACAGATCGCGCAGAAATCCGGCGACAGCTATGTCACCGTCGAACGCCTGCTGGTGGCGCTCGCGCTGTCGCTCAACACCCCCGCAGGCAAGGCGCTTCAGGCCGCCGGCGTGCGCGCCGACGCGCTCAACACCGCGATCAACGATCTGCGCGGCGGGCGCACCGCCGACACTGCCACCGCGGAGGATCGCTACGACGCGCTGAAGAAGTTCGCCCGCGACCTGACCGAGGCGGCACGCGACGGCAAGCTCGATCCGGTGATCGGACGCGACGAGGAAATCCGCCGCACGATCCAGGTCCTCGCCCGCCGTACCAAGAACAATCCCGTGCTGATCGGTGAGCCCGGCGTCGGCAAGACCGCGATCGCCGAGGGGCTGGCGCTACGCATCGCCAACGGCGACGTGCCCGATACGCTCAAGAACAAGACGCTGATGGCGCTGGACATGGGCGCGCTGATCGCGGGCGCGAAATATCGCGGCGAGTTCGAGGAGCGGCTGAAGGGCGTGATCGACGAGGTGAAGGCCGCCGAAGGCGACATCATCCTCTTCATCGACGAGATGCACCAGCTGATCGGCGCCGGAAAATCCGAAGGCGCGATGGACGCGGGCAACCTGCTGAAGCCGGCCCTCGCGCGCGGCGAGCTGCACTGCGTCGGCGCGACCACGCTCGATGAATATCGCAAATATGTCGAGAAGGATCCCGCGCTCCAGCGGCGCTTCCAGCCCGTGTTCGTCGGCGAACCGACCGTGGAGGATACGATCTCGATCCTGCGCGGGCTGAAGGAGAAGTACGAGCTTCACCACGGCGTGCGCATCACCGATGGCGCGCTGGTTTCCGCGGCGACGCTCTCCAACCGCTACATCACCGATCGATTCCTGCCCGACAAGGCGATCGACCTGATCGACGAAGCCGCTTCGCGCATCCGCATGGAGGTGGAGTCGAAGCCCGAGGAGATCGAGACGCTCGACCGCCGCATCCTTCGCCTCAAGATCGAGCGCGAGGGCCTGCGCCGCGAAACCGACGAAGCCTCGCAGGACCGGCTCGAGAAGATCGAGGAGGAACTCGCCAATCTTGAGCAGCAGTCGGCCGAACTGACCCAGCGCTGGCAGTCCGAGAAGGACAAGCTGGCGGGCGAGGCGAAGCTCAAGGAGCAGCTGGACGCCGCGCGGCTCGAACTGGAACAGGCGCAGCGCCAGGGCGATCTCGCCAAGGCGGGCGAGCTTTCCTACGGCCGCATCCCCGCGCTCGAAAAGCAGCTCGCCGAGGCGCAGGGCGCCGCGGCCAATGCGATGCTGCGCGAGGAAGTGACGCCGGAGGATATCGCCGCCGTCGTCGCCCGCTGGACCGGCATCCCGGTCGAGCGGATGATGGAGGGCGAACGCGACAAGCTCCTCAAGATGGAGGAAGTGATCGGCAAGCGCGTGATCGGTCAGGAGGATGCGGTGCGCGCCGTCTCCACCGCCGTCCGCCGCGCCCGCGCCGGGCTACAGGATCCGAACCGCCCCCTGGGCTCGTTCCTGTTCCTCGGCCCGACGGGCGTCGGCAAGACCGAGCTGACCAAGGCGCTCGCCGAATTCCTGTTCGACGATCCCAACGCCATGGTCCGCATCGACATGAGCGAGTTCATGGAGAAGCACGCCGTCGCCCGGCTGATCGGCGCGCCTCCGGGCTATGTCGGCTATGAGGAAGGCGGCGTGCTGACCGAAGCGGTGCGGCGCCGGCCGTACCAGGTCGTGCTGTTCGACGAGGTGGAGAAGGCGCATGGCGACGTGTTCAACGTCCTCCTCCAGGTGCTCGACGATGGCCGCCTCACCGATGGCCAGGGCCGCACGGTCGACTTCTCGAACACGCTGATCATCCTGACGTCGAACCTCGGCAGCCAGTATCTCGCCAATCTCGGCGAGGGCGAGGACGTCGAAACGGTCGAGCCGCAGGTGATGGAGATCGTCCGTGCGCACTTCCGCCCGGAATTCCTCAACCGGCTGGACGAGATCATCCTCTTCCACCGGCTGGGTCAGGCGCACATGGGGCCGATCGTCGACATCCAGGTGGCGCGCGTCGGCAAGCTGCTCGCCGATCGCAAGGTGACGCTCGACCTCACCGATGCCGCGCGCGCGTGGCTCGGACGTGTCGGCTACGATCCGGTCTATGGCGCCCGCCCGCTGAAGCGCGCGGTGCAGCGCTACCTGCAGGATCCGCTCGCCGATCTCATCCTGCGCGGCGAAGTGAAGGACGGCAGCACGATCAGGGTCGACGAAGGCGACGGGAAGCTCGTGCTGTCCGTCGTCTGACCCGCAACCGGGGAGGGCGCGCCCACGCCCTCCCCTTTACCGCTCAATGATCGTGGTCATGCCCATGCCCATGCCCATGCCCATGCCCATGCCCATGCCCATGGTCGTGCGCGCCGGGCGCCGCGTGCAGCGCCTCCAGCACCTCGTCCATCCGCGCCGGGTCGCCGATCGCCAGCACCTGCCCCGTGCTCGCCTGCGTCAGCGGATCACCGTTCCAGTCGCACATCCGCCCGCCCGCGCCCTCGACGATCGGCGCCAGCGCGGCGAAATCGTACAGCGCCAGCCCCGCCTCGCACACGATGTCGAGGTGCCCGCTCGCCAGCAGCCCGTAATTGTAGCAGTCGCCGCCATAGACCGGCCCCTGCCGCGCGTGCCCGCCGGAAACCGCCGCGACCAGCGCCATGAAATACGGCACTTCATCGTCGTTGAAGGCGTGCGGGCTGGTCGTCGCCAGGATCGCGCCCTCCACTTCGCGGCAGGCGCGCGTGCGCACCGGCGCCCCGTTGAACAAGGTCGGCCGCCCCGCCGCGCCGATCCACCGCTCACGCTGGATCGGCTGGTCGATCACCCCCATCATCGGCCAGCCATCCTCGACCAGCGCGATCAGCGTGCCGAAAATCGCCCGACCGACGGTGAAGCTGCGCGTACCGTCGATCGGGTCGAGCACCCAGGTGCGACCGGTCACGCCGTCCTTGATGCCATATTCCTCGCCATGCACCGCGTCGCCCGGCGCTTCGGCATCCAGGATCCGGCGCATCGCCGCCTCCGCCGCCCGATCGGCCAGCGTGACCGGCGAATGGTCGGCTTTCATCTCGGTGCCCAGTTCGCCGCGAAAATAGGGGCGAATCGCCTCCCCCGCGGCATCGGCGAGGCGGTGGGCAAGGGCGAGGTCAGCTTGGCGGATCGGCATGGCGCAGCCCTATCGCGCCCCGCACGGCCGCGCTAGAACCGGCGCACCAACGGGAGATACCCTGTGCGCCACGTCCTTGCCCTTGCAGCCGCTTTTTCCCTTACGCTCGCCGCTCCCGCCGGGGCGAGCCTGGCCGTGGGCGCCAAGGCGCCCGATTTCACCACCCGGGGCGCGATCGCGGGCAAGGTGGTGAACGTCAATCTCGCCCGCCAGCTGAAGAACGGGCCGGTCGTGCTCTACTTCTTCCCCGCGGCCTTCACCGCCGGCTGCAATGCGGAGGCGCGCGCCTTTGCCGAGAATATCGACAAGTTCCGCGCCGCGGGCGCGACGGTGATCGGCATGTCCGCCGATTCGGTCGAGGATCTCACCAAGTTTTCCGCCGCCGAATGCGCCGGCCGCTTCGCAGTGGCCAGTGCGGGACCGCGCGTCGTCAGCGGCTATGATGTGGCGCTCGGCCGGCAGGTGAAGGGCCGCGATGCCACCCGCCGCACCAGCTACGTCATCGATCGCACCGGCCGCATCGCCTTCGTGCATGACGACATGTCCGCCGAGCGTCACGTTGCCCTTACCCTCGACGCCGTTCGCCGGCTCGCAAAGTCGTAACAATCGCAACGCTATCTTAGCGATTTCGCGCTAGCTCAGGACACCGCCCGTGGCGCTGGCTGGCAGCGCCTGGGGAAGAAAGCGGACCAGCACGGTGAAGGTAAGCACGGCCGAGACGGAGGCGTTCAGCCTCTATGAGGCGATTGGCGCCTTTCTCGCCATTCACCGCCTCAGCGCCGACCCGGCATATTATGCGCTGGCGCATGAAATATTGAGCCATCCGGACGGCGCGCTGGCGCGGGCAGTCGCCGTGCGCACCGACGGCGGCGTACGCCTCACGCAGCAGGATATGGCGGAACTTGGCGTGCTCGCCCGAACGCAGCCGCACGACACCCCCGCCCGCCCCGCCGAGGATGCTTTGGTCGCGCAACTCACCATGCAATTGGGCGACTTTTCGGAAACCGTCCGGTCGATCCATGCCGAAACCAGCGACTTTGGCCGCGATCTGATCGCCACCGCCGCCGCGATGCGACAGGCGGACCCCGCATCGACGCGCAACTACATCAGCGAACTCACCGCCGCGATGATCGAACGAGTCCGCCAGGCGGAGGCACGGCTGGCCGCGGCGGAACAGGAAAGCGAGGCGCTCCGCAGCGCCCTCGCCGATGCACGCAGCGACGCGCGGCAGGATCCGCTGACCGAATTGGCCAATCGCCGCGCCTTTGACGAGGCGCTGTCGGCGCTGGCCCCGCACACCCCGGTGATCTTCGCACTGTGCGATATTGACCACTTCAAGCGCGTGAACGATCAGTTCGGCCATGCCGTCGGGGATCGGGTGCTGCGCGCGGTAGGCCAGACGATCGCCGCCGAAAGCGGGTCGGCGCTGGTCGCGCGTTATGGCGGCGAGGAATTTGCGCTGCTCCTCGTCGGCGTCGACATGGACACTGCGACCGGCATCGTCGATCGCGCCCGCAGCGCGGTTGCCGCGCGCCGCTTCCGCTCGCGTGCGACCGATGCCCCGATCGGCGTGGTGACGATTTCCGCAGGGCTCGCCGCCGGCACGGCCGGCGAAACGCGCGAGGTCCTGTGTGCGAGAGCGGACGCCGCGCTCTACCAGGCAAAGGCGGCCGGCCGTAATCAGGTACTCAGCGCCGTTTGATGGTGTGATCCGCCGCGCGCGGATGGCGATATTTCCCAACCCTGAACGGCGAACCGGCTAAGTGATTGATATTGCGTCAGCGGTCAAACTTGGCACGCCCCATGCAAACGCCTTGAGCATCGGCGCCGGATGGTCCGGCCGCCAGATAGCACAAGGGAATTGCACCATGTTCGTCCGCCTCAACCAGCTTCACCAGAATGTCGCCAGCCTCGCCGGCGCCTTCATCTTCGCCGCGCTCATGATCAGCGCCGCCGTTCCCGTCAGCCCGATCGCCTGATCCGGCCACACGCCTCCCCCTGTTCTGGAAAGGATTGTTCGATGGTCCGCTCCGCCTGCCTCGCCCTCGCTGCCTTTGTCAGCATGTCGGGCCTCCTCGCTTATGTTGACGCCGCCGCAAACGCGGTCTGAGCCGGCGCTGCCTCGGCCGGCTCGCCACGCGAATAGGTCCCGATAAGCAGCCCCGCAGCAAGCACATGCCCGGTCATGGCGCGCACCAGCGCCGTTCGACCGGGCGATGCGCCGGGATCGCCCACCCCGGCACCCAGCGCGAACAACTGAAACACATAACGATGCTCGCCATGACCGGTCGGTGGATCGGGTGGCAGCCAGCCTTCGCCCAGGTACGAATGGCGACCCACGTCGCCTTGCTCGGCCAGCCCGTTGCCATCGGCGACGATCGCGCCCTCCTCCAGCCGCCCGGCGTCCGCCGGCAGGCCCCACATGACGGCATGGACCAGCGGCTGCGGCGCCGGTGCGTCCGCATCCTCGACCAACAGCGCCAGCAGCGCCGTTTCTTCCGGCACCGCGCCCCAGGTCAGCGGCGGTGAGACACCCTCGCCATCGGCGGTGAATCGCGGCGGCAGACGCGCCTCCTGCGCGAACGCCGGGCTGGACAGGTCAAGCGCGCCGAATGTTCCACCCAGTTCGGGCTGCACGATCGCCAGCTTGTCCGCACCCGCGCGCACATTGCCCAGCGTTCGCCCAAGCCAGGCGGGGATATGTTCCAGCATGTCGCCTCCTTTTCTTGCGCCGATTTCAACGCACGAGGCCGCATCCGCGATGCGTGTTGCGCGTTGGGTGCGACATGGACGACCCGTTCGATCTCGACCGCTTCGTCACCGCGCAGCACGGCAGCTATGCCGACGCGCTGACGGAATTGCGCCACGGCCGAAAGACTAGCCACTGGATGTGGTATGTCTTTCCGCAGCTCCGCGGGCTGGGTCACAGCCCCACTGCGCAGCATTTCGGAATCGCGTCGCTGGATGAGGCGCGCGCCTATCTTGCGCATCCCCTGCTCGGCCCGCGTCTGCATGCGGCGTGCGCCGCGCTGGCTACCGCCAGCGGCAGTGCGGTCGACATCCTTGGGCCGGTCGACGCGATGAAGCTGCGGTCCTCGATGACGCTCTTCGCGCGCGCGGCCGATGATCCGGCCCCGTTCCAGGCGATCATCGACCGGTTCTTCGACGGGCCGGACCCGGCCACGCACGCGCTGCTGCCCAAGGCACCCTGACGCGCCGCGCGCGTCTGGGCTTTGGTCCTCAGCGGGCCTCAGCCGTCGAGGCTCTTCGACGCCTGTTCGAACAGGTCCTTGGACAGCCCGCTGGTCCCGACGATCCGCTCCAGCTCTGCCCGCATCAGCGCCGCGCGCGCGGGGTCGAACCGCCGCCACCGACCCAGCGGCGGCAGCAGCTTCGCCGCCGTCTGCGGGTTGAGCCGGTCAAGCGCGATCAGCTGGTCGGCAAGGAAGCGATAGCCCGCGCCATCGGCCTGGTTGAACGCCCGCTGGTTGACCGCAAAGGCGCCGATCAGGCTGCGCGCCCGATTGGGATTGGCCAGCGTGAAGTCGGGATGCTCGGCCAATGCGCGCACCGCCGCCAGCGTATCGACCCGAGTCGACAACGCCTGCGTCTGGAACCATTTGTCCAGCACCAGCGGATTACCCGCATAACGGTTGTAGAAGATGTCGAGCGCCGCCTCGCGCAGGTCGCTCTCGCCATTGACCAGCACTGACAGCGCACCCTGCCGATCGGTCATGTTGTCGGCACGCTCGAACTGGCGGAACGCCAGCGCCGCCGCATCGCTGGCCCCCGACGCCGCGATATAGCCCAGCGCCACGTTGCGAATCCGCCGCGCCGCCTTCGCCGCCGGCGTATATTCATACGGCCGGTCGCTCTCATTGTCGTCGTAGATCTCGCGCCAGCGATCCCCCAGCGCGCGGCCAAGGTCCGCGCGCAGCGCCTCGCGCGCAGCAAAGATCGCATCGGGATCGACCACGCTCAGCTGGTCGCCGATGAAGCTCTCTGACGGCAACAGCACCGCCTCGGCGACGAACGCCCGGTCTAGCGTCGGATCGTCGAGCGTGTCGGCCACCGCGTCGATCACCGCACGATGATCCGCCGCGCCCTCGACCGCGCCCGCTACCAGCGTGTCCAGCATCAGCTGCTGCATCGCTTCATAGCGCGCGAAGGGATCGTCATCGTGCCGCGCCAGAAACGCCAGCTCCTCCGCGGTACGATCGCTCTCGATCGTTACCGGCGCTGAAAAACCGCGGTTGATCGACAGCACCGGCCGCTCGGCAACGCCGTCGAACACGATCGTCTCGCTCGCATCCTCCAACAGCACCAGTTGCTCAGGCCCCAGCGGCCGCCCGGTCTCCGCGCCGAACAGCCGGATCTTGAGCGGCAGGACCATCGGCTCCTTCACCGCCTGTCCCGGCGTCGGCGGCACATGCTGCGCCAGCCGCAGCGTCGCGCGACCGCCATCATGCGACAGGCTGGCGGCCACCCGCGGCGTCCCCGCCTGGCTGTACCACAGGCGGAAGCGCGACAGGTCAACCCCGCCGCCCTCCTCCATGCACGCCACGAAATCCTCGCACGTCGCCGCCGTCCCGTCGAAGCGGTCGAAATACAGGTCGCACGCCGCCCGGAAGCGCGTCGGCCCCAGGATCGTCGCCATCATTCGGATCAGCTCGGCGCCCTTGTTGTAGATCGTCGAGGTGTAGAAATTAGAGATCTCAAGATAGCTTTCGGGCCGCACCGGATGCGCCAGCGGGCCGGCATCCTCCGGGAACTGGCTGGCGCGAAGCCCGCGCACATCCTCGATCCGCTTGACCGCCGCCGATCCCTGGTCGGCGGAGAATCCCTGGTCGCGAAAGACGGTGAAGCCTTCCTTCAGCGACAGCTGGAACCAGTCGCGGCAGGTGACCCGGTTGCCCGACCAGTTATGGAAATATTCGTGCGCCACCACCGTCGCGATCGCGTCGTAATCGTAATCGGTCGCGGTATCGGGATCGGCCAGGATGTAGCGGCTGTTGAAAATGTTCAGCCCCTTGTTCTCCATCGCGCCGAAATTGAAATCATCGACCGCGACGATGTTGAACACGTCCAGATCATATTCGCGGCCATAGACGCGCTCGTCCCACGCCATCGACAGCTTCAGCGCGTGGAGCGCATGATCCGTCTTGGACAGGTCCGCCGCGCGCACCCAGATGCCCAGCTCCACCTCGCGCCCCGACCGGGTGGTGAAAGTGCCGCGATTGCAGGCCAGGTCGCCGGCAACCAGCGCGAACAGATAGGATGGCTTGGGAAACGGATCGTGCCATTCGGCCCAGTGCGTCCCATCGCCATTGTCGCCCGACGCGATCGGATCGCCATTGGCCAGCAGCACCGGATAGCGCGCCTTGTCCGCGCTCATCCGCACGCGATAGGTCGCCAGCACGTCGGGCCGGTCGGGGAAGAAGGTGATGCGGCGAAACCCCTCCGCCTCGCATTGGGTGCACAGGTTTCCGCCGGAGGAATACAGCCCCATCAGCTGCGTGTTGCGATCGGGCGCGATCTCCACCTCGGTCTCGATCACGTGCGCGTCACCGGACAGCGGGATGACCAGCTGGTCATTCTCCATCCGCCAGTCGTTCACTGCGACACCATCGACCAGCACCGCGATCGGCGTCAGCCCGTCGCCGTGAAGCCGCAGCGGCTCGCCCGTCTCGCCGCCGCGCCGCACGTCGAGCCGCGCGCGCACCCGCGTCGCCGACGGGTCGAGCGCGAAGTCCAGCGACACGTCGGGGACCAGCCATGCCGGCGGTCGATAATCCTCGCGGCGGTGAACGGCCGGGGTCGCGGTGGCGGTAAGAGCGTCGAGCATGGGAAGAGATATAGACGGCGCGCGATCCGGTTCCATCGGTAATGCTTGCGGCGCGCTCCCCCAATGCTACGACTTACGGCATCAAGCCGCCCAATCCTTGTCTTTCATGTCGAGTGAGGTCGAGCCGCGTGTCGCAGGCGCCCGTCGCCGGTGCCACGTCGCCCCGCCCTTCTCGCCGTCCCGGTCGGGGGCGGGCGCCATCACCACGGGATATCCATGCGTCGTTTCGCCATTGCTCTGTGCTTTGCCACCCTGCCCGTCGCTGCCATCGCGCAGCAGGCTGCCCCCGCCGCTCCGGCAACGCCTGCGAAGGCTCAAACCGCCGCGGCCACCACGCCGCTCTCGCCCGAGGCTGCGGCGATCAAGTCGCACGTCATGTTCCTCGCCTCGGACGCGATGCGCGGGCGTGAGGCTGGCAGCCCGGAATATGATATCGCCGCCGAATATGTCGCCTCGCAATTCTTTGCCGCCGGGCTGAAGCCGGGCGCGGCCAAGGGCGGCTATCTGCAGGAAGTGCCGCTGGTCGCCTACAAACCCGAGGGCGAGGGGAAGCTCGGCATCACGCGCGGCGGCACCACGCTGCCGCTCACCTACGGCACCGATTACGTCCCCTCCGCGAACCCGCGCGCTAAGGAAACCAATCTTTCCGCGCCGGTGGTGTTCGTCGGCTATGGCATCGTCGCGCCGCAATATGGCCGCGACGATTATCGCGGCGTCGATGTGAAGGGGAAGATCGTCGCCCTCGTCAGCGGCTCGCCGTCCAAGATGACGGGTGAGGAGCGTGCATGGCTCGGCTCGCCGACGACCAAGGCACGGTTCGCGGCGGAACGCGGCGCGGTCGGCACGATCACGCTCGTCACCCCGCGCAGCGACAAGCAGCGCCCCTTCGCCAAGATGGTCGAAGGGATCGGCCACACCCGCATGACCTGGGCCAATCCCGACGGCACCGGCCATGTCGAGGAAGGCGGCATCCCGACGCTCGCGACGCTGAGCCTCACCGGCGCGGAAAAGCTGTTCGCCGGCGCGCGCACCAGCTGGGCGAAGGTCGCGAAGGAATCGGACAAGGCCGATGCGCGCTTCACGCCCGAGGAGCTGCCCGCCACGCTCTCCGCCACCACCAAGACCAGCTTCGCCCCGGCGCGCTCGTCCAACGTCGTCGGCGTGCTGCCCGGCAGCGATCCGGCGCTGGCGAAGGAAGTCGTCGTCCTCTCGGCGCACCTCGATCACGTCGGCGTCAGCGGCAAGGCCGATGACAAGATCCACAATGGCGCGCTCGACAATGCGATCGGCATCGCCAGCCTGATCGAGGAGGCCAAGCGCTTCCAGAAGGAAGGGGCGCCCAAGCGCACCGTCCTGTTCCTCGCCGTCACGGCGGAGGAAAAGGGGCTGATCGGCAGCGATTATTTCGCCAACCACCCGACCGTCCCGGCCTCGTCGATCATCGCCAACGTCAATCTCGACATGCCGATCCTGACCTACAAGTTCGAGGATATGGTCGCGTTCGGCGGCGATCGCTCGACGCTCGGCCCGATCATCAGCCGCGCGGTTGCGGGCGCCGGCGTCAGCCTGTCGCCCGATCCGATGCCGGACGAGGGGATCTTCGTTCGCTCCGACCATTTCCGCTTCGTGCAGAAGGGCGTGCCCTCGGTCTTCCTGTGGCCGGGCCAGAAGGGACCGGGCAAGGCCGCGGTCGAACATTTCATGTCGACCAACTACCACAAGCCCAGCGATGATCTGTCGCAGCCGATCGAGTGGGAACAGGGCGTCCGCTTCGTCGACGTGAACTATCGCATCGCCCGCGACATCGCCGACGCGCCCACGCGCCCGGTGTGGAACAAGGGCGATTATTTCGGCACGTTGTTCAAGGGGCCAATGGCCCCGTAACCGGGGGAACAGGGGATGAGGAAGGTCATCGGGGCAGCGCTGCTGGGGGCAGCGGCGCTGTTGCCCGCCATCGCGCAAGGACAGGGGGCAAACCCCGGTTTCGACGTCGACGCGGCAACCCGCGCCTACCTCGATCTTCTGCAGGGGCCGGCACGGGCGAAGTCGGACGCCTATTTCGAGGGCGGCTATTGGCTGATCCTGTGGAACGCAGTTGTCGCCGTGCTGGTCTATGGCGCGCTGCTCGCCAGTGGCTTTTCCGCCCGGATGCGCGATCTCGCCGAACGGCGCGTCAGGCGCACCTGGCTCGTCCCCGGCCTGTACGGCGTGCTGTTCACGCTCGTCAGCTTCCTCCTGTTCCTGCCGTGGACGATCTACACCGGCTTCGTGCGCGAGGCGCAATATGACCTGATGAGCCAGACGTTCGGCGCCTGGCTTATCGACCAGCTCAAGATGCTGGGCGTCTCGCTGGTGGTGAATGCGCTGCTGTTCACCGCGATCTACGCCGTCATTCGCCGCTTTCGCCGTGCATGGTGGGCGGTCGGCACGGCGGTGATGATCAGCTTCCTCACCATCGGTCTGCTGCTCGGCCCGGTGTTCATCGAGCCGCTGTTCAACCGCTACACCGAAATGCCCGCCGGTCCGCTGCGCGACCGAATCGTCGCGATGGCCGAGGCGCATCACATCCCGGCCGACCATATCTATGTCGCCGATGCCTCACGCCAGACGAAGCGGATTTCCGCCAATGTCGCCGGGCTCGGCCCCACGATCCGAATCGCGCTGAACGACAATCTCCTGAACCGCACCTCACCTGACGAGGTCGCAGCGGTGATGGGGCATGAGATGGGCCATTATGTGCTCGGCCACATCTGGCGACTGCTGCTGTGGTTCGCCCTTGCCGTGCTCGTCATCTTTTTCGCGCTCTCCCGGCTGGCGCCGCGGCTGATCGCGCGCCACCCGCGCTGGGGCGTGCGCGACGTGGCGGACCCTGCCGGCGCGCCGCTGCTGCTCGCGATCACGAGCGTCCTCGTGGCGCTGGCGACGCCGTATATCAGCACGGTCACCCGCCTGAGCGAGAGCGAGGCGGACCGCTTCGGCCTCGATGCCGCCCGCGCGCCTGACGGCTTTGCCACCGCGGCGATCCGCCTGTCAGAATATCGCAAGCTTGAGCCCGGGCCGATCGAGGAATTCCTGTTCTTCGATCATCCTTCGGGCGCGACGCGCGTTCGCATGTCGATGCAGTGGAAGAAGGATAACGTGCCCGGCGCCACGATGGTCACCCCGACGCTCGCGAAATGAGCCGGCTGTTCATCTTCGGGCTTGGCTATGCCGCCAGCGCGATCGCCGATGCCGCCGGCGGCCCGGTGCTGGCGACGACGCGTGACGGCCGCGGCGGCACGATCCGCTTCGATGATGGAGATGCGGTGCGCGCCGGGCTCGCCGCCTCGACCCATGTCCTCTCCTCCGTGCCACCGGATGGCGCGGACGATCCGGTGCTGGTGCGATACGGCGCGCTGCTGGAGGGCAAGTGGCTCGGCTATCTCTCCTCGACCGGCGTCTATGGCGATGCCGGCGGCGCCTGGGTGGACGAAAGCGCGCCGATCACCGGCCGGCGCGGGCCTCGCAATGCGGCCGACGCGGCATGGCTGGCGCTCGGCGCGCGCGTCTTCCGCCTCCCCGGCATCTACGGCCCGGGCCGCTCCGCGCTCGACCGGGTGGCGGCCGGCAAGGCGCACCGCACCGCCATCCCCGGCCAGGTGTTCAGCCGCGTCCATGTCGATGACATCGCGCGCGGCGTCGTCGCCGGCTTCACCGCACCGCCGGGCGCCTACAATCTCGCCGACGACCATCCGTCCAGCCAGGATGCGGTGATCGAATTCGCCGCCGACCTGCTCGGCCTGCCGCCGCCCCCCGTGGTCCCGCTCGACAGCCTCTCACCGATGGCCCGCGCCTTTTATGCCGAGAACCGCCGCGTCGCGAACGGGAAGGCAAAGCGCGTGCTCGACTGGACGCCGCTCTACCCGGACTATCGGTTAGGCCTTCGCGCCGTCAGCGCGATGACCAGGCCAAAAGCGGCCAATGCTGCGCCACAAGCGGCCAATGTGGACCAGCGGTAACCCTCGAACAATGTGGAAAGGGCCATGGCGATCACCGGCACGATGACGCTGGAATAGGCCGACTTTGCCGGGCCAATGATCCGGATCACCCCGAAATACAGCGGAAACGCCAGCGCTGACGCCGCCAGCCCCAGGTACAGGATCCCCGCCACATACCCCAGCCGCCACTCCATCACCGGCGGCCCCGCCGTGAACCACGCCCAAGCCGCATCGAACATCCCACCCATCAGCATGGCCACAGCGGTGGTGCGCAGCATCGGATAGCGCCGCGCGGTCTCAGTCCCCTGCATAACATTCGCGCTGGAGGCGGACAGAATAGCGCACAAGGTCAAGGCGATACCGGTCAGCGCGGTCGTCGGCCCATGCGGGTCGCTGCGCACCTCATGGACGAACAGCAGCGCCACCCCGCCCATCGCCACCGTCGATCCGACGATCAGCTGCCGCCCCATCCGCTGCCCGAGAAATATGCGCCCGAACAAGGAGTTGGGGATCAGCAGCAGCGCGAACACCACCGCGACCAGCCCCGAGGTGATGAACTGTTCCGCGCGATAGACGAAGTTGAAATTGAGCACGAACTGCGCGAGGCCAAGCGCGGCGGCAAAGGCATAGCCACGCGCATCGATCGTCCCCGGCTCCCGCCGAATCACCGCCCAGGCAAGGAGCGCCGCGCCCGCCACCAAAAAGCGGTAGCTCACCGACCAGGACGGCGGCACCACGCCCAATTGGTCGCGAATGACCAGCCACGTCGATCCCCAGATCAGCGTCACGATCCCGAACGGGATCAGGACACGGGCGCGAGTCGATTGCGGCGGCGGGGCGGTGGTCATGCCGCCGCGTAGTGCGGATTGGGCGGCGGGTGAAGCGGTTAGCCGAGCGCCGCGATCGCCTCGGCGAGCGGGCGGATATCCTCGGCCCGCTGGTTCCACGAAACCACCAGCCGCGCCTCGCCCGGCCCCCAATCATAAAAGTCGAACCCCTTGGCCCGCAGCGCCGCGGCTTCCTCGGCCGAGACGCGCAGGAACACCTCGTTCGCCTCCACCGTATGCACCAGCCGATCACCCGCGGCGGCGGCGATCAGCGCCGCGCCTTCGTTGGCATTGCGCGCATTGGCCAGCCAGCGGTCCTCCTCCAGCAGCGCGAGGATCTGCGCCGCCAGATAGCGCCCCTTGGAAAACAGCAGGCCAGCGCGCTTGCGGCGATAGCGGCTCGCCTCCACCAGCCCGCGCTTGAAGAACACCAGCGCCTCGGCACCCATCCCGCCATTCTTGACGAAGCCCATGCTGAGCGCGGTCACGCCCGCGCGCCACGTCATGTCGGCGGGCGAGCAGCCGGCGTGAACCAGCGCATTGGCAAAGCGCGCACCATCCATGTGCAGCGCCAGCCCCTGCTCGGCCGCCAGGGCGCCGATCGCCGCCACCTCGTCGGGACGGTACACCAGCCCATATTCGGTCGCATTGGTGATCGAGATCGCGTGCGGCTGCACCTGATGCACGTCCTTGCGAATCGTGCCGAGCAGCGCTCGAAGCGTTTCCGGCGTCAGCTTCGCGCCCTCACCGCCCGCCAGCAGCAGCTTGGCGCCATGGGTGTAGAATTCCGGCGCGCCGCATTCGTCATTCTGGATATGCGCGTCATGGTGACACAGCACCGCGCCGTGTGGCGGGCAGAGCGCTGCCAGCGCCAGGCAATTGGCCGCGGTGCCCGTCGGCACCCACAAGGTCTCGACCTCGGTCTCGAACAGCGCCGACAGCCGCGCGTCCAGCATCCCGGACCAGCGATCGCCATCATAGGCGGTGTCGAGCACATCGGCCTCGGCCATGGCGGCGAGCACGGCGGGATGGACCGGGGCGGCGTTGTCGGAAAAGAAGCGCATGGGGGTGCCTTGCGGCGCTACCGCGCGACCGTCAATCGACACGGATCAAGCGATCGGGCACCGACGCTGTGACCGGATCAGGTTTCGGGATCGTCCTGCTCGCGCGAGGCGATCGTCGCCGTCCCGCGATAGCCGCTGACGCTGGCCGCCACCGCCTGGATCAGCTGCTGGCGCTCGCGCATCGGGCGCGTCGTGTCGCCGATCATCACTGCCACCGCATAACGCCGGCCGTCCGGCGCGGTCAGCAGGCCGACGTCGTTGAAGCCGGCGTTGCGGCGGCCCAGTTCCTGCCCCGTCCCAGTCTTGTGCGCCAGCGTCCATCCCGGCGCGATTCCCGCCTTCAGCCGCGCCCGCCCGGTGCGGCTCGATTCCAGCGTGGAGATCATCAGCCGCGTCGACGTTTCGGACAGCAATTCGCCCCGCGCCAGCCGCGACAGCGCATCGGCAATCGCTAGCGGCGCCGCGCCATCGGGCGGATTGTCGATATAGGCCTGCATCGCCCGCGCGCGCACCGCCGGATCCAGCTTCGCCCGCTGGATCGAGAAATTGTTGCCGATGCTCATCGACTGATCCCACGTCAGCCCGGCGGTCTTCGCCTGGAGCAGCCGCTCACCCGGGCCGAAGCGAATGTCGCCCAGCCGCTTGCGCTCGATAAAGGCGTTCACCGCCCTCGGCCCACCGACCAGCGTCAGCAGCCGGTCATTGGCGGTATTGTCGCTCTGCGTCAGCGCACGGAACAGCAGGTTGCCGACGGTCGTGTTCCACGTCCCGCCCTTCACCAGATAGGCGACCGGCTGGTGGAACAGCGTCAGGTCGCTGGCCGTCACGCTGACCGGATCGTCCAGCTTCAGCCGGCCATTGTCGCGCTGATCGAGCACGGTCATCGCGACCCACAATTTGCTGACGCTCTGCTGCGGCAGCAGTCGACGCCCCCCGGCCTCGATCGTCCAATCCTCGTCGACGGCGCGCACCGCCACGCCGGCAATACCCGGGAACTCGCGCACCAATTGCTGGATCGACGCATCCAGCGCGCGCGGCGCGCGGCTGGCCGGCAGCGGCTTGGGCTTGGGCACCGGGATGGCGACGACATAGGAGGGCGCGGGGGCCGGCGCGACGGCGCGCGCGTTCCGCGAGGGTGGCTCCCCGACACAGCCGGCCAGCGCGAGCAACGCAGCTCCTGCGCCCAACCGTCCGATCATGATCCTCGCCTGCCCCATGCCATGACACGGGAGGCTATCGGAAAAGACGCCATTGAAAACCGTGGGTTACCCGCTTTGCGATGAACGGCGCCTCTGCTGCGATGAACAGGATGCAGTTACGGAACCAGGACCGTGTCGACCGGCGCCTCCAGCGTTTCCGGCCAGTCCAGCGTATAATGCAGGCCGCGGCTTTCGTGTCGGTGCAGTGCCGATCGTACGATCAGCTCCGCCGTCTGAAGCAGGTTGCGCAGCTCGATCAGGTCCGGCGTCACCCGGAAATGGCCGTAATAATCCTCCACCTCCGCGGTCAGCATCTTGATGCGATGCTGCGCGCGCTGCAGCCGCTTGGTCGTGCGCACGATACCGACATAATTCCACATGAAACGGCGGATCTCGGTCCAGTTCTGCTTGATCACCACTTCCTCGTCGGAATCGGTGACCCGGCTTTCGTCCCACGGCCGGATCTTCGGCACCGACGGCAGCATGTCCCAATGCGCTGCGATATGCTGCGCTGCCGCCTCGCCAAACACGAAGCACTCCAGCAGCGAGTTTGACGCCAGCCGGTTCGCGCCGTGCAACCCGCTCTCGGTGCATTCGCCCGCCGCATACAGCCCCGGCAGGTCGGTGCGCCCGTGGCGGTCCACGATGATCCCGCCGCAGGTATAATGCTGTGCGGGCACGACCGGGATCGGCTGCACCGTCATGTCGATGCCCAGCCCGATCAGCTTCTCGTAGATGTTCGGAAAATGCCCGCGCACGAAATCGGCCGGCTGATGGCTGATGTCGAGGTGGACGTAATCCAGGCCATAGCGCTTGATCTCGGCATCGATCGCCCGCGCCACCACGTCGCGCGGCGCCAGCTCCAGCCGCTCGGGATCATAATCGACCATGAAGCGGTGCCCGTTCAGCGGGTTGATCAGCCGCCCGCCCTCCCCGCGCACCGCCTCGGTGATGAGGAAGTTCTTGGCGTCGAGGTTGTAGAGGCAGGTCGGGTGGAACTGCATCATCTCCATGTTGGAGACGCGACAGCCCGCGCGCCATGCCATGGCGATCCCGTCGCCGGTCGCGCCGCGCGGCGCAGTGGAGAACAGATACGTCCGCCCCGCGCCGCCCGTCGCCAGGATCGTCGCACGGGCGGTGTAGAGGTTCACCGCCCCACTCTTGCGATCCACGGCATAGACGCCCCAGACGTTGCCGGCACCCGAATAGCGCTCCTCATGTCGGCTGGTGGCGAGGTCGATCGCCACCTGATCGGGAACCAGCGTGATGTTTGGATGCGCCTCCGCCGCCCGCTGCAGCGCCTCCTGCACGGCCCAGCCGGTCGCGTCGTCGACATGCACGATGCGCCGATGCGAATGCCCGCCCTCGCGCGTCAGGTGGAGCGCATTCCCGTCCTGCGCGAACGGCACGCCCAGCTTCTGCAGCCGCTCGATCGCCGCCGGCGCATTCTCCACCACGAATTCAACGATCTCGCGGTCATTGAGTCCAGCGCCCGCCACCATCGTATCCTCGACATGGTTCTCGAACGTGTCGCCCGGCTCCAGCACCGCGGCGATCCCACCCTGCGCCCAGGCGGTGGACCCTTCGTTGAGCGCGCCCTTTGCCAGCACGATCACCTTGAATCGATTGGCGAGGTTGAGCGCGGCCGTCAGCCCCGCAGCACCCGATCCGACGATAAGCACGTCCGCGCTCGTCATGCGCGGCTCTGGGGAGGAAGAAGCATCCCGGCTGCATGGCACGAAGCGCCGGCATCTGCCATATCGGGCGATGATGTTCCCGCGCGGCACCTGACCCGGTGAGGTGGCCGTGGGTTGGTTTGCAAGGAAGCTCCATGTCCACCTACTCCGCCCGTCTCGCCGCCCTGCGCGACCAGCTTGCGCGCCAGCAGCTCGACGGCTTCGTCGTGCCGCTGACCGATGAGCATATGAGCGAATATGTCGGCGCCTATGCGCAGCGCCTGTCATGGCTCACCGGTTTCCAAGGGTCGGCCGGCACCGCCGTCGTGCTGCCGGCGGAGGCCGCGATCTTCACCGATGGACGCTACACGCTGCAGGTGCGCGAACAGGTGTCGGGCGACGACTGGCAGTTCGTCGGCGTGCCGGAAACCAGCGTCTCCGGCTGGCTTGCCGATCATGCCCGGCAGGGCGCGCGCATCGGCTATGATCCGTGGCTCCACACCCGCGCCTGGGTCGATGAGGCAAGCCGCGCGCTGGCCGCGATCGACGCGACGCTGGTGCCGGTCGACACCAATCCGGTGGACGCGGTCTGGCCCGACCGCCCTGCGCCCTCCGATGCGCCGCTCACCGTGCAGGACGATGCCCATGCCGGCCGGTCCTCGGCCGAAAAGCGCGCCGCCGTTGCCGACTGGCTGGTGGCGCATGGCGCGGATTCGGTGGTCCTCGCGTCGCTTGAATCGACCGCATGGCTGCTCAACGTGCGCGGCGGCGACGTGTCGCGCACCCCGGTCGCTTTGTCCTACACGATCGTCAACGCCGACGGCACCGCCGACCTTTATGTCGCGCCGGAAAAGATGAACGACGCGGTCGCCGCGCATCTCGGCAACGCCGTTCGTGTCCATGACCGGCGCAGCTTCGCCGCGGCACTGGGCCAGTTCGTCGGCCGGCGCGTCGCAGTTGATCCCGCGCTGTCGGTGGCGGCCATTCCGCTCGCGATCGAGGCCGCCGGCGGCACCGTCGTGCCGCTGCGCGACCCCACCGTCATCCCACGCGCGACCAAGAATGCGGTCGAGCAGGCGGGCCATCGCGCCGCCAGCATCCGCGACGGCGCCGCCTTGTCACGCTTCCTGCGCTGGATCGCGATCGAGGCGCCGAAGGGGGGCCAGACCGAATTGTCCGCGGCGGCAAAGCTGGAGGAATTCCGCCGCAAAACGGGCGTGCTGAAGGACCTGTCGTTCGACGCCATCTCCGCCACTGGCCCGCACGGCGCGATCCCGCATTATCATGTGACAGAAGAATCGAACCTGCCGATCGAGCCGGGGCAGCTCTACCTGATCGATTCGGGCGGCCAATATGTCGACGGCACCACCGACGTCACTCGCGTCGTCCCCATCGGCCACCCGACACAGGAGATGCGCGATCGCTTCACCCGCGTGCTGAAGGGGCATATCGCGCTCGCCACCGCCGTCTTCCCGCGCGGCACGACGGGGGCGCAGCTCGACGCGCTCGCCCGCCTTCCCTTGTGGCAGGCGGGGCTGGATTTCGCGCATGGCACCGGCCACGGCGTCGGCAGCTACCTCTCGGTACACGAAGGGCCCGCGCGAATCGCCAAGCCGAGCTATCCCGGCGCCGGCCCGTCGGAGCCGCTGCTGCCCGGCATGATCCTCTCCAACGAGCCGGGCTATTACAAGGCCGGCGAATACGGCATCCGGATCGAGAACCTGCTCCTCGTCCATGAACAGGACGTGCCCGGCGGGGAGTCGACGATGCTCGCCTTCGAAACGCTCACCCTCGCTCCGATCGACCGCGATCTGGTCGATCCGGCCCTATTGACCCCCGGCGAATTGTCATGGCTCAATGACTATCACGCCCGGGTCGCGGCAACGCTCGCCCCCGTGCTGGAGGGGGAGGAACGCGAATGGATCGTCTCAAGGTGTTCGCCCATCACTGTCGGGTGACGCTTCCCTGGGCGGTGGTCGGCGGGGCGGCGCTGACCATCGCCTATCTGACGGGCGACTTCTGCTATGCGGTCGGCCGCTTCGTCGCGGACTGATCCTCGCCCTCACCGTCCGCCGCTATGTCCTTCACTGCCCGCGCCTGCTCCTTGCGCCGGCGCAGGTTCGCCCGCAGCGCCGCGGCCAGCCGCGCGTCCCGTTCTGCCTTGCTTTCCATCGAAACAGGCTATCGCGCGACTTTAGCGCCTTGACAATCGGCCGCCGCTCGTCTCTAGCGCCCCCTCGCCCGCCGATCGCGGGCCGAGTGCTGCCGTAGCTCAGTGGTAGAGCGCATCCTTGGTAAGGCTGAGGTCGTGAGTTCAATCCTCACCGGCAGCACCATTTTCCCCGACCGTCATTGAACGAAACTCCGCCGTGGCGCGGAGCTGCCCGCCCCCGCCCCATTCGCCACGTCCCGGCGCGGCCGTCTGCGCATGTTACTGATTGCCGCGACCTCCGCGCACGCCTCATCTGGCATCCGCGACACGGCGCCTGCCCGGTCCTGGTCGCATTCGCGGGAAAGGAATGCGTGTGGACGACCGGCTGTTCGACCCCGACCGATTCCGCCTCACCGGCCAGGTCGCGCTGGTCACCGGCGCCGGCAACGGCATCGGGCGTGCCATCGCGCGCTTGTTCGCCGGCGCGGGCGCCGCGGTGATGGTCACCGACCTCGCGCGTGACAAGGCGGAGGCCGTCGCCGACGATATTCGCGCCGCCGGCGGAAAGGCGGGCGCCTTCACCTGCAACGTCACCGTGGAGGCGGAGCTGCAGGACGCGGTCGGTACCACGGTCGACACATTCAAGGCGCTGACGATCCTGGTGAACAATGCCGGTGGCGGCGGTCCCAAGCCGTTCGACATGCCCATGGAAGATTTCCGCCGCGCCTTTGAGCTGAACGTCTTCTCCTCGTTCCGGCTGGCGCAGCTCGCTGCCCCGCACATGGCGGCGCATGGCAGCGGCGCGATCCTCAACATCTCCTCGATGGCGGGGGAGAACCGGGACGACCACATGGCGTCCTACGCCGCGTCCAAGGCGGCGGTGAACCACCTCACACGCAACATCGCCTATGACCTCGGGCCGTCGGGCATCCGCGTAAACGCCATCGCGCCCGGCGCGACCAAGACCGATGCGCTCGCCTCCGTCCTGACGCCGGAGATCGAGAAGGCGATGCTGCGCCACACCCCACTGCCACGCCTCGGCACCCCCGATGACATCGCCTATGCGGCGCTCTTCCTCTGCTCGCCCGCCGCATCCTGGATCAGCGGGCAGGTCCTCACCGTGTCGGGCGGCGGCGTCCAGGAACTGAATGGATGATCCCTGCGCGCAGCGGTTCCTGCCCGTGAGCTTTCACCCCGCCTCATCGTCGGGGGACCGCGCCGCAAGGGCGGCCGCCTGAGACGGAAGCGAGGCTCCTATGGAATTCCCGGCGGCAACGCTCTTCGGGTTGCTCTTCATGACCATGGGGCCGATCCGCGCCGTGGCGATATTCGCGACCGTCGGGACGGATGACAAGGCGCCGGGCGTCCGCCGGCTGGCGACGCGCGCCGCGCTGCTCACGGCACTCGCCTTCGTTCTTGCCGTCTATGGCGGCACCGGCACGCTCGCGTCGTGGGAGGTGTCGCTCCCCGTGCTGATCGGCAGCGCCGGCGTCGTGCTGCTGGCCCTCTCGCTCCAGTCGCTGCTCGTGCCGGCGGCGCAGAGCCCCACGCTGCTCGATCCGCAAAAGCTGCGCCCGACCACGCTCGTCTTTCCCGGCCTCTTCCCACCGATCGCAGTGACGATCCCGATCATCTTCGCCGCCGCCGTGCCGAATACGGGCGCCCAACTGGAGATCATCGCCATCGGCCTTGGCATCATCCTTCTCAACTGGCTGCTGATGCTGCGGTCCAAGTGGCTGATGCGCAAGATGGGCTCCGGCCCGCTGGAAATCATGGGCGCCGTGTTCGGCGTCCTGCAGGTCGCGCTGGCGATGCAATTCATCGTCAACGCGGTGAAGATGCTGTGACGGGCATGGCATCATGTCCCATGGCGACCGAGCCGCCGCCGGCATAGAAGCCACCCCACCGCGCTGCGCACAACAGGGAAGCAAGATGGCCGACGACGAATATGTCTATGACGAGGAAAGCGGCGAATGGCTGCCGGCGAGCGAGCTTGCCGCCAAGCGCGCCGAGGCCGATCAGGTGGAGGTGCGCGACGCGGTCGGCAATCTGCTGGCGGACGGCGATCAGGTCACGCTGATCAAGGATCTGGAGGTCAAGGGCGCCGGCCAGACGCTGAAGCGCGGCACGCTCATCAAGTCGATCCGCCTGACCGGAGACCCGCAGGAAATCGACTGCCGCTACGAAGGGATCAAGGGCCTCGTGC
The DNA here is from genome assembly GCF_003950435.1 of Sphingomonas sp. ABOLG. Classification (NCBI taxonomy): domain Bacteria; kingdom Pseudomonadati; phylum Pseudomonadota; class Alphaproteobacteria; order Sphingomonadales; family Sphingomonadaceae; genus Sphingomonas; species Sphingomonas sp. ABOLG. The sequence goes on from NZ_QQWW01000017.1 coordinate 45,119, forward strand.
TGCGGGCGGAGTTCGTGCGCAAGCGATAGCGCCTGCGCCGTCCCCCCGCGACCGATCAGGCTGTCGCGGGCCGCCGCGCGATCTTCTTGATCACCCCGGAATAGCTCATCACCGCGTCGCCTGAGTCATCGATCACGCCGCGCACGAAGATCAGGCTGCGCCCGGCTTTCACCACCTCGCCCCGCGCGGTCAGCAACCGGCCGGGCACCGCCGCGCCGACGAACTCGGCGTTCAGCGTCGCGGTGACGCCGTGGAAGGCGGGCAGCACTGCCGACGCGACCATGAACAGCGAGAAATCGGCAAAGGTCAGCAGCGACCCGCCATGGACGTTGCCGCCGCCGTTGCGGTTCTTGGCGTCGGGGCGAAAACCGCACTCGATCTGCCCCTCGGCATCATAGCGCGCGAAGAACGGCCCGGCATGGTCCTCGAACGGGTCGGTCCCCGGCCAGCGCAGCCATCCCTGCCACTCACCGTCTTCGATCGGCGTCAGCGCGATGCCGGGTTCGGTCGTGATGTCCACAATCTTCCTTCTTGGCTCCTGGGATGATCCGCGCGCCGCTCAGCGCGCCGGCGACCCGACGTTCGGCAGCGTCGCCTCCTCGGCATTGGGCATCTTGCCGAACAATGCCCGGTCGGCCGGCGTGAACGCCCAGCGCCACAGCACGAACAGGTAGACGCCGGCGATTGCCGGGATGCCGAACACGATCTCCGCCCATTCATATTCATGTGGCAGCGACGTCACCAATCCGCCGATGACCAGCGCCGCCAGCATCGCCCACACCAGCGGCCAGCGCAGCGGCGACACGGGCGCCGACAAAATGTGGCGCAGCAGCCGCGCCTTGATGACGGAGGTCAGCGCGACGCTCACCATCAGCGCCACCGCCGGCGCCGCCGCCTGCGCCTCTTCCGACCAGCCGAGCCGCCGCGTGGCGATGATCATGCCGAAGCTGAGCGCCACTTGGAACGCCAGCATCACGGCGGAGATCAGCAGGTTGCGGTGCCGCGCGGTATAGACCAGCGCCGTCTCGCACACCGCCCCGGTCGACGCGAGCACCTCGGCGAACAGCAGGAAGGCGAGCGCCGCCGTGCCGACCACGAACTGCGGCCCCACCGTCCCCATCACCGCCTCACCCGGGATCGATCCCATCAGCGCCAGGCCAAGCTGCGCCGCCATGATCCAGAAGGCGACCTGCCGCACCTGGTTGGCGATCGCCAGCCGGTCGTTCACCGCCAGGCTCTGCGTGATCACCGGGCCCAGGATCGGGTCGAACGATGTCTTCAGCTTCTGCGGCAGGCTCGCGACCTGCTGCGCCATATAATAGATGCCGACGATCTTGGGCTCGAACATCACCCCCAGGATGAACCGGTCGACGTTGCGCGTGCCCCATTCGAACGCGTCTGCGCCCGCCAGCGGCACATTGTCGCGGATCATCGCCAGCAGCCCGCGCACATGCGGGGACCAGCCACGCGGCAGGCCGTAACTGCGCACCAGCGGCACGATCGATGCGATCAGCGCCGCGATCATCGACGCGACATAGCTCAGCACCAGGCCATCGCGCGTGGTGAAGAAGGAGAATATCCACGCCGCGATCGAGATCGTCCACGGCTCCACCACCGCGCGCGCCGTCACCGCGGCCTTCACGTTGTGGCGATAGGCCAGCGCCGCCAGGCTCACGTCGGACCAGGCGATCGCCAGCACGATCAACGGCAGCCATCGATCGAGGCCGACGATGGGCGTATTGGGGTACATGACCTCGGGGAAGGTCCACAGCACGGCGCTCGCCAGCAGCGACAGCAGCGCCGCGACCACCAGCCCGTCGGCGACGACATGGACGTGCGGCCGGTCGGTGCGGCTCAGCGCCTGCGCCAGCCCGCGCTTCAGTCCCAGCGTCGCCAGCAGCGCCGCCAGCTCCACCACCACCACCGCGATGGCGAACCGCCCGACGAGCTCCGGTCCGTACAGCCGCCCGGCGATGAACAGGAACGGGATGCGCGCCGCCAGCCGCAGGATGAACCCCGCGACATTGGTGCGCCCGCCCTTGGCGAGCTGCGCAATATTTTTCGACGTTTCGGTCACCGGGGCGTCCCGCCGGTCCCGCGCTGCCCGCCAGTCAATGGGCCGGTCAATGCGCCGCCCCCCAGCTTGCGCCGGTGCCGATCTCCACCGCCAGCGGCACGTCCAGCTTCACCGACGGCTCGGCTGCGGTTGCCATCACGCGCTCGATCACCGGCTTCGCGGCCTCGACTTCGCTTTCGGGGACTTCGAACACCAGTTCGTCGTGCACCTGCAGCAGCATGCGCGTGCCGGTCAGCCCGGCCTCGGCCAGCGCCGGCTCCATCCGCGCCATCGCGCGCTTGATGATGTCGGCGCTCGTGCCCTGGATCGGCGCATTGATCGCCGCGCGCTCGGCGCCCTGCCGCTCGTGCTGCACCTTTGATTTGATCCGCGGGAAATGCGTCTTGCGGCCGAACAGAGTCTCGGTGAACCCCTGCTCGCGCACCGCTTGCAGCGTCTCGGCGATGTAGCGGTTGATGCCCGGGAACCGCTCGAAATAGCGGTCGATCATCGCCTGGGCCTCGTCCGCCGTCACGTCCAGCCGCCCGGCAAGGCCCCAGCGGCTGATGCCGTAGAGGATCGCGAAGTTGATCGTCTTGGCGCGCCCACGGGTGTCGCGATCGACCGCGCCGAACAGCTCCTGCGCGGTCAGCGAGTGGATATCGTCGCCCCGCGCGAACGCTTCCTTCAGCGCCGGCACGTCCGCCATGTGCGCCGCCAGCCGAAGCTCGATCTGCGAATAGTCCGCCGCCAGAATGACGTTGCCTGGCTCGGCGACGAAGGCGTCGCGGATCTGCCGGCCGATCTCGGTGCGGATCGGGATGTTCTGCAGGTTCGGGTCGGTGGATGACAGCCGCCCGGTCTGCGCGCCGGTCAGCGAATAGCTGGTGTGGACGCGGCCCGTCGCCGGGTTGATCTGCTCCTGAAGCGCGTCGGTGTAGGTCGATTTCAGCTTCGACAGCTGGCGCCAGTCGAGCACCCGCGCGGCAATCTCCTTGCCCGGTGAATCCTTATCGGCGGCGATCCGCTCCAGCTCGTTGACGTCGGTCGAATAGACGCCGCTCTTGCCCTTGCGGCCGCCCTTGATGCCCATCTTCTCGAACAGCACGTCGCCCAGCTGTTTGGGGCTGCCGATCGTGAACGGTGCGCCGGCGATGCCGTGGATCACGCCCTCCAGCTCCGCCATCTGCGTCGCGAACTCGGTCGAAAGCTGCGCCAGCCGCTCGCGATCCACCTTGATCCCGTGCCGCTCCATCCGCGCGATGACCGAAACAAGCGGCCGGTCGACCATCTCATACACCCGCGTCGCCCGCTCGATCGGCAGCCGCGGGCGGAAGCGCCGCCACAGCCGCAGCGTCACGTCGGCATCCTCGGCCGCGTACCGCGTCGCGGCGGCCAGATCGACCTGGTTGAACCCGATCGCCTTCTTCCCCGTGCCCGTCACGTCCTTGTACGCGATGCAGCTGTGCGACAGGTGCGTCGCCGCCAGTTCGTCCATGCCATGCCCGTGCAGCCCGGCGTCGAGGTCGAAGCTCATCACGATCGTGTCGTCATAGGGCGCAAGCGCGATCCCCAGCCGCCCCAGCACGACCAGATCATATTTCAGGTTGTGCCCGATCTTCAGCACCGCCGGATCCTCCAGCAGCGGCTTCAGCCTGGCGAGCGCTACGTCGCGGTCGAGCTGCACCGGCTTCTCGGCGAACATATCGGCCCCGCCACCCTCGCCGACATGCGCCAGCGGCACATAGCAAGCGAGATTGGGCGCCAGCGCCATTGACACGCCGACCAGCTCGGCCAGCATCGGGTCCTTGGCGGTCGTCTCGGTATCGATCGCAACCCAGCCCTGATGCCGCGCCACGGTGATCCAGCGATCGAGCGCATCCGCGTCGACCACCGTTTCGTAATTGTCATGGTCGCAGGGCGGGTCTTCCTCCTGCGGGACGCCGACCGGCTCGGGCGGCGCCGGATCGACGCCCTCATTCTGCTCCGCGCTCAGCTTAGCCAGCAGCGACTTGAACCCGTGATGCTCCAGGAAGGCGCGCAGCGGCGCCTCTGGGATCCCGTCGAGCGCCATTTCCTCCAGCGGGTGCGGCAGCGGCACGTCGCACGCCAGCTCCACCAGCTTGCGCGACAGCCGCGCCTGATCGGCGAACTCGATCAGATTCTCGCGCAGCTTGCCCTTCTTCATCTCGGGCGCGGCGGCCAGCACCGCCTCGACGCTGCCATGCTCCAGGATCAGCTTCGCCGCGGTCTTGGGCCCCACGCCCGGCACGCCCGGCACATTGTCGACGCTGTCGCCCATCAGCGCCAGCACTTCGCCCAATTTGTCCGGCCCGACGCCGAACTTCTCCACCACCTCGGGCGGGCCGAAGCGCTTGTCCTTCATCGTGTCGAGCATGTCGATGCCCGGCTCAGTGAGGAGCTGCATCAGGTCCTTGTCGGAACTGACGATCGTCACTTGCCAGCCCTGCGCCAGCGCCGCCTTGCTGTACGATGCGATCAGGTCGTCGGCTTCCCAGCCCGCTTCCTCGATGCACGGCAGCGAAAAGGCGCGCGTTGCATCGCGGATCATCGGAAACTGCGGTTTCAGATCCTCCGGCGCGGGCGGGCGATGCGCCTTGTACTGGTCGTACAATTCGTTGCGAAACGTCGTCTCGGACTTGTCGAGGATGACCGCCAGGTGAGTCGGACCATCGGCCTTGTGCAGGTCGTTGGCCAGCTTCCACAACATGGTCGTATAGCCATAAACCGCACCGGCCGGCTCACCATGCTTGTTCGTGAGCTTCGGCAGCACGTGGTACGCGCGAAAGATGAAGCTCGAGCCATCGACGAGATAGAGGTGCGGCATGGGGGCCGCTTAGCGGATCGGCGCGCCGCGAACAAACAATGCGGTGGGCGCCGGATCGCGCCGCCCGCGACTCACAGTTTCCCGAACCGTTCCTCGAACGTCTTGATGTCGCCGGCGGCCAGCAATTGCGCCTGTTCCAGCCAGCGATCGCGCCCCATCCGGCCGGTGAACGGCCCAAGATGCGCGTCGAGGTCCTCGGCGGCGCGCTGGTCCAGCGCGGCCAGTTGCCCGACGGTCGAAATGCCCAGCTCGGCCAGCCGTGCAGCGACCTTCGGGCCCAGCCCCTTGATGCGCGTCACCGGCGCGTCCCCCGGCGGCGGCGCGGCGGGGGCGGGGGCGGGGGCGGCGGCGGGCGGCGCTGCAGGTGACGGCGCGGGCGGTGCCAGCGGCTCGGGCTGCGCCTCGACCGCGGGGGAGGCATCGAGCGGGGCAGCCGCGGCAATCGGCTCGTCGGCCAGCGGCGGCGGCTCGGTCGCGGCAGGTTCCGGCGCCGGTTCGACAGGTGCGGATGCGGACGCGACCGGCGCTGGCGTAACCGGTGCGGGCGCTACCGGTGCCGTCTCGGGCAGGTCGGTCAGCGGCGGCGGCGGCGGGGCGACCGGCGGCTGCACGGGGACCGGCGCCGGAGCCGCTACCCTCTCGGGCGCAGCGGCACGCTGGTGCGGCTGCGACGCTTCGGCCAGACGGTCGCGCTCGGAACGCTCCGCCTGCTGCCGGGCCCGCTTCCTGCGATTGCCGGCCAGCATCGCGACGATCGCCAGCACCGCAATAACCGCGATGATCGCGAGCACGATGCCGATCAATGTATTGTCCACCGTGGTGGGCTGCATGAAGACACTCCGCTACGCCGAACGCCAAGCCTTAGGGGCGCGTCATGGTTCCCGCAACGGGGGCGAAACGTTACCGGTCATCCCCGTCGCGACCGTTCCGGCGCGATTTTCCTCGATCAGAGCGCGCGCCAGCCGATATCGCGGCGGCAGAAACCGGTCGGAAAGTCGATCATATCGACCGCGGCATAGGCCCGGCGCTGCGCCTCGGCGACGTCGCCGCCGGTGGCGGTCACGGCCAGCACGCGCCCGCCCGCGGCCACGATCTCCTCACCATCGGCGCGCGTTCCCGCCTGGAACACGACCGCCCCGGTCGCCTCCGCCGCCTCGATCCCGCGGATCGCGCCGCCGGTCTCGGGCGTGCCCGGATAGCCGTTCGCCGCCATCACCACCGTCAGCGCCACGTCATCGGCAAAGGCCGGCGCCGGCATATCGGCAAGCCGCCCTTCCGCCACGGCGAGCAGCGTCTCGACCAGGTCGCCGGCGAAGCGCGCCATCAGCACCTGGCACTCGGGATCACCAAAGCGCACGTTATATTCGATCAGCTTCGGCCCCTCGGCGGTCAGCATCAGCCCGGCATAGAGCACCCCGACATAGGGCGTGCCCGACGCGGCGAGCGCGTCGATCGTCGGGCGCACGATCTCGCCCAGTGCCTGCTCCTCCAGCTCGGGCGTCAGCACCGCGGCGGGGGAGTAAGCGCCCATCCCGCCGGTGTTCGGACCGACGTCGCCGTCGCCAACGCGCTTGTGGTCCTGCGCGCTGCCAAAGCTCGCCGTGCTGGTCCCGTCCGACAGGACGAACAGGCTCGCCTCCTCCCCTTCCAGGAATTCCTCGATCACCGCCTCGGCCGGCCCGCCTGTAAACAGCGCGGCGATCGCCGCCTCGGCCTCAGCCCGCGTCATCGCGACGACCACGCCCTTGCCCGCCGCCAGACCATCGGCCTTGATGACGCAGCGCAACTCGTCGCCGCTCGCGAAATCGTCGAGGCAGGCCAGCGCCCCATCGCGGCTGGTGACGCGGAAATAACGCGCCGTCGGGATGCCGACGCGCGCGCACAGATCCTTGGTGAAGCCCTTCGACCCCTCCAGCTTCGCTGCCTCGCGGCCTGGCCCGAACACGGGCACGCCAATCGCGCGCACATTGTCGGCCAGCCCGTCGACCAGCGGCTGTTCCGGGCCGATCACCACCAGGCCGATGCCGTGCCGGCGGACGAAATCGATCACCGCGCGGTGATCCGTCACGTCCAGCGCGGCAAGCGTCGCATGCTGGGCGATGCCGGGGTTGCCGGGCGCCGCATAGAGCGTATCTAGACGCTCAGACTGCGCGAGTTTCCATGCCAGAGCGTGCTCGCGCCCGCCCGATCCGATCAGCAGGACGTTCATGCCCGACCCCTTATTTGACGTTCCCGCGCGGCTCGTAGCGGACCCGGTGCCGGGGGACAACGCAGCCGCGATGTCGGTGGGCGAACTCTCCGCCCGGCTGAAGCGCGTGGTGGAGGGCGAATTCGGCCACGTCCGCCTGCGCGGCGAGATTTCCGGGTTCAAGCGTGTCGCGTCCGGCCATTGCTATCTGTGCCTGAAGGATGACGCCGCGGTGATCGACGGCGTGATCTGGAAGGGGCAGGCCGCCGCGCTCGCCTTTCGGCCGGAGGACGGGATCGAGGTCGTCGCCACCGGCCGCCTCACCACCTATCCCGGCCGCTCGAAATATCAGGTCATCATCGAGCGGATGGAGCTTGCCGGCGCGGGCGCGCTGATGGCGCTGCTCGAACGCAACAAGGCGCGCTTCGACGCCGAGGGGCTGTTCGCCAAGTCGAAGGCGCGCCGGCCGCTGCCCTATCTGCCGCAGCGCATCGGCGTCGTGACCTCGCCCACCGGCGCGGTGATCCGCGACATCATCCACCGGCTGGAGGATCGCTGCCCCAGCCATGTCCTCGTCTGGCCGGTGAAGGTTCAGGGCGATGGCGCGGCGAACGAGATCGCCGCGGCGGTGCGTGGCTTCGATTCGCTGCCCGATCACCTGCGTCCCGATCTCGTCATCGTCGCGCGAGGCGGTGGCTCGATCGAGGATCTGTGGGCCTTCAACGAGGAATCGGTGGTCCGCGCCGTCGCCGCCTGCTCGATCCCGATCATCTCCGCCGTCGGCCACGAGACCGATACGACGCTGTGCGACTATGCCGCCGACCTGCGCGCGCCGACGCCCACCGCGGCGGCGGAACTGGCCGTCCCCGTGCTTGCCGACCTGCGCCTCACCGTCGCCGCGCATGCCCAGCGGACCGAGCGGTGCGCGCGCCGCTATATCGATCGCGGGCGCGAGCGGCTCGACGCGATGGTGCGCCTGCTGCCGACGCGCGACCGTTTGCTCGGTCCCCAGCGCCAGCGCACCGACGATCTGGGCGCGCGGCTCGATCGCGGGCTCGAACGCCGCGTGGTGCGTGCCCGCGGGGAACTCGACCGCACCGGCGCGATCCTGCGCCCGGCGCTGCTTCAGCAACGGCTGGATGGCGCCCGGCAACGGCTGGAGGATCTGGGCCGGCTGCTCGCCTCGGTCGATCCCGACGCGCCGCTCGCGCGTGGCTATGCCCGCGTAACCGATCGGTCCGGCGCCACGCTGACCAGCGCCGCCGCCGCCCGCGCCGCGGGGGAGCTGACGCTCAAATTCGCCGACGCTGCGATGGACGCAAAGGTTGAGGGCACGCGCGCCCGCTCCTATCCGACCAAGAAACCCGAACAGCCGACGCTGTTCTAGGGAGAAAGAGATGTTGATGTCGAATACCGATCGCCCCGCCCGCCTGCACTATATGGCCAATGGCTTCCGTGTCCTGACGCCGGGCGATCATGTCACCTGCGCGGTCAGCGGCGCGCGAATCGCGATCGAGGATCTGCGTTACTGGGACGTGGCGTCGCAGCGTGCCTTCGCCTCGGCCACCCTCGCCTCGGAGGCGATGGCTCCGCAATGATCGACTGGCGGCTGGGCCCCGCGATCGTCCTCGCCCTCACCGGCTGCGTGCCAGCCGCCGCCGGCCCCGCCTCCATTTCGGCTCGCCCCCAGCCCGTGCGGGCGCCGGTACAGCCCGCGCCGGTACCGGTGCAGGCCGCACCGGCCCCGCTGCCCCCCGCCGTCATCACCATCGACGGTCCGTTCAGCCAGGGCGGCCTCGCGCGCGGCACCGCGCCCGAAGGAACGGTGTCGCTCACCCTCGACGGCCGGCAAGTCGCGATCGCGCCCGACCGCCGCTTCCTGATCGCCTTTGACCGTGACGCCGCACCCACCGCCACCCTCGAGGCACGGCTGGAGGATGGGCGCACAGCCCGCCGCACGCTGACCGTCGCGCCCCGCGCCTGGCGGATCGAGCGGCTCGACCGCGTCGCCAAATACCCCGTGCCCAGCGCCGATTTCCAGCGCCGCCGCCCCGGCGAGCTGGCGCAGATCGAGGCCGCACGCGCGATCGAGTCTCCGGTCGAGGGCTGGCGCCAGCGCCTGGTCTGGCCGGTCACCGGCCGCATCTCCGGCCTGTTCGGCGCGCAGCGCATCTATCGCGGCGAGCCCGGCTCCTACCATTCCGGCGTCGACGTCGCCCGGCCGAGCGGCACGCCGGTCGTGGCGCCCGCCGATGGCGTGGTCGTTCTCGCCGCCGCCTCCCCCTTCACGCTGGAGGGCAATCTCCTCATCATCGACCATGGCATGGGGCTGAACAGCGCGTTCCTGCACCTCTCGCGGATCGACGTGCCGGTCGGCACACGCGTCCGTCAGGGGCAGACGGTTGGCGCGATCGGCGCCACCGGCCGCGCCTCGGGTCCGCATCTCCACTGGGCGATGAAGTGGCGCGACGCACGGATCGACCCGTTGCTGATCGCGGGGCCGATGCCGAACTGAGCGCGCGCCGTCAGGCGGTCTGCGCCTCGGCCTCCATGCACGCGCACCCATCCTGATCGGTGGTCCACAGCGCGACGCTGCCGTCCCCCGCCAGGTTCAGCGCCGCCGCCCGATCGACGAACAGCGGGCGCGCCCCGCGAAACGAGAAATGCGTCAGCCGCGTGCCCCGCCGCTCGCGCAGCAAGTGATCGGCCAGCAGCATCGCTTGATAGGGCCCATGCACCACCAGATCGGGGTACAGTTCCTCCTCCTGCGCATAGGGCCGGTCGTAATGAATGCGGTGCGCGTTGAACGTCAGCGCGGAGAAGCGGAACAGCGCCGTTGCGTCGAACTGCACCGGCTGCTTCGCTTCGGCGACGCGCGGATCGGCGGGTGCCGGCGGCGGCGTACCATTGCCCGCGCCGCGAAACACCAGGTCCTGCTCCTCGACGATCGCGGTCGCACCATCGATGACGACGGTATGCCGCACGGTGACAAAGGTCAGCCGCCCCGACCGGCCATCCTTCACCTTGGCATCGGTGACGATACTGCGCCGCTCGGCCCGCGCGCCGATCGGCAGCGGCGCATGGAAGGTCAGCCGACCGCCCGCCCACATCCGGCGCGGTGCATCGACCGGCGGCAGCGCCGCTCCACGTGCCGGGTGGCCATCGACGCCGATCGTCGATTGCGGCGCTTCGGGCAGGAAATACAGCCAGTGCGCCAGCGGCGGCAGTTCACCTGCCGGCCAATGCCCGCCGTCATGATCGAACAGCGCCGCCAGCCGGCGCAGCGGCGCCGCGACGAGATCATCGGCCTGCACCGTTTCCACCGGCGTCCAGCCGTCGAACTGCTCCATCGCTCTCCCTCCCTCGCGTAGCGGGGGCCTAGCGCCACGCGGCGAGCCCGCCAAGCGCGGCTACCCTGCGCTGAACCCTCCCGCGCCCCTCGGCGTTGCGCTGCCATGGCCAAAGCTCCCACCCACCATGCCGCCGCCACCGTTCGCGCCGGCAAGCGCGCCCGGATCGGCGCACGCGTCGACATCACCAGCGGCGGCCTGCTCGCGATCGGAGGGCTCGTGTCGGCGATCCTCCTCTCCACCGCGGTGCTGGTCCGCGTCGCCGTGCGCGAGGGCGGCAAGGCAAAGGCGATTCAGCGCTAGGCGAAAGTAATACGGCTGGCTTATATCGGGACAAAATAGGAGAGAGACCCGATGGCAACCGCCCCCGCCATGCCCAGCCAGCCGCCCTTCCGCCGCCTGCCGCAGAAGGGCCCGGACATTTCCGTCGAGCACCGCGCCGACGGCTCGATCCTCATCAGCTCCAACCATGCGATGGGCACGCCCGCCCGCTCGATCCCGCACCTCATGGCGGAAAAGGCCGCGCTCCACCCCGATCGCCCGTGGCTGATGCAGCGCGCGCCGAACCACGGCCGGTGGCAGGGCGTCACTTATGGCGAGGGCAAGGCTGCCGCCGACAGCGTCGCGCAGTGGCTGCTCGATCGCGGGCTGGGCGCCAATGACGCGGTGATGTGCATCAGCGGCAACTCGGTCGCGCACGGCATCCTGATGCTCGGCTGCTTTACGGCGGGCGTGCCGATCGCCCCGCTGAGCCCGGCCTACAGCCTGATCTCGACCGATCACGCCAAGCTCAAACATTGCTTCAACACCGTTCGTCCGCGCATCGTCTTCGCCGAGAATGCCGCGCAGTTCGAACGCGCCTTCGCCACGCTGCGCGATCTCGACTCCTCGCTCACCTTCGTCACCATGGATGGCGGTGCGGGCACCATCCCCTTCAGCGACCTGACCGGCACGCCCGCCACCCGGGCGGTGGATGAAGCGCGCGACGCGCTCACTCACGAGACGGTCGGCAAATATCTATTCACTTCCGGCTCGACCGGCATGCCAAAGGGCGTGCCGCAGCATCAGGGCATGTTCGTGAACCTCATCGCCGCGTCCGAGGGGCTGCGCGATGATCCCGATCCCGTCGATCACCCGATTTCGCTCGACTGGATGCCGTGGAACCACATCTCTGCCGGCACGATCCACTTCAACGCCAATATCGCCGGCGGCGGCACGCTCTACATCGATGAGGGCAAGCCGATCCCCGGCATGTTCGAGACGACGATCGCGAACCTGCGCGAAGTCTCCCCGATGAGCTTCGGTTCGGCCCCTGTCGCCTTCGCCATGCTGGCCGACGCGATGGAGCGCGATTCCACACTCCGTCAGGCGTTTTTCAAGAACCTGCGCGGCATGGGCTATGGCGGCGCGACGCTGTCCGACGATCTCTACGATCGCATGCAGGCGCTGGCGATCGCCGAGACGGGTGAGCGCATGCCCTTCACCACCATGTACGGCGCGACGGAAACCTTGGGCGTTACCGTCGTTCACTGGGCATCGGAACGCGTCGGCCTGATCGGCCTGCCGCTGCCGGGCTCGACGCTCAAGCTCGTGCCCAACGGCGCCAAGCTGGAAGTTCGCGTGAAGGGTCCGACCGTCACGAGAGGCTATCACAATGACCCGGAAAAGACCGCCGCAGCCTTCGACGAGGAAGGTTTCTACATGCTCGGCGACGCGGCCAAGTTCATCGATCCCGAGCGGCCCGAGCTCGGCCTTGTGTTCGACGGCCGCGTGACCGAGGATTTCAAATTGTCGACCGGCACATGGGTCTCGGTCGGCACGCTTCGGCCGGACATCTGCGCCGCCTGCTCGCCGTACATTCAGGATGTGGTGATCGCCGGCCAGGACAAGCCCTATATCGCCATCCTCGCCTGGCCATCGCAGGCCGCGCTGCAGACGCTGGCGGAGGCATCGCCCGGCGCCGATCCGATCCCGACGCTTGAGGCGCTGGTGAAGGAAAAGCTGGAGGCGTTCAACGCCGCCGCCGGCGGCTCCTCGCGCCGCATCCGCCGCTTCGCCATCCTGCGCACGCCCCCGTCGATCGACGCCGGCGAGATCACCGACAAGGGCTATGTCAACCAGCGCGCGACGCTGACGGCGCGCGACGATGTTGTGAAGGCGCTGTTCACCGAGGAACTCAGCGACGGCGTGATCGAGGTCGACGCGTAACGCCCGGCCGACCCGTCATTCCCGCGAAGGCGGGAACCCATATCCTCCAACGCCGCGGCCTCCATCAGGACCGCGGCGTTCATACATCGGCTGTTCGCGCGCGACTCAGAACAACCCGAGCGCCGCGACATCCTCCTTCGACAGATCGATCCCGAACATCATGCTCAGCCGCATGCGATAGACGCGCGGATCCTCGATCGTGGCGGAGGTTTCTTCCTCCCCCGCCCGCCGGCGATACTGCCGGTCGGTCAGCGTCGCCAGGCCATGCGGCAGCACGATGCTCACCACCTTCAGCGTGGTGAAGCGGGTATCCGGCGCCGTCGACGTCCAGCGGTTCGCCATCTCCAGGTCCGCGGGCCACACCGTGTCGGTGGTGAAGCTGTATTGCGGCTGGAACCCCTCGCCCCCGCCGCGCCCGTCGGTGGTCCCGCCATGCCCATATCGCAGCAGCATCCAGCCGTGCTCGTCATCGCGAGTCAGCCGGAACGTCGCGCCATCCGGCGCTTCCGCCTCGGCGCCATCCACCAGCGGCATCGGCGGGGTGTAGCTGCCGCCGAAGCCCGGATCGGCGATCCATTGCTCATCCCCGAAGGTGACGAGGCTCAGCGTGTGCGTCTTGGGCGGCACCCCGCCGCCGTTCAGCCACACCCGCGCCAGCAGCGGCCGCGCCTCGAACCCCAGCGCCGCCAGCGCATCGAGGAACAGCCGGTTGTGCTCGAAGCAATAGCCGCCCCGCCCCGCGACGACGAGCTTGCCGAACACCGCGTCGGACGAAATATTGATCCCGCGCCCGAGCGGTACGTCGAGATTCTCGAACGGGATTGCCAGTCGGTGCGCGCGCTGCACCGCCGACAGGCCATGATGGTCGACCGTCGCGCGTGCCGGCAGGCGGATGCGCTCCAGATAGGCGGGAAGGTTGAACGGCAAGCTCATGCGGCAAACGCCTCCGCCTCGAGCGCGTAGAGCGGCGCGGCCGGCGCCTCCGCCGCGGCGCGCAGGCCCAGCGCCTCGGGCACGATCTGGTCGAGGTAGAAGGCGACCACCGCCTTCTTCGCCTTGCCGAACGCATCATCGCCAGCCTCGGCCGCTTCCCGCTCCAGCAGCCAGCCGCAGGTCGCGACCGACAGCATCGTCAGGAACGGATAGCTCGCGGCCAGCCGATCATCAGCATCCGCCGTCTGCAACCGCCGGCCGACCGAGTCGCACGCGGCGACCAGCTCGCCCAGCGCCGGATGCGCGGCGCCGCGTAGATCCTCGATCAGCGTCGCGAACGCTGCGCCATTGGACAGCGACAGCTTGCGGCCCACCAGGTCGGCCGCCTGAATGCCGTTCGTCCCCTCATAGATCGGGGTGATGCGCGCATCGCGGAAGAACTGCGCTGCGCCCGTCTCCTCGATATAGCCCATGCCGCCATGCACCTGCACGCCAAGGCTGGCGACCTCGTTGCCGATGTCGGTGCCATGCGCCTTTGCCAGCGGGGTCGCGATTTCCAGCCGGTCACGCGCCGCATCGTCGCCCAGATTGGCGCGATCCACGTGACCGGCGGCGTAATAGACGAGCGCACGCGCGGCCTGCGTCTGCGCCTTCATCCGCATCAGCATGCGGCGCACGTCGGGATGCTCGATAATCGCCGCCGGCTTGCCCTCGCGCGCGCCCTGTACTCGCTCGCGGGCATATTCCACCGCCTTCTGCGTCGCGGCCTCGGCCACCTGCACGCCCTGCAGGCCGACGTTGAGCCGCGCATTGTTCATCATCGTGAACATCGCGCGCATGCCGCCGAACTCAGGCCCGATCAGCTCACCCACACAATCGTCATGATCGCCGAACGACAGCACGCACGTCGGCGAGGCATGGAGCCCCATCTTGTGCTCGATCGAAACGACGCGAACGTCGTTGGACGTGCCGTCGCTGCGCACCTTGGGCACCAGGAACAGCGAAATGCCCTTCGTCCCCTTGGGCGCATCGGGCGTCCGGGCGAGCACCAGGTGGACGATATTGTCAGCGAGGTCATGGTCGCCGAACGAGATGAAGATCTTCGTCCCCTTGATCGAGAACGTGCCGTCGCCCCGCGGCGTGGCGGTCGCGCGCAGCGCGCCGACGTCGCTGCCCGCCTGCGGCTCGGTCAGGTTCATCGTGCCGGTCCACTCGCCCGTCGCGAGCTTGGGCAGCCACGTCGCCTGCTGCTCGGGCGTGCCATGGTGCTGCAATGCCTCGATCGCGCCCACCGAAAGGATCGGCGCCAGCGCAAAGCCCATGTTGGCGCTGCCCAGCGTCTCCAGCACGGCGCATTGCACCGCGAACGGCAGGCCCTGCCCGCCGAATTCCTCCGGCACGCCGATGGTGCCCCAGCCGCCCTCGACATAGGCCTTGTACGCGGCCTTGTAGCCGTCCGGCATCACCACGCCATCCGGCGTCCACTTCGCGCCGACGGTATCGCCGGCGCGCGCCAGCGGCGCCCATTCGCCCTCGGCCAGCTGCCCGATTCCCTCCAGCACCGCCTCGATCACGTCGGGGCTGGCGGCATGGTAGCGTTCCGTAGCGGCAAGCTCGGCGATGCGCACGATATGCTCGAGCACGAAACGCTGCTCGGCGACCGGGGCGGTGTAAGGCATGTTCTTCTCCAGTGTCGCGCCGCTATACCGTCCGGCGATGATGGCTCAAATCCCTCGAATTTTGCCCTTTGGTGATGCTGCGATCACCCAGGCGGCGGCGCTGATCCACGCGGGCGGGATCGTCGCCGTGCCGACGGAAACGGTATATGGGCTCGCTGCTGACGCAACCAATGCCGATGCCGTCGCGCGCATCTACGCCGCCAAGGGCCGGCCCAGCTTCAACCCGCTGATCGTCCACCTGCCAGATCGCGCCGCCGCCGAGCGGATCGCTGTGTTCGACGATGAAGCGCGCGCGCTGGCGAATCGCTGGTGGCCCGGCCCGCTCACCCTCGTCCTGCCGCTTCGCCCGGAAGCCGGAATCGCCGGCCTCGTGACCGCCGGGCTCGACACGATTGCGCTGCGGGTACCCGCGCACCGCGCGATGCAGGCGCTGCTGCACGCCTCTGGCCGTCCGCTCGCCGCGCCCTCGGCCAATGCCAGCAACGCGATCAGCCCGACTCGCGCCGAACACGTCGCTGCCAGCCTCGGCAACCGCGTGCCGCTGATCCTCGATGACGGTCCCACGACCGCCGGCCTCGAATCCACCATCGTCGGCAACGGCACGATCCTGCGCCCCGGCCCGATCACCGCCGAACAACTCGGCCTGTCAGCCGCCGCCCCCAGCGCAAAGGTCACCGCCCCCGGCCAGCTCGCCACCCATTACGCCCCCGCCAAGCCGCTGCGCCTCAACGCCACCGAGCGGCAAGGCGACGAATGGCTGATCGGCTTCGATAAGATCACTGGCGACGACACCCTGTCCGCCACCGGCGATCCCGTAGAGGCCGCCGCCCGCCTGTTCGACGCGCTCCACCGCGCCGACGCCGCCGCGCCCCCGCGCATCGCCATCGCCCCCGTGCCAGACAACGGCATCGGCGCGGCGATCAACGACCGCCTGTGCCGCGCCTCGCACCGCTAGGCATCAGGCAAGCCGATAGGGCGCGGGATCGCCAACCTCTTCGATCAGCTGCGTCCGCGCGTCGGAAACACTGCGTCGATACTCCGCCGCTAGCGCCCCGGCTGGCAGCCCATGCGCCGCCTCCAACTCGGCAACGACCGCGGGATCATCCGCGCGAACGATGCGCCCGACCAGCGCATCGGCATCGTCCCCGATCCGCGGCCAGCAACCGCATCGTGCGCGCGCGCAGCCGGAACTCGAAGTCCACCAGCCGCGCGGTTTCGACCTCCGCCTTCTTCAGCAGCGCGGCGCGGAGGTCGAACGCCATCGCGTCAGGCGGAGACGGTCGCGGCCTTGGATCGCGCCGCGAAGCTCTTGCGCAGCTTCTGCAGCTTGGGCGGGATCACCGCCAGGCAGTACGGGTTCCGCTGGCCCTCGCCGTTCCAATATTCCTGGTGGTAATCCTCGGCCGGATACCATTCGTCGGCATATTCGATCGTGGTGACGATCGGCTTGTCATGGTCTTCCTGCGCCCGCGCGATCGCCTGGTTCGCCTGCTCCTCCTGCATCACCGTCATCGGGAAAATGGCGGAGCGGTATTGCGTGCCCACGTCATTGCCCTGGCGATTGAGCTGCGTCGGATCATGCGTCGCGAAGAAGATGTCGAGCAGGTCGCCATAGCTGATCTGCTGCGGATCGAAACCGACGCGGATCGCCTCGGCATGGCCGGTATCGCCGCTGCACACCTGCTTGTACGTCGGGTTGGGCACGGTGCCGCCGATATAGCCGCTCTCGACGCTTTCCACGCCGATCACGTCCTTGAACACGGCCTCGGTGCACCAGAAGCAGCCACCGGCAAGCGTCGCATATTCGGTCATGGATGCAGTCTCCTTTGCGGCCCATGTAGGAAGCCGCTAGGTCGCACGCAAAGAGGGAGATCGACATGGCGCTTGGCGGCGAAACTTTGGGCGGCAAGGTGATGGTGACGGGCGGGGCCGGCTATATCGGCAGCCACGCGGTGCTGGCGCTGCTCGATTCCGGCCATGACGTCGTCGTGATCGACAATCTCGTCACCGGGTTCGACTGGGCGGTCAATCCGCGCGCCGCCTTCGTCAACATCGCGGTCGAGGATCCGGGCGTGCGCGACGTGATCCGCGATCACAACGTCCGCGCGATCATGCATTTCGCCGGCTCGGTCGTGGTGCCGGAATCGGTCGAGAACCCGCTCAAATATTATCGCAACAACACCGCCGCTACGCGCAGCCTGATCGAAAGCGCGGTGGCCGAGGGCGTACCGCACTTCATCTTCTCATCGACCGCGGCGACCTACGGCAACCCGACGAAGTCGCCGATCACCGAGGCCGACCCGCAACTGCCCATCAATCCGTACGGCATGTCGAAGCTGATGACGGAGGCGATGCTGCGCGATGTCGCGGCGGTGCATCCGATGAACTATGGCGCACTGCGCTATTTCAACGTCGCGGGCGCCGATCCGCAATCGCGCAGCGGCCAGTCCACCGTCGGCGCCACCCACCTCATCAAGATCGCGGTCGAGGCGGCGACCGGCAAGCGCGCCGCCGTCGGCGTGTTCGGCACCGATTTCGCCACCCGCGACGGCACCGGTGTGCGCGACTACATCCACGTCTCCGATCTCGCCGACGCGCATGTCGCCGCGCTGAAGCAGTTGATCGCCGCGCCGACCGAAAGCTTCACCTTCAACTGCGGCTATGGTCGCGGCTTTTCGGTGCTCGAAGTGCTCGACGCGGTCGACCGGGTCACCAACATGACGATCGAGCGCCGCATCGGAGGGCGCCGCGCGGGCGATCCGGCCGAGCTGGTGGCGGACAATAGCGCGATCCTCGCCGCGCTCGATTGGCAGCCGAAGCGCGCCGATCTCGATGGCATCGTGCGCGATGCGCTCGCCTGGGAACGCAAGCTCGCGGAGATGGGTAAATGAAGTTGCGATCGCTCCTGTTCGTCCCCGGCGACCGGCCGGAACGCTTTCCCAAGGCAGTCGCGACCGGTGCCGACGCGCTGATCCTCGACCTCGAGGATGCCGTCGCCCCCGATCGCAAGCCGGAGGCGCGCGCCGCCGTCCGCGCCTGGATCGAGGCGCCGCGCGAGGATGGCCCAGCCATCTTCGTGCGAATCAATCCGATCGACAGCGATGACGTCGCCGCCGACCTGGAGGCGCTCGCCGGCCTTTCGCTCGACGGCATCGTCCTCCCCAAGGCGGAGGGCGCGTCCTCCGTCGCCACGCTCACCGACCGCCTGCCCGGCGACTACGCGATCCTGCCTGTCGCCAGCGAGACGGCGGCGGCGGTGTTCCAGCTCGGCACCTTCGGCAGCGTCGCCGGCCGCCTCGCTGGCATAACTTGGGGCGCGGAGGATCTCCCCGCCGCGATCGGCGCGACCAGCGCGCGTGAGGAGGACGGCAGCTACACCGATCCCTATCGCGTCGTCCGCGCGCTCACCCTGTTCGGCGCGCATGCCGCCGGCGTTCCCGCGATCGAGACGGTGTTCCCCGATTTCCGCAACCTCGACGGCCTCGCCGCCTATGCCGCGCGCGGCCGCCGCGACGGCTTCACCGGCATGCTCGCGATCCACCCGACGCAGGTGGCCGTCATTAACCAAGCCTTCACCCCCAGCGAGGCCGAAATCACCCACGCCCGCGCCGTCATCGCCGCGTTCGAGGCCAATCCAGGCGCCGGCGCGCTTCAGCTCGACGGGAAGATGATCGACGCCCCACACCTCAAAAGCGCCCGCCGCCTGCTCGCCCTGGTGGAATAACCCCCGCGGCCGCAGCCGCGGCGGCGGTCAGTACATGTGCTGGCCGCCGTTGATGCTCAGCGTCGATCCGGTGACGAAGCCCCCGTCCTCCGAACAGAGGAAGGCGACGCCGCGCGCGATCTCCTGCGCACGGCCCAGCCGCCCGACGGGGATCTTGGCGACGATCTTGTCCAGCACCTCGCCCGGCACCGCCGCCACCATGTCAGTGTCGATATAGCCGGGCGCGATGGCATTGACGGTCACGCCGACGCGCGCCCCTTCCAGCGCCAGCGCCTTGGTGAAACCGTGGATGCCGCTCTTCGCCGCGGCGTAATTCACCTGACCATATTGCCCGGCCTGGCCGTTGATCGACCCGATGTTGACGATCCGCCCCCATTGTCGCTCGCGCATTCCCGGAAACACCGCCTTGGCCATGTTGAAACACCCGCCAAGGTTGGTGTCCATGACTTCCTTCCACATCTGGTAGGTCATCTTCATGAAGGTGCCGTCGCGGGTGATGCCGGCATTGTTGACCAGCACGTCAACCGGGCCCAGCGCCGCCTCCACGTCGGCAACCCCCGCCAGGCACGCCTCATGATCGCTGACGTCCCAGCGGACTGCGCGGATGCCGGTACGCGCGGTGAAATCCGCCGCACGCGCGTCGTTGCCGGCATAATTGGCGGCCACGGTCAGGCCCATGTCGCGCAGCGCGATGCTGACGGCTTCACCGATGCCCCGCGTGCCGCCAGTGACGATCGCAACCCGCCCCATCAGTCCCCCCTCGTTCAGTGTCCGCGAACGCTAGGTGACGGGCAGCCAGCCTTCAAGCTCGCGGCGGATCAGCGTGCGTAACAAATCAAGTCCGACCGGGCTGTCGTTCAGGCACGGCAGATAGGCAAAGTCGCTGCCCCCCGCCTCGATGAACGTCTCGCGCCCGCGGATCGCCAGTTCCTCCAGCGTTTCAAGGCAGTCGGCGGAAAAGCCCGGCGCCACGATCGCCACCTTGCGGATGCCGCGCGCGGGCAACTCGGCCAGGACCACATCGGTCGCCGGCTCCAGCCAGCGGGCGCGGCCGAACCGCGACTGGAAGGTGATCGTCACCTCGCGCCCCAGCGCCTCGCCCAGCAGCCGCGCCGTCTTCTGGCACTGGCAATGATAGGGGTCGCCCAGCTTCAGCGTCCGCTCGGGCATCCCGTGGAAACTGGTCAGCAGCGCGTCGGGCGTGAAGGGCAAGGCGGCCATCGCCTGGCGCACCGACGTCGCCAGCGCGGCGATATAGGCGGGATCGTCATGGTAGGGCGGCAGCGTGCGGATCGCCGGTTGCCAACGCATCTGCGCCAGCTTGGCAAAGGCCTTGTCGTTCGCGGTCGCCGTCGTCGCGCCAGAATATTGCGGGTACAGCGGCGCCAGCAGGATGCGATCGCAGCCACCATCCTTCAGCGCCTGGATCCGGTCGCCGATCGCCGGATTGCCGTAGCGCATGGCGTAATCCACCGTGACGCCCGGCCCGAAGCCACCGGCCAGTGCCTGCGCCTGCGCGCGCGTGATCGCCGCCAGTGGCGAACCATCCGCGCGCCACACCTGCTGATAGGCGTGCGCCGACTTCTTGGGTCGCGTGGTCAGCACCGCACCGCGCAAAATGGGCTGCCAGATCAGCCGCGGGATCTCGACGACACGGGGGTCCGACAGGAATTCCGCCAGATAGCGGCGCACCGCGGGCGGATCGGGCGCGTCGGGCGTGCCGAGGTTGATCAGCAGGACGCCGATACGGCGCGGCGCGATCGGGGGGTGATCGGGGGGCGGGGTCATGATGCTCCAAACGGCAGGGTGCGGGGGCGGTTGCCCGCGGCGGCGGCCAGCGCGTTGGCGATGGCGGGGGCAACCGCCACGACGCCAAGGTCGCTGACCCCGCCCGGATCGCCCCGGCTGGGGATGAGTTCGACGGTGATCTCCGGCGTATCCGCCAGCCGCGGCAACCGCAGGTCGCCCAGCGTGCGCGTATCGGCCAGCCCGGCGGTGAAATGCGGCGCCCGGCCGGTCGCCAGCGCCAGGCCCAGCAGGATGCCGCCTTCCACCTGCTGGCGTACGACATCGGGGTTGATCGCCCGCCCGCAATCCACCGCAGCGACGATCCGGTCGACCTTCACCCCGCCGCTGCCGTCCTGCTGCGCCTCGGCGACCAGCGCGATCCGGCTGCCGGCCATGGCATGGCACGCCAGCCCCTGCCCCGTGCCCGCCGCCCCGCCGTCCCACTCGCCGAGCGCGGCGGCGGTGCTGAGGCAGCGGGCGAGCTGCGGGTCATGGCCCAGCATCCCGATCCGGTAGGACATCGGCTCGGTCCCGGCACGATGCGCCAGCTCGTCGATGAAACATTCGGTGAAAAAGGCATTGGCGCGATCCGCCCCGCCGCGCAGATGCCCGACGGTCAGCGGGATATCGGCCGGATGGTGGAGGATCGACGCCGCCGGAAAGGCATAAGGCGGCACCGCGCCGGCCATCGCATAGCCATCTGCGCGCTGGGGCAGGAACATCGCCGACCGTGCCAGCGCATCATGGCCCAGCAATCGGTCGGTCAGCGCCGCGCCGGTGGCGGGGGTGGCGATGCGCGCCTGCCAGTCCAGGATCCGCCCGTCGCTCGCCAGCCGCGCGGCCATGCGCGCACGCGCCGGCGCGCCGAACCGGTCGTGCAGCGTCGCCTCGCGCCGCGTCCATAGCAGCTGCACCGGCCGGCGCAGCGTCGCCGCCAGGATCGCGGCCTGCTCCACCGCCTCATGGTCGAGCGCGCGGCCGAACGATCCGCCGATCATCATCGGATGGATGGTGACGGCCTGTTCGGACACGCCGATCGCGCGCGCGGCGGCGGCACGGGCCAGCCCCGGCGCCTGCGTCGGCGCCCATAGTTCCAGCCGGTCGCTGTGCCACCATGCCGTCGCGCACGGCGTCTCCAGCGATGCGTGGACACCGGGCCCGATCGCGTAGCTCGCGCGCGCCACATCGCCCGCCAGCTCGTCCGCCGCCTCGCCGTGCCGCGCAAACGCCAGTGCGGGTCGCTCGAACGCCGCCTCCAGTCCGGCATCGATCGCCGCGCTGTCCGCCAGCCCACCGCGCGTCTCGAACCGCGGGCGAAGCGCCGCCAGCCCCTGGATCGCCGCCCAGCTGGTGTTGGCGACCACCGCCACCCAATGCGGATTCTCGACCACCCCGGTCACGCCGCGCACCCGGTCCGCCGCCGGCTTGTCGACCCGCACCAGCCGGCTGCGTGTGACGCCCGCTGGGCCCTGCGCGATCGTCGCGAAGACCATGTCGGGCAGCCGCACGTCGGCGGTGAAGTTCACCGATCCATCGACCTTCGCCGGCGCGTCCAGCCGTGGCAGCGACTGGCCCGACAACCGCCCCTCGTCACCAAAGCGCAGCGGCAATTCCTCGGGCAGGTCGAACCCTGCGGCTTCCGCCGCCAGCTCGCCGAACCGCAGCCGCCGGTTGCCGTTGACGACAAAGCCGTCGGCGGTGTCGCATTCCCCCCAGTCAACGCCCCAGCGCTTCGCCGCCGCCTTCGTCAGCAGCACGCGCGCCGCCGCCCCCGCCTCGCGCAGCGGCGCCTCGAACATGCGCACGGAGGTCGAGCCGCCGGTCAGCACCAGCCCCGATCGCACCCAATGCTCGCGCCGGATCGCGTCGGGGACATGCGCCAGTCCGCCGCCGAACAGCGCTGCCGCGGCCAGCGGATTGGCATAGGTCGGCCCCGGCACCGCCGCTTCCACCCCGATGGTGCGCCAGTCCGCACCCAGCTCGTCCGCGACGATCTGCGGCAGGGTGGTATAGACGCCCTGGCCATGCTCGGCCTGCGGCACGGCAATGGTGATGCGGCCGTTTCGCGCGATCTTCAGCCACGCGCCGATCGCGGTCTCGTTGCGCTCGGGCGCGAGGTCGACGGCATAATGGCGCGGCCACACCGCCCAGGCGAGCGCGAGCCCGGCTCCCGCCCCTCCGGTCACCAGCAAGGTTCGACGCGAGATCATTGCGCGCGTCTGTAGCGCGCGGCGATCATCGCGTCATTGCCCTGCGTTCGATGACAATTATCGACGGAAAGCGCCCGCGCGCGTCAGTCGACCGTCACCGCCAGCACATAGCCGGCCATCTGCTGCCGGATCAGCTTCTTGTCGATCTTCCCCGTCGCGCCGAGCGGGATCTCCTCCACGAAGACCACGTCGTCGGGCATCCACCATTTGGCGATCTTGCCCTCCAGGAACGCGAGCAGGTCGTCGCCCGTCGCTGCCTCGCCCGGCTTCAGCTGGCACAGCAGGATCGGTCGTTCGTCCCACTTGGGATGCGCGACGCCGATCACCGCCGCGATCGCCACCGATGGGTGGCCGACCGCGATATTCTCGATCTCGATCGAGCTGATCCATTCGCCGCCCGACTTCACCACGTCCTTGGCGCGGTCGGTGATCTGCATATAGCCGCGCCGGTCGATCGTCGCCACGTCGCCGGTATCGAAATAGCCCTCCTCGTCGAGGATCTCGCCGCCCTCGCCACCAAAGTAGGAGGAGACGATCGTCGGCCCCTTGATCTTGAGGTGCCCGAACGTCTCGCCATCATGCGGCAGCGGGTTGCCGTCATCATCGGTCAGCTTGAACTTCAGCCCGCACATCAGCCGGCCCTGCTTGATCTTGTGCGCCACCTGCGCATCGTCGTCCATCGCCGCCACCTCGGCGCTGGGCGAGGACAGGGTGGCGAGCGGCGATGTCTCCGTCATCCCCCAGCCCTGCGTGACTTCGACGCCATATTCGTCGCGGAACGCGCGCACCAGCGCCTCGGGCACCGCGGATCCGCCGATCGTCACCCGGCTGAGCGTGTCGATCCGCCGCCCCGACGTGCGCAGATACTGCAGCAGCCCCTGCCACACCGTCGGCACCGCGGCGGAATATGTGACGCCCTCGCTCTCGATCAGGTCGCAGATTGATTCGCCGTCCATCCGGGGCCCCGGCAGCACCAGCTTGGCGCCGACCGCGGGCGCGGAATAGACCACGCCCCAGGCATTGGCATGGTACATCGGCACCACCAGCAGCACCGTGTCACGTCCCGACAACGCCAGCGCATCGGCCTGCAGCGTCAGCATGGTATGGAGGTAGTTGGAGCGGTGCGAATACAGCACGCCCTTGGGATTGCCCGTCGTCCCGCTGGTGTAGCAGAGGCCGCAGGCGAGATTCTCGTCGAACCCGCCCCAGGCATATTCCGCCGGCTCGCCCGCGATCCAGTCGTCGAAGGCGGTGGCGGCATAATCGGTCGCCGGCATCGACGCCGCGTCGCACAGGAAGATCACCCGCTCGATCGACGGCGCCTGCGGCAGCAATTGCGCGACCAGATCGGCACAATTGGGATCGGCCAGCAGGATGCGATCGCCGGCGTGATTAGCGATATAGACGATCTGTTCCAGGAACAGCCGCGGGTTCAGCGTGTGGAGCACCGCGCCCATATTGGTCGCACCATACCAGGCGGCGACATGGCGGTGCGTGTTCCACCCCATGGTGGCGACCCGGTCGCCCTGGCGGATGCCGGCGCGCGACAGCGCCGACGACACCTGCTTCGCCATGTCGCGGATGCTGGCGTAATTGCTGCGGGTCACATGGCCCGCCGCATCGCGCGACACGACCTCGCGCCCCGGCTGCCAGGTGGCGGCATGGTCGAGGAAGGTATCGACGGTCAGTTGCCCCGACTGCATCAGACCCAGCATCACATTCTCCATCTACGCGCCGGGCCTGCTGCCCCGGCCTCTTCGGTTTTCCACGCCATCGCGGTCGCCGACTGTGCGGCAGGGGGCATGCCGGCACAAGGCCGCCCCGCGCCGCACGGCGTCAGCCGGCCTGCGCCGCCTTCCAGTCGCGCTTCACCTTCTTCGCCAGGCTCCATTTGTGAACCTCGGTGGGGCCGTCATAGATGCGGAAGGCGCGCACTTCGCGGAACACCTGCTCGACGATCGTGTCCCCGCTGACCCCCGTCGCCCCCATCACCTGGACGCAGCGATCGGCGATGCGCATCAGCGCCTCCGACACCGCGACCTTCGCCATCGAGCTTTCCACCGTGCCCAGCACGCCGGTGTCGAGCACGTCGGCGCACCAATCGATCATCAGCTCGGCCTGTTTCAGGTCGATCAGATTCTCCGCCAGCATGAAACCGACGCCTTCATGGTCGACCAGGGGCTTGCCGAAGGCATGGCGGCGGTTGGCGTAATCGGTCGCAATCTCATGCGCGCGGGCGCAGGCGCCGTGCCAGCGCATGCAGTGCGTCAGCCGCGCGGGCGCGAGGCGAACCTGCGCCAGCTTGAAGCCATCGCCGGGATCGCCCAGCATCTGGTCCGCTGGCACGCGAAGATTGTCGATCGTCACCACCGAATGGCCGCCCGGCATCGAGCTGTCGATCGTGTCGAGCACGCGTTCGATGCGGATCGCGGGGTCGGGCAGGTCGACGAGGAACATCGACGCCCCTTCGTCGGCCTTGGCCATGACGATGCCGACTTTTGCGCCATCAGCGCCGGTGATGAACGTCTTGCGGCCGTTGATGACCCAATGGTTGCCGTCTCGCACTGCGGTGGTGCGCATCATCGAGGGGTCGGAACCGGCGCCACCGCCGCCTTCGCCGTCCATCGCCGGTTCGGTCATGAAGAAAGCCGAACGCGCCTCGCCGGCGACGAGCGGCTTCAGGAACCGCTCCTTCAGCTCGGGGCTCGCCTTCTGGCCAAGCAGGTACATATTGCCCTCGTCCGGGGCCATCACGTTCACCGCCAGCGGCCCCAGCGGCGACAGGCCCGACGCGCGCAGCACGTCCGCCGTCTCGCGATGCGTCAAATGGCCACCGTCGGGCAGGATGTGCGGCGTCAGCACGCCCGCCTTGCGCGCCAGCCCGCGCATTTCCTGCACCAGTTCGTCGGATGGCCCGTGCGTGCCGCACCGCGGATCCCGTTCGTACGGCACGATCGTCCCGCGCACGAACGCCTCGACCTTGGCGGCGATCTCCTGGCCTCTCGTCATCCCCATTCCCGCATCATTATTGTCAGATGAGGGGGCTAATGTCGTGTTTCGTTTCGTGTCGCCAGCCCTAACCCCCGCCGCGCACCGCGCCCGTCGTCTCGCAGAACCAGCGACAGGTGGCCGCAATCCCGTCCCCCAAGGCGATGCGCGGCTGCCATCCCAGCGCACGCAGCCGGCCTGAATCGACCAGCTTGCGCGGCGTGCCATCGGGCCTCGCCGGGTCCGCCACGATCGCGCCGTCGAACCCGATCGCGCGCGCCACCATCGCCGCCAGCTCGCGGATGGTCACTTCCTCGCCCGACCCGACGTTGATCGGCGCATCGTCCGAATAATGCATCATCAGGAACACGCAGGCGTCGGCCAGGTCGTCGACGTGCAGGAATTCACGCCGCGGCGTCCCGCTGCCCCAGATCGGCATCGCCACCGCCCCCGCAACGCGCGCCTCATGCGCCTTGCGGATCAGCGCCGGCAGGACATGACTCGATTCAAGGTCGAAATTATCGCCCGGACCATAAAGGTTGGTCGGCATTGCGGCGAAGAAGTCGCAGCCGTGCTGGCGGCGATAGGCCTGGACCAGCTTGACCCCAGCGATCTTGGCGATCGCATACCATTGGTTGGTCGGCTCCAGCGGCCCGGCCAGCAGCGCCTCCTCGCGGATCGGCTGGGCTGCCAGCCGCGGGTAGATGCACGACGACCCGAGGAACAGCAGCTTCTCCAACCCCGATCGGTGCGCCGCCTCGATGACGTTCGCGGCGATCATCAGATTGTCGTGCAGGAAATCGGCCGGATGGCGATCGTTGGCCAGGATGCCGCCCACCCGCGCCGCCGCCAGGAACACGGCATCCGGGCGGTTGGCTGCAAACCATGCCCGCACCGCCGCCTGATCCCTCAAGTCCAGCCCCGCACGATCGATGGTCACAATGGTGCACGCCTCGCGCTCCAGCCGGCGCACCAGCGCGGACCCCACCATCCCCCGATGCCCCGCTACGAAGACTCGCTTGCCCGCCAGCGCATAACGCGCCCCAATCATGCCGCCGCCCCGGTCACGGCCGTCCCGCTGATGATCGTCCCATGCGGGGCGCCTAATAGGGGCATGTCACGCGCCCCGGGCGATCGGAGCGGTCTTCATCTCCTCCAGGTCCGCCAGCACCATCTCGCGCGCGAGGTCACGCACCGGCGTCTCATGCGCCCAGCCCAGCTTCTGCTTCGCCTTGCGCGGGTCGCCGATCAGCAGGTCGACCTCGGTCGGCCGGAAATAACGCTGGTCGATCTCCACCCGGCAATCGCCGCTGCGATCGCAATAGCCCTTCTCGGCCACCCCCTCGCCATGCCAGCGCAGCGTGATCCCGACATCGGCGAACGCCCATTCGACGAAATGCCGCACCGGCGTCGTCTCGCCGGTCGCCAGCACATAATCGTCCGGCTCGTCCTGCTGCAGCATCATCCACATGCCGCGGACGTAGTCTCGCGCATGGCCCCAGTCGCGCCGCGCATCGAGGTTGCCGAGATACAGCCGCTCCTGCCGCCCCAGCCTGATCGCCGCCGCCGCCCGCGTAATCTTGCGCGTGACGAACGTCTCGCCGCGTACCGGGCTCTCGTGGTTGAACAGGATGCCGTTGGAGGCGTGCATCCCATATGCCTCGCGATAATTCACCACGATCCAGTAAGCGTACAACTTCGCCACTCCATAGGGTGATCGCGGGTAGAAGGGCGTCGTCTCGCGCTGCGGCACTTCCTGCACCAGCCCGTACAGCTCCGACGTCGACGCCTGGTAGAACCGCGTCGTCTGCTCCAGCCCCAGGATGCGGATTGCCTCCAGCAGCCGCAAGGTGCCGATCGCATCGGCGTTGGCGGTATATTCGGGCGATTCGAAGCTCACCTGCACATGGCTCTGCGCCGCCAGATTGTAGATTTCGGTCGGCTGCACCTGCTGCACCAGCCGGATCAGGTTGGTCGCGTCGGTCAGGTCGCCATAATGAAGGTGAAAGCGCGGATCGTCTTCGTGCGGATCCTGATAGATATGTTCAATCCGCCCCGTGTTGAACGAAGATGATCGTCGCTTCACGCCATGGACCTGATAGCCCTTGGCCAGCAGCAATTCGGACAGATACGCCCCGTCCTGCCCCGTCACGCCGGTGATCAGCGCCACCTTTCGCTGCGACATCATGTTTTCCCCGCCCCGTTAACCATGAGGCTAGGCGACGTTACTGGCGCCGGCAAGCCACAGGCGACGAAATGATGTGCCGCGGCAGGATCCTTGCCGCGCCGCAATGCGTTGATCCGTCGACCAGTCGGTCGCGCGGCACCCCAGCGATCCCAACCCGTTGAAAAGCGGTGTATTCAGGAAAACGGTAATCGACTCTTTCGATCACCCACATCCAATATAAACGATTGGATCACTCGCTGCGGCGCACTATCTCGGGGCCTCGGATACACCCAAGGAGTTACGCATGTCGCTTATCGGCACGACCATCAAGCCGTTCGAGACCCAGGCCTACAAGGACGGCAAGTTCATCACCGTCACCGACGCCGATACCCGTGGCAAGTGGGCGGTGTTCTTCTTCTACCCGGCCGACTTCACCTTCGTGTGCCCGACCGAGCTGGAGGACCTCGCCGACCATTACGAGACGTTCCAGAAGATGGGCGTCGAGATCTACTCGGTGTCGACCGACACGCATTTCAGCCACAAGGCATGGCACGACACTTCGCCGGCGATCGGCAAGATCAAGTTCACCATGCTGGGTGACCAGAACCACACCATCTCGAACAATTTCGAGATCCTGCGCGCTGGCCAGGGCCTCGCCGATCGCGGCACCTTCGTCGTCGATCCCGATGGCGTGATCCAGCTGATGGAAGTCACCAGCGAAGGCGTCGGCCGCAACGCGGTCGAGCTGCTGCGCAAGATCAAGGCGGCGCAGTACATTGCGGCGCACCCGGGTGAGGTTTGCCCGGCGAAGTGGGAAGAGGGTGAAACCACGCTCGCCCCGTCGCTCGACCTCGTCGGCAAGATCTGAGCGGCAACGCACCGATCATGGACGGGGCAGCGTAACGGCCCCGTCCAGAACGCCGTCATGCCGGGCCCGTCCCGGCATCCACCACCCCGCAGGCGCGCCCCCGCGCCCGGTATGCGGGACAAGGATGGGCCCCGGCCACGCGGCCGGGGCGACGACGGTCCCCCCACCTGCCCTCACGCCAGCGGTGCGGCGCCCTCCCCCCGCGTCTCCCCCCTGCCCCCGACGCGGGGCCGCACCGCTGACGTGACGGCAGACAGCAATCACGAAAAGGGCTTTTGATGCTCGACCAGAATCTGAAGACCCAGCTCAAGGGTTATCTCGCCAACATCCGCCAGCCGATCGAGCTGGTCGCCTCCACCAACGACAGTGCCAAGTCGCGCGAGATGATGGAGCTGCTGGACGAGGTCGCCGCGCTGTCCGACCAGGTCAGCGTGGTGCGCGCCGACGACGACCAGCGTCGCCCCTCGTTCCTGATCCGCCGTGTCGGCACCGACATCGGCGTGCGCTTCGCCGGCGTGCCGATGGGGCATGAATTCACCTCGCTCGTCCTCGCGCTGCTGCAGGTCGGCGGCCACCCGTCGAAGCTGTCGCAGGAAGTGATCGCGCAGGTCCGGGCGCTCGACGGCGACTATCAGTTCGAAAGCTATTTCTCGCTCACCTGCCAGAACTGCCCCGACGTGGTGCAGGCGCTGAACCTGATGAGCGTGCTCAACCCGCGCATCCGCCACGTCGCGATCGAGGGCGGCGCCTTCCAGGACGAGGTCGAGGCGCGGCAGATCATGTCGGTCCCGGCGATCTTCCTCAACGGCGAGCCGTTCGCGCAGGGGCGCATGGACGTGGAGCAGATCCTCGCCAAGCTCGACACCGGCGCGGTCGCCCGCACCGCGGAGAAGATCTCGGCCAAGGAGCCGTTCGAGGTGCTCGTCGTCGGCGGCGGTCCGGCCGGCGCGTCGGCGGCGATCTATGCCGCGCGCAAGGGTATCCGCACTGGCATCGCCACCGAGCGGTTCGGCGGCCAGGTGCTCGACACCATGTCGATCGAGAATTTCATCTCCGTCCCGCATACCGAGGGGCCCAAGCTGGTCGCCCAGCTCGAGCAGCATGTCGGCGACTATGACGTCGACGTGATGAACCTGCAGAAGGCAGCGAAGCTCGTCCCGGCGACGCAGGAAGGCGGCCTCCACGAAGTGACGCTGGAAAGCGGCGCAACGCTGAAGGCGCGCACCGTGATCCTGTCGACCGGCGCACGCTGGCGCCAGATGAACGTGCCGGGCGAGGACGCCTATCGCAACAAGGGCGTGACCTATTGCCCGCACTGCGATGGCCCCTTGTTCAAGGGCAAGCGCGTCGCGGTGATCGGTGGCGGCAATTCGGGCGTTGAGGCCGCGATCGACCTCGCCGGCATCGTCGCCCATGTGACGCTGATCGAGTTCGACCGTGACCTGCGCGCCGACGCGGTGCTTCAGCGCAAGCTCGCCAGCCTCCCGAACGTGAAGGTCATCACCTCTGCGCTCACCACCGAGGTGAAGGGCGACGGCAGCAAGGTGACCTCGCTCACCTACAAGGATCGCAATCACGACACGCTGCATGAGATCGAGCTGGAGGGCATCTTCGTCCAGATCGGCCTCGTCCCCAACACCGAATGGCTGAAGGACACGGTCGCCCTGTCCAACCGCGGCGAGATCGAGATCGACCATCGCGGCGAAACCTCGCGCCCCGGCATCTTCGCGGCCGGCGACTGCACGACCGTGCCGTACAAGCAGATCGTGATCGCGATGGGCGAAGGGTCGAAGGCGTCGCTGTCGGCGTTCGACTATCTCATCCGCCTGCCCGTCGACCTCGCCGAGGCAGCCTGATCCACCAGCCCCGGCGCCCGCGCGGGCGCCGGGGCGACCGGCCCGCCCCTGTTGTCTTAAGCTCGCCGCAATGCTCAGGCGTTAGGGCGGCGCCAGACACAGGGAAGCGGAGCATATGGCCTATCTCGTCACCGGCGTGGCCGGGTTCATCGGTGCCGCCGTCGCGCGGCAACTGCTTGATCGCGGCGAGCAGGTCGTCGGCATCGACAATCTCAACGATTATTATGCCGTCCAGCTGAAGCACGATCGCCTCGCGACGCTCGCCGGAGCGAACTTCACCTTCACTGCTGTCGACATCGCCGACCAGGCGGCGCTCACCGCCGCGCTGGCACCGCACCGCATCACCCATATCGTCCATCTCGCCGCGCAGGCGGGCGTGCGCTACTCGCTCACCAACCCGCACGCCTACGTCCAGTCGAACGTCGTCGGGCAGGTCAATCTGCTCGAATATGCCCGGTCATGCGACGGCCTCGTGTCGATGAGCTACGCCTCCTCCAGCTCGGTCTATGGCGGCAATACCAAGCTGCCGTTCGCCGAGGATGATCGCGTCGACGCGCCGGTCTCGCTCTATGCCGCGACCAAGAAGTCGGACGAGCTGATGGGCCATGTCTATGCCCATCTCTATCGCGTGCCGCTGACCGGCCTCAGGTTCTTCACCGTCTACGGCCCGTGGAGCCGCCCCGACATGGCGACCTGGCTGTTCACCGACGCGATTCTGAAGGGCAAGCCGATCCGCGTCTTCAACAATGGCGACATGAGCCGCGATTTCACCTTCATCGACGATATCGTCTCCGGCGTGATCGCGGTGACCGACAGCCCGCCGGCCGACGATGGCAGCCGTCCGCCGCACCGGGTCTACAACATCGGCAACAACAAGCCCGAACGGCTGTTGCACATGATCGACGTGCTGGAGGATGCGATCGGCATCAAGGCGGTGCGCAGCCTGGAGCCGATGCAGCCCGGCGACGTCCCGGCCACTTATGCCGACATTTCCGCGATCCAGCGCGACCACGGCTTTGCCCCCACCACCCCGATCGAGGTCGGCATCCCCCGCTTCGTCGACTGGTTCAAAAGCTACCACGGCATCGCCTAGCGCCGTCCTTCGTCATTCCCGCGCAGGCGGGAATCCATAATCGCAACCCTCGCCGCGCACGCGGCGCCGCTGTCCTACATCCCTCCAACGGTAAGCGTCCGGGCATCGCCGTCGGGAATGAGGGTGGCTGGCCGAGAACGGTACCAAGGTCAGACAGCGGCTTATTGCGCATGCACATGGGTGAGGTAACGTGGTCGAATGACCAGGCTTCTAGAGT